>JBBRCN010000026.1:0-49102 GCA_038204775.1 Burkholderiales bacterium | reverse complement strand
GTGGCGGGCGGCTTCATCCGCCGCATGCGCGGCGACAGCGACGTGGCCGAACAGCAGCAGGGCACCTGGCTGGGCCATGTGTTCGAACACGTGGCCATCGAACTGCAGAACGTGGCCGGCGAAGACGTCACCTTCGGCAAGACACGCAGCATCGAAGGCCGGCGCGGCGTCTACACCGTGGTGTACGAATACGCGCAGCGCGACGAAGGCATCGAAGCGGGTGAACTGGCGATCCGGCTGCTGTGCTCGTTGTTGCCAGAGGCCATCCGGCCCGAAGGCAGCGTGCCCGAAGACTGGGACTGGGCCAGCGCACGCACCGACTACATCCGCTACGCGCAGCGCCGCGCCCTGGGCCCCAGCACGGCTTCGCTGGTGAAGGCGGCCGATGAACGCAACATCCCCTGGCTGCGCCTGAACGACCAGAGCCTCATTCAGCTGGGCCACGGCAAGTTCCAGCAGCGCATCCAGGCCACGGTCACCGGCCGCACCAGCTACATCGCGGTGGAACTGGCGCAGGACAAGGAAGAGACCAACAAAATCCTGGCCAACTGCGGCCTGCCGGTGCCGCAGCAAGAGCTGGTGCGCAGCGCCGACCGCGCCGTGCGCGCGGCCGAAAGGCTGGGCTATCCGGTGGTCACCAAGCCTTTCAACGGCAACCACGGGCGTGGCATTTCCATCGGACTGAAAACACCCGACGAGGTGCGCGCCGGCTTCTCGGCAGCGGCAGACCACAGCAGCAGCGTCATTGTCGAAACCTACCTCAGCGGCGAGGACCACCGCCTGCTGGTGGTCAACGGCGAACTCATCGCCGCCACGCGGCGCACGCCGGGGCGTGTGATTGGCGACGGTGCACACACCATCCGGCAACTGGTGGAACTGGTCAACCAGGACCCGCGGCGCGGTGTCGGCCACGAGAAGGTGATGACGCGCATCGAGCTGGACGCGCAGGCCGACGTGATGCTCAACCGCCAGGGCCTGTCGCCCGACGACATCCCGGCCAAGGACCACGAGGTGCTGTTGCGCAGCACCGCCAACCTGTCCACCGGCGGCACCGCCACCGACGTGACCGACGTCATCCACCCCGACAACCGCGAGATGGCCGTGCGTGCCGTCACCGCCATCGGCCTGGACGTGGGCGGGGTGGACTTTCTGTGCCCCGACATCACCGAAAGCTACAAGTCGGCCGAGAACAAGGGCTCGGGCATCTGCGAAGTCAATGCTGCGCCGGGTTTTCGCATGCACGTGGCGCCCAGCGAAGGCACGCCGCGTGATGCCGCCGGGCCCGTCATCGACATGCTCTTTCCGCCCGGCGTGGCTTCGCGTGTGCCCATCGCCTGCGTCACCGGCACCAACGGCAAGACGACCACGGCGCGCATGCTGGCGCACGTCACCAAGATGGCCGGCTACACACCGGGTCTGACGACGACCGACGGTGTCTACATCGACGGCCAGCGCACCGTGGAAGGTGACATGACAGGCCCGGTGGCCACCCGCATGGTGCTGGCCGACCCGAAGATCGACATGGCGGTGCTGGAAGTCGCGCGCGGCGGCCTGCTGCGCGCCGGCATGGGCGTGCCTTTTGTCAACGTCGGCGCGGTGCTCAACGTAAAGAGCGACCACCTTGGGATGAAAGGCATCAATACCCTGGAAGAACTTGCGGAGGTCAAACGCATCGTCGTCGAGGTGGCGCGCGACTGCGCCGTGCTGAACGCCGACGACGACAACGTCATCCGCATGTCTGCGCACACCGACGCCAAGGCGCTGTGCTACGTCACCGTCAACCCGCAGCACACGGTGGTGCGTGAGCACATCCGCGCGGGCGGCCGTGCCTGTGCACTGGAAGCCGGTGTCAACGGCCAGATGATCACGCTGTATGACAAGGGCCGGCACATCCCGCTGATGTGGACGCACCTGATCCCGGCCACCCTGGAAGGCCGCGCCATGCACAACGTGCAGAACGCGATGTTTGCCGCCGCCATGGCCTTCAGCCTGGACATCAAGCTGGACGCCATCCGCCAGGGTCTGCGCACCTTCGACAGCACCTTCTTCCAGGCACCGGGCCGCATGAACGTGTGGGACGAACACCCCTTCAAGGTGATATTCGACTACGCGCACAACGCCCATGCGGTGGGTGTGATGGCCGACCTGGCCGGCCGCCTGGACGTGCGTGGCCGCCGCATCGTGGTGGTGGCCGGGCCGGGCGACCGGCGCGATGAAGACCTGCGCGACATCGCGCTGGCGGTGGCCGGCCGCTTCGACCACTACATTTGCCGGCGCGACGACAGCCTGCGTGGCCGCGCCAGCGACGAGGTGCCGAACCTGATTGCTGCCGTGCTGCGCGAACAGGGCGTGCCCGAAGCCGCCATCACCATCATCCCCGACGAGCAGGAAGCCATCGACGCGGCCTTGCGCATGGGCCAGCCGGGTGACCTGCTGCTGGTGTTTGCCGACGCGCTGACGCGCAGCTGGAAGCAGGTCATCAAGTTCAAGCCAGAAGCCACGCTGGCGCGCGGTGCACCGACGGCCAGGCAGCCGCGCGCAGAAGCACCCGAGCCCAGCCTGGAGACCGCGGTGCCCGACGAAGGCGCGCCGCTGGCAGCCGGCTTCGTGCGCGACGAACGCGGCCTGCGCTTCGTGGGCGAAGCCGCCGACTGATGAACAAGGCCTGACGGTGCAAGCCCACGACGAAGCGCCGCACGCTTTCGAAGAATCCCGCCGCCTCACGGGCCCCAACCGCAGCAGCGCCACACCTGCGGTGGTGCTGGTGCCGCTGGGCCCGGCTGCGCATGACGGCGCGACACACGGCCGCTGGATGGCGCAGGTTCATGCCATGTGCCTGGCGCTGGGCTGGCCCTCACCGGCGCCGCGTGTGCACGTGCCTAACTGTGAAATGTCACGGTCAGCAGATGAGCCCGCCGGCGTGATGCTGGCCTTTGTCGCGCCGCCGGACACGCTGTTCACCGCCACCGAAGTCAACGAATGGGCATGGGAGCGCGCCTGTGCCGCTCATCCGGCGCAGGGCGAGGCCGGCTTTGCGACGGCGCATCCGGCCGACGACGATCCCGTGGCGCACTTCCGGGCACGCGCAGCGGCTGAGCGGTCACGCCCCGTGGCCCGTCTGGTGGCCGCCGCGGCCGAGCGCGGCCTGCCCTTGTTGCAAGACGACGACACGGTATCCATCGGCGAAGGCGCGGGCAGCGTCGTCTACGCGCGCGCCGCGCTGCCGCTGCCCATGGACGTGCCGTGGAATCGTCTGCACGCGGTGCCCAAGGTGCTGGTCAGCGGCAGCAACGGCAAGACCACCACCACGCGGCTGCTGGCGGCCATGGCGCAGGCGGCGGGTTACGTGCCCGGCCTGTGCAGCACGGAAGGTGTGGTCGTGGCCGGCCGCACGGTGGCCAGCGGCGACTACGCCGGCCCTGCCGGCGCACGCGCCGTGCTGCGCCACCCCGAGGTCACGGCAGCGCTGTTGGAAACCGCGCGCGGCGGCATCCTGCGCCGTGGCCTGGCGGTGCAGCAGGCGGATGTGGCGGTGGTCACCAACGTCAGTGCAGACCACCTGGGCGAGTACGGCATCCACAGCGTCGAAGACGTGGCCGAAGCCAAGCTGGTGCTGGCGCACGCGGTGGCCGACTGGGGCACGCTGGTACTCAACGGCGCCGACAGCACGCTGGTGCGTGTGGCCGCCCGGCTGCCCCACACGCAGGCTGCGCGCTGGGGCCTGTTTGCACAGGAACACGGCACCGCCATCCTGGACGTGCTGCGCCAGCACGGCGGCAGCACCTGTGGCGTCCACCAGGGCCGGCTGCTGCTGAGCTTGCACGGGCAGCCACACGATCTGGGCGCGGTGGCCGACATGCCGCTCAGCCTGGGCGGCGCGGCCGCCTTCAACATCGAAAACCTGGCCGCTGCGACCCTGGCGGCTGCCTTGATGGGCTGGCCGCTGGACGCGCTGAAGCAGGTGCTGCACCAATTTGGCCAGCAGCTTCAAGACAACCCCGGCCGCCTGCAGGCGCTGCACCACCGCGGCGCCAGCGTGCTGATGGACTACGCCCACAACCCCGACGGGCTGGCGCAGCTGCTGACCGTTGCGCTTGCGCTGAAACCCCAGCGTCTGGGCCTGCTGCTGGGCCAGGCTGGCAACCGCAACGAGCAGGCCATCACCGAGCTGGCCCGCACCGCCGTGCGCTTCAAGCCCGACCGTGTGCTGATCAAGGAACTGCCGCAGATGCTGCGCGGCCGCGCACCCGGTGAGGTGCCGGCCCTGCTGGAACAAGCGCTGCTGGCAGCCGGCCTGCCAGCGGCGCAGCTGGCCCATGAAGCCGATGAAGAAGCCGCCGCGCTGGCGCTGTTGCAGTGGTCGCAGCCGGGTGACGTGCTGGTGCTGCCCGTGCACACGGCTGCGGTGCGAGAGCGGCTGCTGGCATTCCTGGCGCAGTAAAGCCGCGCCAGGTCCGCCACGCCGTGGCTCCGGTCAGCCGCCGGCTGCCGCAGCCGATCCGGATGCGATCAGCCTCAGGTCCCGATGCGCCCGCCGCTGTTCTTGGTGATCACCACCGTGGCCGAGCGCGGCCGCTTGCCCGCGCCGTAGCCGCCGTTCGATGGCCACTGGCTGGTGAACTTGGTGGGGTCGGCCAGGTCGGCCGCCGACGTGTCTTCACCCGGGTGCTGGATGTTGATGAACATCGTCTTGCCGTCCGGCGTTTCGCAAAGGCCTGTCACTTCACAGTCGAACGGTCCGACGTAGAAGCGCTTCAGCGTGGCAGCGCTTGGCTTCTTGCCCATGGGCGTGGTGACGCTGACACTGCCGTAGTTCAGTGTCGTGGGCGCACCGTCGCCCACCACACCCGGCACGCTGGCCAGCAGCATGCAGTTGGTGACGTCGGTGAAGGCGCCGTCGTCGGTCTGGATCCAGCACAGGCCCGTGCTCTTGGTGAAGGCCAGGCCGTCGGGGCTGGAGAAGTCGTTGTCGCCGTTCAGGCCCGACAGGTTGATGAAGGTCGGGTCGGCCGCAGCCTCGGCACCGAAGAGGTACACGTCCCAGGTGAAGGTGGTGGCTTCGGGGCTGGTGTCCTTGAAGCGCACGATGTGGCCGTTGACGTTGCCGCTCAAGGTGGTCGTGCCGCCGCGCACGTCTGCATAAGCGCGCGGGTTGGCCGCGTCCACTCGGGTCTGGCTGCCGGTGGGTGCCACACGGCGGTTGCTGTTGTTGGTCATGGTGATGTAGATCTCACCAGTGACCGGGTGCACGTCCACCCACTCCGGGCGGTCCATCTTGGTGGCACCCACGGCGTCGGCGGCGATGCGCGTGTGGATGTACATCTCGGCCTGGTCGGTGAAGCCGAAAGCGGCCGCAGCGATGGCGCTGTTGCCGATGTTCAGCTCCAGCCACTGGCCACTGCCGTCGTCGTTGAACTTGGCGACATACAGCTTGCCGCTGTCAAGGTACTTGTCGCCCATGGCCAGGCGGTTGGCCGCGTTGGCGTCAGCAGCCACCCAGTTGGCCGTGGACACCCATTTGTAGACGTATTCGTTCTGCGAGTCGCAGCCCATGTACACGGCCAGCGGCTTGCCCACCACGGGCAGGCCGAAGGCGCCGTTTTCGTGCGCCAAGCGGCCCATGCCGGTGCGCTTCTTGATGGTGCTGGCCGGATCGTAGGGGTCCATTTCGACCATATAGCCCTGGCAGAACCACTCGTTGCGGTAGTCGTCGCTGCCGTCCAGGCTGGCGCCGGTCTGGCTGGTGTTCCAGCGTGCGTACTTGTCGTCGCTGCCGGCGGTTTCCCAGCCATAGCGGCTGTTGGCGGCTGCGGTGCCGGTGACGTTGCGGCCATAACGTGCAAAGCTGGTGTTGAGCTTGGCGCTGCGCAGCGCCTGGTCGCCCGCAGCGCGGAAGAAGTAGCCGCTCCAGTTTTCTTCGGTCGTCAGCAGCGTGCCCCACGGCGTCTTGCCGTTGCCGCAGTTGTTGAGCGAGCCGCGCGTGCGTGTGCCATCGGTGGAAAACTTGGTGACGAAAAGTGCGTTGCCGCGTGCCGGGCCCGACAGTTCGATGGCGGTGTTGCCCGTCATGCGGCGGTTGAAGGTGCTGGCCTGCACGTAGCTGAAGGTGCCGGTGTTGTCCTTGGCCACTTCGATCACGCTGACGCCGTGGCAATCGACCTCGATGTCCACTTCGCTGGCCGGGCGCGGACGTGCGCTGGGGCCGGCGGTGTGCAAGAACACGGACGTGATGTACTCGTGGTTCATGGCCAGCAGCGCGCGGCTGCTGCTCATGTCGTCACGCGCGCTGGCGGCCGACAGACCGAAGTACTGCACACCGTCGTGGCAGTCACCCACACGCTGCGCGAAGTTGCTGTCGGTGCCGTCGTTCTTGTAGGCGCTGACACCCGCAGCCAGCGGGTCGCCGCAGGCCAGCAGCGTGGCGGCGGTGTAGCCCGTGGCCACTGTGGACTGGTCGGCGCGTGTCTTGCCCACGGGCGCAAAGCCCAGCAGCGTTTCGGTGGGGTTGGCGGCCGGGGGCACGCCGGCGTTGGGCGGCACGGTGTCGTTGTCATCGCCGCCGCAGGCTGTCAGCGACATCGCTGCCAGGGGCGCGAACATGGCGGCCATGGCGCCACCCAGGCCGCCGCGCAGCAGGCCGCGCCGGCTCAGGCCCTGGTCCAGCACCTGCTGGAAGTGCGGGTTGGCGCTGGTGTTGTTGGGCAGATCATCGGGGTCGACAAAGCTGGTGGTGGGCGTGCTGCGCTCTTGCATGGTCTCGGTCCTGGGGTTGGGAACAACCGAGTCATGTTGGTCAGCGCAGATGACTATTTCGTGACGGCGCTGTGAACGCCAGCGCAGCACAAGGTCGTCATGTGACTGTCATGCAGATGTCATGTGAACGTGCTGTCCGTTCAGATGGTGCGCACCGCACGCCAGGCCGCCACCGTGGCCAGCACCTGCAGCACCAGACAGCCGGCCACCACGGCCCGATAGCTGCCGCTGGCGTCGAACAGCGCACCGGCCAGCCAGGGCCCGGCCAGGTTGCCCAAGGCCGCGCCGGTGTACAGCGCGCCGATGATCGAGGCCACCGCACGCGCGCCGAAGAAGTCCATGCACAGGGCCGGCAGCAAAGACACGATGCCGCCGTAGCTGAGGCCCATCCACAGCGCAAAAACCGCCATCGCAGCGTAGCCGCCCGCGCCGCCCCAGCACAGGAAGGCCAGGCCTAGCGAGGCCTGCGCCATGACCAGCGTGATGGGCCTGCCGATGCGGTCGGCCAGCGCGCCGATGGCAAAGCGCCCGCTCAGGCTGCCGATGCCGATCAAGCCCACCAGGCCCACCGCCCGGGCGTCGGTGATGCCCAGGTCGCGTGCCGCGGCCGACACGTGCGCGAAGGGAATGAACATGGCCGGCGCGCCCAGCAGCGTCATGGCATACAGCCAGCGCCAGCGTGGGCTGCGCAGCGCCTGGGCCAGCGTGTGGCCGCTGACCGCACGCGCCTGCCCGGCAGTGGCCGCGGGCGCTCGGCGCAGCAGCAGCGTGGCACCCAGGCCCACGGTCAGAACACCCAGGGCCAGCAGGCGCAGCGCCGTGCGCCATTGCAGCGTGTCGATGGCCCAGGCCGCCAGCAAGGGCACCACCAGCGTGCCGGCACCGATGCCGGCGCTGGCCAGGCCCGCGGCCAGGCCACGGCGACGCTGAAACCAGGGCTGCACGCAGCCGATGCTGGGCGCATAGACCAGACCGATGCCCACGCCCAGCCCTATGCCGTAGGCCAGCGTCACCTGCGTCAGCGACGTGGCCCAGCTGCTGGCCAGCAGCCCGGCGCCGATCAGCACCATGCCGCTGCTGGTGACCACCCGCGGCCCGTAGCGGTCGGCCAGCATGCCCGCGCCAACGCCCAGCAAGAAGTAGATCAGCCCCGACAGGCCGAAGACCAGCGACACGTCGGCGCGCCGGGCCTGGAACTCCTGGCTGAAGGGCGCAAAGAATGCCGCGAAGGCATACGAGACACCAAAGATCACCGCCAGCGCCACGAAACAAGCCCACACCACGACCCAGGCGTAGCGGGGTTCGTCGTCGGCAGCGTCCATGCGGCCAAGGATAGCGGGGCGCCGCGCGCTCGCTTCGCTGGCTTGCGCTGCCCCGCGCTACTGAGCCGCTGAGCCGCTGAGCTGCTGCGTTCTCAGCTGCTGCGCATCAGCACAGCCTGCAGCCGCCGCAGCATCGGCGTGACCACCGGCACCGTCAGCATGGTGCTGCCCACGGCCATCAGCAGCAGCGCGGTAAAGGTCTGGCTGGTGATCACCTGCTTGTCCAGCAGCACGTTGGCAAAGATGATCATGATCAGCGCCTTGGTCTGCAGCAGCCAGCCGATCAGGCTGGCCTCACCCGGTTGCCACTTCAGCACACGCCCCGCCACGTGCACACCGATGAGCTTGCCCACCACGCTGGCCAGCAGCAGCCAGGCGCCGGCGATGAAGACCGTGGCCACGCCACCATCACCCGGCAGGCCCCACTGTGTGCGCAAGCCCGTGCTCAAAAAGAACACCGGCATCAGCACCAGCAGCACGTGGCGGCGCAGCGTGTCCATCTCCTCCTGGTTGAACCAGTGGGCGTCGATCACCGCACCGGCCAGGAAAGCGCCCACCATGAAATGCAGGCCGCACCAGTCGGCGCCCAGCGCGCAGGCAATGAGCCAGATCAGCGCCAGATACCAGCGGTCGCTTTCTGGGACGCGCAGCATCAGCTTGCGCAGCAGCAGCGCCAGCAGCGCAAACGCGGCCAGGAAGGCCAGCTGTTTGCCGACGCGGCCCCAGTCCAGCAGGATCAGCGCCAACACGCCCCAGATGGCAATGTCGTCCAGGCTGGCGTAACGCAGGATGCGCTGGCCGATGGGCCGGCGCAGGATGTCCAGCTTTTCCATGAACAGGATGAGGATCGGCAGCGCCGTGACCGCACAGGACATGCCCACGCCGGCCACGAATTGCCAAGTTTGGGCCTGCGGGCCGATCCAGCCCGAAGAAAAATCCAGCATCACCCCTGCTGCGCCGCAGCCCAGCAGCAGCGGCATGCCCAGCGCCAGGCCGGCGGTGATGCCACTTTCGCGGCGGTGTTTCCAGGCCTGCGAGAGGTCGAGCTCGATCCCTGCGATGAACACGAACAGCGACACCGCCCACCAGGCCACGCTGTTCAGGCTCTGGATCACGGCCGGCGTGAAGACGGCGCTGTAGTAACCGGGAAGCCACGCCCCCAGCACTCCCGGGCCCAGCACGATGCCGGTGATGATCTGCACCACCACCAGTGGCGCCCAGTACTCGGTGTGACCCAACCGCCAAATCAGGTAGGGCAGCGTGAAGACGATCAGCATTGCCACGAGAAACAGTTCGGTGGTGTTCATGCAAAGACCAGGCCGTTGCTCGCGCGAAAGCGCCGCAATGTACCCGATGGCCTGGGCCGGGCAGCACGGCATACAGCGACCGTGGCGTCACGCAGCGAAGTCAGACTTTCACAAGCCGCATGAGCAGTCTCGATTTCGTTCGTTGGTCGAATGAGACGGGCTTCCTAGCATCGCACTCGCCCGAAGGTCAGGACATCGCCGGCAAACGCCACTACCGGCTGCGCCCGGTATTTCAGACCCGCAAATAGATGCGCCGCCTGTCCATCAGCAACGCCAGCCCCGCGTAGACCGCCAGGTGCGCCAGCGCGTACAGCAGCGAGCCCAGGCGCGGGTCGCTGCCGATTTGGGCAAACACGGTCTGGTAAAGCCAGGGCAGCGGGCTGGTCCACAACGCCTGTCCCTGTGCATCCACGCCGGTCTGCCAGCGCAGCAGACCCAGGAAACGGGGCACCAGGCCTGACAGCACGAAGATGAACAGCGGGTTGCGGCCGAAGACTTCGAAAAAGCGCACCCAGCCGCGCATCTCGGCCGGCCGGGCGCGGATGTCGATGAGCTGGATGCACAGGGCCAGCGCCAGCATGGCCAGGCCGGTGGTGTGCAGCACGTAGCTGGATGTCCAGATTTTCTTGTTCATGGGCATCACCATCTGCCACACGTAGCCCAGCACCAGCAGCGCCACGGCCCACAGGCATAGACGGGCGACGACGGCCGCGTCCACGCGCCGGCCCACCACCATCTGGCCGGCCCAGAAACCCAGCAGCACCTGGGCCACCGCCGGTGCGGTGCTGGCCAGGCCTTCGGGGTCGAAGGGCACACCTTCGCCGCGGTACAGGTGGGCTTCGCCCAATAGTGCACTGTCGATGGCGGTGCCGAACCAACCGTGCAAGCTGTAGGCATCCCCCGGCGCGCCCAACATCTCACACGCAGCCCAGTAGCCCAGCAGCAGCACGGCGGTGGCCCACAGCGCAGCGCGCGCGCCCAGCAGCCACACGATGGCTGCTGCCACGCCGAATGACAGCGCGATGCGCTGCAGCACGCCCATCACGCGCAGCGTGCTCCAGTCGCGCCACACCAGCTCGCCCGCAGCATCCCAACGAACGTCCCACCGAATGAACGGCGCGGCATTCAGCAGCAGCCCGATGGCAAAGATCAGCAGCGTGCGTTTCAACACCCGCGGCCAGAACGTGCCCGCGCCGGCCGCTGCCAGGCCGGGCATCACCAGCGCCAGCGCGTTGCCCACGGCAAAGAGAAAAAACGGGAACACCAAGTCGGTGGCCGTGACGCCGTGCCAGGGTGCATGCGCCAGCGGCGGGTACAGCGCGTTCCAGTTGCCGGGGTTGTTGACGCCGATCATCAGCGCCACGGTGGCGCCACGAAAGACGTCCAGCGAACGGAAACGGTCGCCTGGTGGTTCGCCGGCCGCCATGTTCAGCCCAGAGCGGCCTGCACGCTGCCGTCGGCGGCGGCCAGGCGTGCTTCGGCCTGCGCCACGCCAACGCCGGCTTTCAGCATCACGATGGCCACTTTGACCCGTGAGCCACAAGCGGCCAGCGCGGCTTGTGCGTCGGCTTCGGCAGCACCCGTGGCGCGCACGGTCAGGCGCAGTGCGCGTGCCACCAGCTTGTTGTTGCTGGCACGCAGGTCCACCATCAGGTTGCCGTAGACCTTGTGCAACCGCACCATGACGCTGCTGCTGAAGCTGTTGAGCGCGATCTTCTGCGCCGTGCCGGCCTTCAGGCGCGTGCTGCCGCTGATGACCTCGGGCCCGGTGTCCAGCACGACGCCAATCTCGCAGGCCGCGGCCAGCGGCGCGCCAGGGTTGTTGACGATGCCCACCGTCAGTGCGCCGGCTGCACGCGCTGCAACGGCCGCGCCCACGGCATACGGCGTGCCGCCAGAAGCGGCCAGCAGCAGCACCACGTCATGGGCCGTGGGCTGCAGCGCCAGCAGGTCGGCCGCACCTTGTTCGCGACTGTCTTCTGCACCCTCCACGGCCAGGAACATCGCGCCTTCACCGCCAGCCAGCAGTGCGGGTGCACGATCACGCGGCCAGCTGAAGGTGGGGAGCAGTTCAACCGCGTCCAGCACACCCAGGCGGCCGCTGGTGCCGGCGCCCACGTAGACGATGCGGCCACCGGCGCGCAGGCGTGGCACGGCGGCGTCCACGGCCAGCGCCAGCTGCGCGCCGGCTGCGCGCACGGCCAGTGCGGCCTGGGCCTGGTCGGCAACGAAGGCGTCCACCAGCGTGGCAGTGTCGTAGCGGTCCAGCCCCGGGTGGTCGGGGTGAAGCTCTTCGGTGCGCAGCGTTTTCATGGGGCCTCTCGCAGCCTCAAGGCAGGCTCAGGATGTGTTGTGCGCTGGCGTTGCCGACGCGGTCGATGGCGCTCACGGCCACGCGGTCGGCGCCGCCCGGGTCGATGCTGCGCTCGGCGCCCGGCAGCACGCTGAAAGCCCACACGCCGTCCTTGCGCCGCCACACGGCCCAGCGCGCTGCGGCTTCACCCGCGGCGGGCTGGATGAGCACCCGTGCTGCGGCCAACCGCAGCGTGGGCGCGGGTGGCGGCTGGTCGTCCAGCCAGGGCGTGGCGGGCACCAGTGCGGGCTGGGCGTAGGTGCTGGTCTGCAGTCGGGTGGACAGGCCATCGCGGTTCTGCATCAAGGCGGCCATGCTGAAGTGGATGTGGCCGGTGGCCCGTTCACCGCGCTGGCGCTGCAGCTGCACCTGGTCGACGATCTCTTGTGCTGCCCAGGCCCGCTGCGACAGCGGTGCGCCCTGCGTCACCAGGCTCGTGAACAGGCCCGGCCAAAGGTGGCGCCGCAAGGTGTTTTCTGCCACCCAGTGGTCCAGCAGCAGCGGGAATTGCAGGCCCTCGCGGGTGATCTGCCAGTACAGCTGCGGCGCCAGATAGTCCAGCCAGCCCTCGGTGAGCCACCGTTCCACGTCGGCGTACAGCTTGTCGTACTGGCTGAAGCCGACGATGCCCGGCGGTCGCCGCTGGGGCTTGCCCACGCCAAAGGGGCTGATGCCGAAGCGCACCCAGGGTTTGATCTGGTGGATGGTGCCGTGCATCTGCTGCACCAGGCTGTCGACGTTGGCGCGTCGCCAGTCGTCGCGTGCCAGCGTGCCGCCGCCCAGGCGGTAGCGGGCCCACGATTCGTTGTCGGGGAAAGGCACGTCCACGCCGTTGGCGGCCGGCGCAGGGGGCACGGTGACGGGGTAGGGGTAGAAGTAGTCGTCGATGTGCACGCCGTCCACGTCGTAGCGGCGCACCACGTCGGCCACCACGGCCAGCGTGTGTGCGGCGGCGGCGGGCTCGCCGGGGTCCATCCATTGCTGGTCGCCATAACGTTTGACCAGTGCGGGCTGGCGTACCGCCAGGTGGGGTGCCACCTGCGGTGTCTTGGCCGACGAGTGGCGCGCGCGGTAGGGGTTGAACCAGACGTGCAGCTCGATCGCGCGGCGGTGCGCTTCCTGCACCCAGAAGGCCAGCGGGTCGTAGGCCGGCTGCGGCGGCTTGCCCTGTTCGCCGGTGAGGAATTCGCTCCAGGGTTCCAGCGCCGACGGGTACAGTGCGTCGCCGGCTGGCCGCACCTGCAGGATGATGGCGTTCAGGCCCAGCGTGCGGGCCCGCTCGAGGATGGCCAACGCTTCGCTGCGTTGGGTGTCGGCGGGTAGACCCGGTTTGCTGGGCCAATCGATGTTGGCCACGGTGGCCACCCACGCGGCGCGGAATTCACGCGGGGCTGGCGGGGGCAGGTCGGCAGGGGCCAGCTGCGGCGTGGCTGCAGTGACCAGCGGTGCAGGTGCAGCGGCGCCATCGGGCGCGGCTGTGGTGGACGGCGTGGACCCAGAAGAGGGCGTTGAAGTTGATGAAGGGGTTGGGGGCGGTGTGACCACGCAGCCTGCCAGCAGCGCAGCGGCCAGCAGCCCGGGCAAGGTTCTTTGCATGCAGTTGATGCTAGCCGCGCGCGGGCCGGCGGTCTGCCCTAACAGCCGGCTGATGGGGACATGGGTCAAGGCGATGGCGCAGCCGGGATGGGCCCCGCCACGGTCAGCACATGCAGCAGTGCGGCGGTCTCTGCATCCGGCTGGCCGCCGGACACCGCCGGCCGGTAACGCATCTGGAAGTTCATCAGCACCCGCCGGGTCTGTTCGTCCCACAGCCCGGTGCGTTCGATGACATAACCGTGCTGCGCCAGCGCGGCCTGGAACCAGGCGGCATCGGGCAGCTGGGCCTCGAACAGGGCCTGCTGCTGCGCCACCCGATTGGCGTCAGGCAGGGTTGGTGTGATGCCCAGGTCGGCGAGTTGTTTCCAGGGGAAGGTGGGCCCGGGGTCTTCTTTGTAGGCCGGTGTCACCTCGCCATGCCCCAGGATGCGGTCGGGCCGGATCTGGTGGCGCTGCACGATGTCTTTCACCAGCGGAATCAGCGCGTCCATCTGCGCTTGCGCAAAGGGCAGGTAGATGCGCTGTTTGTCGGGCCCGAGCCGAAAGCCCGGGTGCACGATCTCGATGCCGATGCTGCTGGCGTTCAGCAGCCGGTGCCCCTTCCAGCCGCTGAGGCCCGAATGCCAGGCGCGGCGGTTTTCGTCCACCAGCCGGTAGATGCGCGGCGGGCTTTCGTCGCTGAGCAGGTAGTGCGCCGACACCTGCTGCTTGGTGAGGATGTGCATCGACATCGGGAAGTCGGCCACCGTGTAGTGGATGACCAGGAACAGCGCGCGGCTGTCCTGGCCCACGGCCGTGCGGCTGGTGTCGATGGGCACGCCGCCTTCGGTGGTGGTGACCGGGGCTGGAACCGGGGTGGCGCAGCCGCCGACGAGCAGCGCGGTGCCGAGCGCCGAGCTCAGGCGCCGCCAGGGGTGATGGCTCATGCAGGATCCCTTGTTCAAGCCGAACGCGCAGCAAGCGCTGCGATGCGCGCTGCGGCGCAGTGTGCCGGCTCTTGCAGTTGCTGCAGCGCAGTGCCGGCCGGCAGCGCCTGCTGCAAAGCCGTCTGCACCGCAGGGTGCAGGTCGAACACCCGGCCGGCCAGCGCCAGCGGCCGCCGGCCGTGGCGGTGAAAGAGCGTCAGTGCAAGGCGTGCCAGTTCGGCGCCTGCCGCCTGAAGGATGGCCATGGCGGCAGGGTCTTCTTTTGCCGCCTGGGCCACCGCCAACGCCAGAGTGCCCAACTCGCCGCGTGTGGCGCCGTAGACCCACTGGCGTGTGACGGCCCAGTCGCTGCCGCCCATCTGCTCGAACAGCCGCTGCGCCAGCGGCGACTGCCGCCAGGCGCCGGGTGATGCGTCCTCGGCACGCCAGACGCAGCGCAACGCCTCGCGTGCGATCCAGTGCCCGCCGCCGGCATCGTCGATCAGCGCACCGCGGCCGCCAGCGCGGTGCAGCGTGCCTTGTTCGTCGATGAACGCGGCGATGGACCCGGTGCCTGCGTACAGCACGACGCCCGCACCCGGCGCAAAGGCGGCGTGGCAAGCCAGTTCGATGTCGTTCATGGCGCGCACCGCCGAGCTCTCCAGCTGCAGCGCCCGTGCGATCAGGTGGCACAGCAGCGGGCCTTGTTCTGCATCGAAACCGGTCACCCCGGCCACCACGCCGTGCACCGGGCCGCAAGCCGCAGACAGCCGGGCCAGCGTGGCGGCCACCGCGGCGCGGCCGGCCACGTCCTGCAGCTGCAGGCCCGACAGTGCAGCCACCGACCCCTGTTGCAGCAGCTGCCCTTGGCCGTCGGCCAGCGCCCAGCGTGTCTGCGTGCCACCCGCGTCCAGGCCCAGCCAGGCCGGCGCTGCGAAAGGGGTGGGGTCTGCGTGCACTGCGGCATTCTCACCGGGGCCGCATGCCCCGCCACAATGTGCAGATGCTGCGCCGCTTCCCTGTTGCCCTGTTGCTGCTGCTCATGGCCACCGCACCGGGCGTCCATGGGCAGGATGCCCTGCCGCCCGCCGTCGAAGAAGCCCTTCGCGCCGTCGGCCTGCCGGCAGACGCGCTGGCCGCCGTGGCGCTGCCGCTGGGCCATGGCGGCCGCGTCTGGCAGCACCAGGCGCGCCGGCCTTTTCAGCCGGGATCGGCGATGAAGTTGGTGACCAGCATCGTGGCGCTGGACCGGCTGGGCCCCAACCACCGCGGTTTCACCGAACTGCGCAGCACGGCGCCGCTGCTGGACGGCACCTTGCAAGGTCAGCTCGTGCTCAAGGGCGGCGGTGATGTCGAGTTGGGCCCGGCGCAGCTGTGGGCGCTGCTGGTCGACCTGCGCCAGGCCGGCGTGCAGCACATCGCCGGCGACCTGCTCGTGGACCGCACGCGCTACCAGCCGGCGCGCATGGACATCGGGCTGGTGCCGTTCGACACTTCGTCCGAGTTTGCCTACAACGTGATTCCAGACGCGTTGATGCTGAACGAAGGCCTGCTGCCGCTGGAGCTGCGTGCCACCGACAGCGGCGTGCAGGTTGCTACCGTGCCGCGCGTCCACGGCATCACCTTCGACAGCAGCCGCATGGCCTTGGTCGACGCACGCTGCGCCGACTGGGACGATCACTGGAAAACCGCCACCACCGCCCGCAGCGCCGACGGCCGCACGCTGATCACGCTGAACGGCGCTTTTCCGCGCGGCTGCACACAGCGCACGCGCCTGCAACTGGTGGACCGGGCAGAACTGGCCGAACGCCTGTTTCGCAGCCTGTGGCAGGGCCTGGGTGGCACGTGGGCTGGCCAGGCCCGCGAAGTCATCAACAGCGCCGATGTGCCCGTCAACAGCCGCGTGCTGGCACGCCGCCAGGGCCGGCCCTGGGGCGAGCTCTTGCGTCACCTGAACAAGGCCAGCGACAACGCCTGGACGCGGGTGCTGTTCCTGGAACTGGGCGTGCTGCAGCCGGATGCGCAGACGGCTGCACAGCCGTCCATGACCACGCTGCAACGGGCCGACGCCGCGGTGCGCCAGTGGCTGGCGCAACAGGGCCTGGACGACGCCGGCCTGGTGCTGGACAACGGCTCGGGCCTGTCGCGCAGCGAACGCATCAGCCCCTGGTTGCTGGCGCAGATGCTGAAAGCCGCAGACGCCGGCCCCCACGCCGCCGACTTGCAGATGAGCCTGCCCACCGTGGGTGTGGACGGCACCATGCGCAACCGACTCAAGACCAGCCCCGCCGCCGGATGGTCGCGATTGAAAACCGGCTCGCTGCGCAACGTGGTGGCCTTGGCTGGTTACGTCAAGGACCCCGAAGGCCGGCCCTGGGTGCTGGTGGCCATGGTCAACCACGACATCCTGGCCAGCCGCAGCCGGCCGGTGCTGGACGCGCTGGTGGACCACCTGGCCCGCCACGGCCTGCAGCCGCAGGCGGCACGGGTTGTGGGGCCGCAGGGCGAAGGTCCATGAACAGGCATGAACGCCCATGAAAGCCCATGAACCCCGGTAGCCGACCGCATCTCATCGTCATCGGCGGCGGTTTTGCCGGCTTGTGGGCCACCCGTGCACTGGCCCGCGAGGCGGTGGACATCACGCTCATCGACCGCGCCAACCATCACCTGTTCCAGCCGCTGCTGTACCAGGTGGCCACCGCCGGCCTGTCGGCGCCGGACATCGCCGCGCCGCTGCGGCAAATCCTGCGCGACCAGGCCAACGTGCGCGTGCTGATGGCCGAAGTGATCGGCATCAACCTGGGGCAGCGGCAGGTCACGCTGGCCGATGGCAGCGTGCCGGCTTACGACCAGCTGCTGGTGGCCAGCGGTGCCACCCACGCCTACTTCGGCCACGACGACTGGGCGCCGCACGCCCCGGGGTTGAAGACACTGGACGACGCCTTGCTGATCCGTCGCCGGCTGCTGCTGGCCTTTGAACACGCCGAGGCCGCAGCCTCGCTTGCCGAGCAGCGAGCCTGGCTGCATTTTGCTGTTGTGGGCGGCGGCCCGACGGGCGTGGAACTGGCCGGCACGCTGGCCGAGATTGCCCGCCATACGCTGCGCCAGGAGTTCCGCCGCATCGACCCGCGCCAGGCGCAGGTGCGTCTGATCGAAGCCGGCCCGGCGCTGCTGGCCAGCTTTGCGCCGCGCCTGCAGCAGCGCACACGCACGCAGCTCGAAGCGCTGGGCGTGCAGGTGCTGTGCGGCCAGCCGGTGGCCGACATCACGGCTCGGGGCTACCGCCTGGGCGACACCTTCGAGCCGTGCCGCACGGTCTTGTGGGCAGCCGGTGTGGCGGCTTCTGGGCTGGGCGCGATGCTCGGCACCGAGCTGGACCGCGCCGGCCGCGTCAAGGTGCAGCCCGACCTCACGCTGCCCGGCCACCCCGAGGTGTTTGTCGCCGGTGACCTGGCGTCGTTGAATCAAGCCAATGGCCGCCCCGTGCCCGGTGTTGCACCAGCGGCCAAGCAGATGGGGCACTTCGTGGCGGCCACGGTGCGTGCACGCTTGCGTGGTGACACAACGAAACCCCGGTCCTTCGTCTACGCCGACTACGGCAACCTGGCCACCATCGGCCGCATGGCGGCGGTGGTGGACTTGCGCGGTTGGCACTTCTCAGGCCTGCTGGCCTGGTGGTTCTGGCTGGCCGCGCACATATTTTTTCTGATCGGCTTTCGCAACCGCATCACCGTGCTCATCAACTGGGCCTGGGCTTACTGGACCTACCAGCGTGGCGCACGCATCGTGCTGGGCGGTCGGCAGCAGGACCGGGAAGAACGCTGATGCGCCGCTGCGGGGCATCGTCGAGACTGCTCGCACAGAGCCGCTGTTGGCTGCTGGGAGCCGGCCCTCGAATACCCCGATCGTGCTGTTCCTTGTCTTCGGCGCTTGCTTCGGCCTGGCCACCTACAACCACCGCCACCTGTTCAGCGAAGGGCCCACCCAGGCCACGAAAAGCACCGGCAGCGAAGCGCTGATGGGCCGCCGCTTGTGGGCAGCCATCTGCACTTTCCTTTGGCCTCTGATGGCGCTGACGGGTTTGTATTCCTGGTGGCGGCTCTCGCGGCGGGCCAAGGCAGTGCAGGCCAACAAGCGCTGAAGCGGCCGCGTCACCGACCCGTCGGAGGCCGAGCGGCTTTCAGTCGACCCGCAGGTTTTCCGGCGCCAGATAGCGCTGGCGGAAGGTCTCGAAGTCCACGGTGTCGGCCAATTCGATGGCACGGGTTTTTTCAAGCGACTCGCGGGCCGTGGCCTGGAAGCTGGCCTGTTGTTCGGCCGACCACGGCAGCGCCATCAGTTGTTTTTTCGTCTGCACCGACTGCGCGCGCATGAAGCCGGTGTACGACGAGGCAAAGTCACTTTTCATCGTCGCCAGCACACGCGCCGAAGGCAGGCTGTCCATCGCCGCCACGCCCTGGCGTGCGGCGGTGAGCGCGGCGCTGTAGTCGGTGCTGCCGTGCGCCGCGTTCAGTGCAGCGGCGATGGGTTCGCACTGTTCCAGCAGCTCGACAGCCCAGTCCACCAGGCTCACTTCACGGCCGTCGCGTTCCAGTTTCAAGCCGGGCTCGCGGCCATGGGACGCCGTGCGGTGCTGGTTGCGGCCCAGCGCGGCAATTCCTTCGGGCGTGTCTGCTGGGCTGTCGGACAGCAGGCAGTGCAGCAAGAAGACGTCCAGGAAACGCAGTGTCGGCGCCGCGATGCCCACCGGCACGAAGGGGTCCAGGTCCATGCACCGCACCTCGACGTATTCAACGCCGCGCTCGCGCAGGGCGTGCAGCGGGCGTTCGTCGGGGCGGATCACGCGCTTGGGGCGGATGGTGCCGTAGAACTCGTTTTCGATCTGCAGCAGCGTCGTGGCCAGCTGGTTGTATTCACCGCCCAGGTTCTGCACGCCGATGGCTTCATAGGGCCGATAGGGCTGCGTCAGCGCTTCGTGCAAGGACGCGGCATAACTGTCCAGGCTGTTGTAGCTGACCGCCAGCGTGGACTGCGCGTCGCTCTGGTACCCCAGCCGGCCCATGCGCAGGCTGGTGGCGTGCGGCTGGTACAGGGTGTGCTCGCTCAAAGGCTGCAGCGGGTGCGCGCGGCCGGCCACGAAGCTGGAACACACCGCGGGGCTGGCGCCAAACAGCGTCAGCAGCAAAAAGGCGTGGCGGCGGAAGTTGCGGATGAGCGCAAAGTGTTCGTCGTTGCTCAGGCCCGGCAGCGACCAGTTGTAGTGGATGCCCGAGATGGTCTGCATGCGCCGCCCGTAGCGGTGCCCCAGGCCCATGCGGTAGACGCTCTTGGCGCGGCCGATGTGGCTGCTGCCGTAGCGGCCCAGCGGAATGGTCTCGTCGGTGGGCAGGCCGCAGGGCATGCTGCCCACCCACAGCATCTCGTCGCCGGCCGCGGCCAGTGTGCGGTAGACAAACTGGTGCACACGGGTCAGTTCATCCAGGCAATCTTGCACCCCGGTGTGCACGCCGGTGATGAGCTCGAGCTGGCTCTCGCTGAAGTCGGTGGTGATGTGCGGGTGCGTCAGCGCAGAGCCCAGCGCCAGCGGGTGCGGCGTGAGTGCCAGACCACCGCCTGGCAGCGAACGCAGACTTTCTTTTTCGATGCCACGGCCGATGCCCAGCAGGCGCTTGCTGCCCAGGCGGTGCAGGCGGTCTTGGATCAGGCTCATGGATCGGGTTCGGCTCGGGCCGTCGGTGAAAGAGGGGTCCGCCAGGCGCGCGGGGCGCCAAGGGTAAGCGTTTGGGGCAAGTTCTGCTGGCCTGGGCCCACTTGTCTCACTCGTCCCACCTGAGCCGCCATCGGCGCGCCGTGGCACCATGGTGCCAGCTTCGACAAGGTCACCCGATGATGAATAACCCGTTCCCCTGGCGCACAGCGCATGCCGTGCAGCGCCCCGCCGCAGTGGCCGCGCCGCGGCTCGCCCGCTGAAAACCGCCATGGGCACACGACGCCGATTCATCCTGGGCACGCTGGCCGCTGGCGGTGCATTGGCCGTGGGCTGGGGCTTGATGCCGGTGCGCCAGCGGCTCACCGGCGCACAGCCCTTGCCGGTGCAGCCGGGGCAGGTGGCCTTCAACGGCTGGGTCAAGATCGGCACCGACGACACGGTTACCGTGGTCATGGCCAAGAGCGAGATGGGCCAGGGCATCCACACCGGTCTGGCCATGGTGCTGGCCGAAGAACTGGACGCCGACTGGTCCCGCGTGCGGGTGGAGGCGTCGCCAGTGGACGCCATCTACAACAACATCGCCACGGCCGTGGATGCGCTGCCGTTTCATCCCGACGATGCGGGTGTGATCCGGTCTTTGACCGAAGGGCTGACGGGCAAGTTGGTGCGCGAGGTGGGGCTCATGATGACGGGCGGTTCTTCAAGCATGAAGGACCTGTGGCTGCCCATGCGGCAGGCCGGTGCGTCGGCACGCGCGATGCTTGCGGCGACGGCGGCTGCCCGTTGGGGTGTGCCGGTGGCCGAGGTCCAGGTGAACGCGGGCCAGCTCACGCATCCCTCAGGCAAGACGGCGCGTTTTGGCGAACTGGCGGTGGCTGCTGCAGCCATGCCGCTGCCCGAACAGGTGGTGCTGAAGGAGGCCAGCCGCTTCAAGCTGATCGGCCAGCCGCTGAAGCGCCTGGAGGCAGCGGCCAAGATCGACGGCCGCGCACGGTTTGGCATGGACGTGCTGCCGCAGGGCCTGCTGTATGCCAGCGTGGTGATGTGCCCCACGCTCGGTGGCCGGGTGGCTTCGCACGATGGTGCAGTGGCGGCCCAGCTGCCGGGTGTGCGCAAGGTGGTGGTCTTCGAGCCCCACCAGGCCGGCGGCACCGGCGGTGTGGCCGTGATTGCCGAACAGCCCTGGCAGGCCATGCAGGCCGTCCAGCAGGTGGCGGTGCAGTGGGACGCCGGCCCGGCGGCCAATGTGTCAAGCGCTGCTCTGATGAAGGCTTTTTCCACCGCCATCGACGAAGACCGCGGCTTCACCTACTTCAGGCGCGGGGACATCACGGCCGCGCTGGCCGGTGCGGCCAGGACGCTGACGGCCGAGTACGACGCGCCCTACCTGGCGCACACCGCGATGGAGCCCATCAACTGCACGGTGCGTGTGCACGACGGCATGGCTACCGTGTGGGCCTCGACCCAGGTGCCCGACATCGCGCGCGGCGTGGTGGCCCGCGTGCTGACACTGGCCGAAAACAAGGTGGACGTGCAGGTGCAGTTTCTGGGTGGAGGCTTCGGCCGCCGCCTGGACATGGACTTCATCGCGCAGGCGGCGCTCATCGCGCAGGCCATGCCAGGGCTGGCGGTGCAGACGATCTGGTCGCGTGAACAGGACACCACGCACGATTTCTACCGCCCGGCCGCTGTTTCACGCTTCAAGGCCGGGCTGGACGCGGGTGGCCGGCTGGTGGCCTGGCACAACCACTCGGCCAGCCAGGCCATCGTGCCGCAGATCATGGCGCGTTACGCCGCCGGCAAGACGGCCATGCCGCTGCTGGCGCAGGGCCTGTCGCGCATCGGCCAGGTCTCGCGGCCACTGGGTTATCTGCCAGGCATGGGTTTGGGCGTAGACAAGACGGCGGCCGAAGGTGCCTTCGACCTCGCCTACGAGTTCCCCGCCGTGCGGGTGGACCACACGGTGGTCCAGTCGCCGCTGCCCGTGGGTTTCTGGCGTTCGGTGGGCCATTCGCATCAGGCGTTTTTCAAGGAAAGTTTCATCGATGAACTGGCGCACGCAGCCGGGCAGGACCCGGTGGCCTTTCGTGCCGCGCTGCTGCAGCAGCACCCCAGGGAACTGAAGGTGCTGCAGCGGGTGGCGGAACTGGCGGCCTGGGGCCAACCGCTGCCACCCGCGCCCGATGGTGCCAAACAGGCGCGCGGCGTGGCGCTGCACACCAGCTTCGGCTCCATCGTGGCGCAGGTGGCCGAGGTCTCGGTGTCGGCCGACCAGACCATCCGTGTGCACCGCGTGGTGGCGGTCATCGACTGCGGCACAGCGGTCAACCCCAACCTCATCGCCCAGCAGATGGAAAGTGGCGTCGTCTTCGGCCTGTCGGCGGCGCTGTACGGCGGCATCACGATCGACAAGGGCCAGGTCCAGCAGAGCAACTTCCACGACGTGCCCATGCTGCGCATCGATGCCTGCCCCGCCATCACCACCGACATCATCGCCAGCAGCGCCCACCCCGAAGGTGTGGGCGAGCCGGGCGTGCCACCCATTGCACCGGCCGTGGCCAACGCGCTGTTCGTGCTGACCGGCCGAAGGCTGCGCAGCCTGCCTCTCAAATTGAGCTGACAAGAAAACATGCTGACCCTGAACTTGAACGGCCGGCCCACACCGGTGAAAGCCAGCCCCGACACGCCGCTGCTGTGGGTGTTGCGCGGTGAATTGCAGCTGACCGGCAGCAAGTTCGGCTGCGGCATGGCCTTGTGCGGCAGCTGCACGGTGCACATCGACGGCGAGCCGGCACGCAGCTGCGTCACCCCCATCGCCGCCGTCGGCGCACGCCCTGTGACCACCATCGAAGGTCTGCAGGGCAAGGCCGCAGACGCGGTGCGGGCGGCCTGGGTGGCGCTGGACGTGGTGCAGTGCGGCTATTGCCAGAGCGGCCAGGTGATGGCCGCGGCCGCTTTGCTGGCCAGCAACCCCGCGCCCAGCGACGCCGACATCGACACCGCGCTGGCGGGCAACTTGTGCCGCTGCGGCACGTATCCGCGCATCCGTGCCGCCATCCACCAGGCGGCGAAAGCCTTGCAGGCATGAGCTGTTCACCTTGCGTGCTGGCGCGCCTGGCGCGGTGCAGCGCGCGCATCGAGGGCCTGGCCGCCGAAGACCGTCAGGCGGCAATCGACCGCGCCACCGCGCTGGTGCGAGACCGTGTGCGCCCGGCCTACGAACGTGTGCTGGCGCTGATGAACGAACTGCATCCACGCACCACGGCCGATGCCGGCCTGTGGCGCCTGCCGCAGGGCGACAAGGCCTACGCACAAGCGCTGGCCAACTACACCACCACGACGCTGGACGCCGACGCCATCCACGCCCTGGGCCTGCGCGAAGTGGCGCGCATCGAGGGCCGCGCTGGCGCCAGCGGCGCATCTTCGGCGTTGGCAGCGCGCACAGCGAAGGCTGGGCGCTGTATGCCGAGCGCCTGGCGCTGGACCACGGCTGGTACGCAGGCGACCCGCGTGCGTCCCCTGGCCTGCGGATCGATGCACCGGTCTGTGCACGGACCCGCTTTACAGGGTGAACGTGTGTAAAGGCGGCCCCGCGCGGTCGGCTCTGAAGGGCCGGACTTCGTTGTCACCTTGAAGGTCAACTTCAGGAGTCCGACATGTCCGAATCGAACGAGCCCGTCCTGCCGCACCAGCCGCTGCGCCGCCGCCTGGGTGTCGCGCTCGCGCTGGTCGCCGCAAGCACACTCAGCGCTTGCATCATGGTGCCCGTGGGTCGCCGCCAGGGCCGGCCCGCAGACGACCGCTACGGCCGCTACGACGATGGCGACGACGATGGTGATGTCGTCACCGTCGCGCCACCGCCGCCGCAGGTGGAGGTGGTGATTGCCGCACCCGGCCCGGGCTTCTTCTGGATCGCCGGCCACTGGGGTTGGCTCGGCGGTCGCCATGCCTGGATCGGCGGCCGCTGGCAGGCGCATCGCCAAGGCTGGCGCTGGCAGCCGTATGGCTGGACACGCCACCGGCGCGGCTGGCGCGCCCGGCCGGGGCGCTGGTACCGCGACTGAAGTTCGCGCCGGTTTTCAGTCCGCAGACGGTGAAGACGGTGAAGGCGGTGAAGGCGGCAGTGCCGGCCAGTCCAGCAGTTCGGCAAGCCGTGTCGCCACCCACAGCGCTTCTGCTTCGTTGACCACCGAGCCGGCGGCGCGCAGGCCGGCCAGCATGCGCTGCAGCACGTCGTCTTCGGTCACGCCCAGCTGCCAGCGCTTGTCCATGGCCTGCTCGGTGAGCATCTGCGCCAGGTCTTCGCACAACTCGTAGCGCGCCGCGATCTCGTGGCGCGGGGTGTGCGGCTTGATGCGCCCGGGCTCGACAAACAGCGCAATGAAGGACGGTGGAACGACGATCTGGCTTTCGTCTGACATCGCTGCATTGTGCGGTGCTGCCGCTGCACCCGCGCCGTGCTACCGTCATCGGCGCTCAGACAACCATGGCCTTGCACACCTACATCCCGCAGGATCGGTTGCGCGCGCTGGCGCGCGGCCAGGCGCTGCCCGACCGTTGTTCGGGTGCGGCCCTGTTTGCCGACATCAGCGGCTTCACGGCGCTGACAGAAACCCTGCGCGGCCGGCACGGCGAACGCCGCGGCATCGAAGAGCTGACATGTTCGGTCAACGGTGTGTACGACACGCTGATTGGTGAGGTGGAACGTGCCGGCGGCAGCGTCATCGGTTTTGCCGGTGACGCGATCACCTGCTGGTTTGACGCACAGGACGGTGAAGCTTCGCTGCGCGCCACACGCTGCGCCCTGGCCATGCAGGACACAGCGGCAGGCTTTGGCGGCCTGTCGGTGAAAGTGGCCGTGGGCACCGGGCCGGCGCGGCGTTTTGCCATCGGCCACCCCGATATCCAACTCATCGACGTGCTGGCCGGCGCCACCCTGGCCCGCGTGGCCACAGGCGAAGGCCTGGCGCGGCCGGGCGAGGTGCTGGTGGACGAAGCCACCGCCGCGCTGCTGCAGGCGCCGCTCGGTGAGCCGCGCCTGGCGGCCACGGGCGAGCGCTTTTTTGTTGTCGAGCCCTCGGTGTTCAGCGCCGAACTGGGCGCACCTGCCGTCCCGCCTGCGGCCACCGATTTGCTGCCCGATGCAGAACTGCTGCGCCCCTGGCTGCTGCCCTTTGTCTTTGACCGCGAAAGCGCAGGCCAGGGCCTCTTTGTCACCGATCTTCGACCGGCCACGGCCCTGTTCGTGCGTTTCACGGGCCTGGACTACGACCAGGACGAACGCGCTGCCGAAGAACTGGCCACGCTGGTGTCGCAGGCCCAGCGTGTGATGCACCGCCACGGTGGTGTGTTGCTGGAACTGACCATCGGCGACAAGGGCAGCTACCTGTACGGCAACTTTGGCGCCGCGCAAGTGCACGAAGACGATCCTGCACGCGCTTTGCGTGCCGCGCTGGCGCTGCGCCAGTTTTTTGCCGGCACGCCGTATGCCGTTCAGATCGGCCTGAGCAGCGGCACCCTGCGCGTCGGCGGCTATGGCAGCGCCACGCGCCAGTCCTTCGGCGCCATGGGCGACGACGTGAACACGGCGGCGCGGCTGATGGGCATGGCGCGGGCCGGCGAGATACTGATCTCGAGCCGTGTGCGCCAGGCGGTGGCGGGCGGTTTTGTGCTCGAAGCCCGGTCGCCCATGCCCATGAAAGGCAAGGCCGAACCGATGCCGGTGTTTGCCGTCACGGCTCATCAGCAGCAGCGTGCCATCCGGCTGCAGGAGCCGGCCTACGCCTTGCCCATGGTGGGGCGCGAAGTCGAAGCGGCGCTGCTGTCGCAACTGCTGTCGGCGGCACTGCGAGGGCAGGGTCAGTTGCTGGGCATCTGCGCCGAAGCCGGCATGGGCAAATCGCGCCTGGTGGCCGAAGGCATACGTTTGGCGCGGCGCGCCGGTTTCATCGGTTATGGCGGCGCTTGCCAGCTGGACGGCATCCGCACGCCCTACCTGGTCTGGCAAGCGATCTGGACCGCCTTCTTTGACCTGGACCCGGCGCTGCCGCCACGCCGGCAGACCCGTGCGGCCGAACTGCAGTTGCAGGAACTGGCGCCCCAGCACGCAGACGCCTGGCCGCTGCTGGGTGCGGTGTTGGGCCAGGACTGGCCCGACAACGACTTCACACGCACGCTGCAGCCCAAGGACCGCAAGGCGCTTTTGGAAACGCTGCTGATGCGTTGCCTGGAGTCGGCGGCGCGCGAAGCGGCCGTGGACGGCATGGGTTTGCTGCTGGTGCTGGAAGACGTGCACACCGCCGACCCGCTGTCGCTGGACCTGCTGGCGCTGGTCGCGCGCGCGGCGCAGACGCTGCCGGTGGTGGTGCTGCTGAGCTACCGCCCCGGTGACGGGGCGGACATGCCGGTGAGTGCGCTGCAGCCGCTGCCGCACTTCCAGCAGATCGAACTGCAGGGCCTGGACACCCGCCAGGCCGAGCAGGTCATCCGCGCCAAGCTGGCGAACCTGTTTCCTGAACGCACAGGCGCCGTGCCACCGGCGCTGATCGAACGCATCACCGGCCGCGCACAAGGCAACCCGTTTTACGTGGAAGAGCTGCTGAACTACCTGCACGACCGTGGCATCGACCCGCGCGACACGGCCGCGCTGTCTGCGCTGGACCTGCCCGCCAGCCTGCACAGCCTGGTGCTGAGCCGCATCGACCAGCTGCGCCTGTCGCAGCAGCTGTCGCTGAAGGTGGCCAGCATCATCGGGCGAGTGTTCCGCGTGGCCGACCTGCATGGCTACTACCCGGCTTTGGGACTGGCCGATGCCGTCAAGGCCGAGCTGCAGGAACTGGACCGTCTGGGCTTTACGCCGCTGGAGTCGCCCGAGCCCGAGCTGGCCTATCTGTTCAAGCACCTGGTGACGCTGGAGGTAGGCTACGAGAGCATCGCCTATGCCACGCGGGCGCAGCTGCACGGCCTGTATGCCCGCTTTCTGGAAGCGGGCGATGGCCAGCGGCTGGCCACGCTGGCGCCGCAGCTGGCCCACCATTACCTTCGCGCCGAACAGCACGACAAGGCCTGCATCTACCTGCGGCTGGCCGGCGAACAAGCCGCCGCCCGCTACGCCAACGATGAAGCACGGGCCTGCTTCGATCGCGCCTTGCAACTGCAGCCGAGCTCGGCCACGCAAGAACGTTTTGAGCTGCTGCTGCTGCGCGAAGCCATCGGCGACCTGCAAGGCCAACACGACAACCGCCGTGCCGACCTGGCGCAAGCCGATCAGCTGGCGCTGCAGCTGGCGGACAGCCACGCGCGCCGCGCCGAGGTGGCCGGGCGGCGCGCCAAGCTGGAGATCGACGTGGGCGACTACGCCGCCGCCGGCCGCAGTGCGCAGGCTGCCATTGACGCCCTCAAAGTCATTGACGCCCCGGACGGCACCGCGCCAGAAGAAAACCCGCCGGGCGGGATGACCCACGCCCGGCTGCTGGTGGACGCGCTGCTGCTGCAAGCGCGGGCCATCTTCTTCGCCGGCCAGGCGCCCAGCGCGCGGCCGCAGCTGCAGCAAGCGCTGGCCCTGGCGCGCACCCACGGCTACCCTCGCGGCGAATACAACGTGCTGTCGCAGATGGGCCTGCTGCACTGGCATGCAGGCGACTTCGACGCCGCCGATGACTGGCTGGGCCAGGCGGTGCGCCTGATCGAAAAGCACGGCGACGCGCGGCGGCAGATCGACATCCTGAACAACCTGGGCGTGGTGGCCAAGGCGCGCTCGCGCTACGCGCAGGCCCTGCTGCACTACGAAGCGGCGCAGGCCATCGCGCGGCGCATTGGCGACCGCTCGGGCGAGGCCATGTTGTTCAACAACATGGGCAGCGTGTGCCTGGAATCGGCCGACTTTCACCAGGCCGGCGTCTGCACCGAACAGGCCGCACGCATCTTTGCCGAAGTCAACGAACCCGCACAACAGGGCTTTGCCTTGCTCAACCGCGCCGAGGCGCACCGCGAGATGGGCCAGTACCGGCTGGCACACGATCTGTCGGGCCAGGCGCTGCTGCTGCTGCAGGCCAGTGGCCACCGGCGGGGCGAATGCATCGTGCGCGACAACCTGGGGCTGGTGGCCCTGGCGCTGGGGCAGCACGACGAAGCGCTGCAATCTGCGTCTGCAGCCCTGTCCATTGCACGCGAGATCGGCTCGCGTGCGCTGGAGGCCGGCATCCTGCTGCACCTGGGCCGTGTGCACACGGCGGCCGGCCGGCTGGTGCAGGCACAGCCGGTGCTGGACGCGGCAGCGGCGCTGGCGCAAGAGCTGGCGGCCGAGCAGCAGCTGTTGCAGGTGCAGGCGGCGCTGGCAGAGTGGGTCCTGGCCACATGCGCTTCGGCTGGCGAGCTGGACGGTGCATCTTCCGGCGCTGCGACGCTTGAACGGTTGACAGCCGGGCTGCCGCTGTTGCTGCAACCTTCTGCAGACCACTCGGCAGCGCTGCCCATGTGGCTGCACCTCACGGCCCACCGCGTGCTCCTGGCCTGCGGCGATGCGCGTGCGCTTGCGGTCCTGGTCTGCGCGCGCGACGAACTTCAAGCGCGCTGCCAGCGCATCCCCGACGCCGCCGCGCGGCGCGACTTCCTGAACGTGGCCGAACACCGGGCCTTGCTGCAGGCCTGAAGCGACAAGAAAAAGCCGGAACACCGCCATGCCTGTCGAAGCACAGCACGAAGCACAGCACGAAGCCTTCCTGAAGCTGGACACCGGCACCCACACCGGTGACATCCTGCAGATCGCGGTCACGCCCGATGGCCGCCAGATCGTCACCGCCGGCGAGTGCACGATCCGCATCTGGGACACACAGACGCGGCAGCTGGTACGCATGCTGCTGGGTCAGGTGTCGGGCCGCTCGCAAGAGGTGTTCGGCGACGGCAACGTGCTGCGCTTTGCGCTCAGCCCCGATGGCCGCTGGATCGTGGTGCTGAAGGACTGGCTGACCGGCATGGGTGAGCGGGGCGATGGCGGCTTCGTCACCGAGCTGCAGGTCTTCGAGCGCGACACCGGCAACCTGCAGTCGCGCTATGTGCACCGCGGGCTGCTCTTCGACCTGGACTTCAGCCCCGATGGCCGTTACCTGGCGGTGGTGGGCAACCAGGTGGTGGGCCGGCGTCGGCGCGTGCAGGTGCAGGTGTATTCCGCACGGGATGTGGTGAAAGCCGGCTTCAAGAAGCCCCCGCAGCCCCTCTTCGCCCAGGCCTTCCAAAGCACGGCGGGCGCGAATGGGCTACCGGCTTCGTTGCGGTTCGTGCCCGTCGTGCCCCAGCGGGGGGCCGCGTACACGCTGGTGGTGGCGGCCAGCAGCCAGCCGCCAGACGACAAGGTGTCGGAAGCCAGGGCGCCAGACAACGGCTGGCTCAGCTGGGTGCACCTGCTGCCGGCACAGGGGCTGGTCGAAGCCCGGTCCGTCCGGACCGAGGGCCCCGTCGTGCCGCACACCTTGGCCGTCAGCCACGATTGGTCTGTGGTGGCCGCAGCAGGCACGACGCGGTGTGGCCGGCAGCACCTGGGCCGACTGCTGCGGCACAGCCACGACGGCCAGGACATCGGCTGCACCTTCACCGAATCGCCGCCGGCAGCAGTGGTGTTTTCGCCGTCGGGCGGTCAGCTGTTGCTGGGCCTGAGCACGCAGCCTGACAACGACGGCCTGATGGCGCCAGGCGAACAGACCGTGCAGGTCAACGCCTACTCCGTTTCGTGCAGCGGCCTGGACCTGCGCAGCAGCTACTTCGGCCATGACGGCACCGTGCACGGCCTGGCCTTTCTGGGTGACGGCACGGCGATCAGCGCCGGTGGCGACAACCAGGCTATCCACTTCTGGGACTGCCGGCACCGCGTGGGCCAGCTGCTGGGCGCCATCCGCGGCGTGGGGCAGACGATGTTCGCGCCGGGCATCACCCGGGCCGAGCAGGTGCTGTTTGGCAGCGTGCCGCTGCGCCTGCTGCCGCCCAACCATGCACAGCGCCAGCAGACCTTCTGCCTGCATTCGATGACGCTGCAAACCACCGAGCCCAGCGCGGTGCGCCAGACCGACTACGAAACGCGCAAGTGGTTCATCGCCGACCATGCGTCCCAGCTCATCCCCTTGCGCCACAGCCCCAGTGCCTATGGCCAGGACCTGGACCTGCCGCCCGATCTGACCTTGTTTGTCGGCGCCGACGACGAATGGGTGCTGTGGACCCGCAGCGGCTACTACAACGCAAGCCCGAACGGGGCGCGGCGCATCGGCTACCACGTCAACCGCGGCGTGGACAAGGAAGCGCTGTTTGTGCCCAGTGACCGCTTCAAGGACTGCTTGCGGCCCGACATCGTTCAGGCGGTCGTGCAACACGGCAGCGAAGAGCGGGCGCGGGCGCGCGGCGTGAACATCGACGCGCTGGACGTGAAGGCGATGCTGCCGCCGCTGATCGAGCTGGCACCCCGGGGCGTGGTGGCTGGCACCGACCAGGTGAGCTTCAACTTCACGACCTGGTCACCGAATGCGGCGCAACCGGTGACGCGGGTCTGGATCCTGCGCAACGGCAACTTCGCCTGGAACGAAGCGCTGCCGTCCGGCAAGGGCAAGGGCCCCACGCGCCACCGGGTGAAGCTGCCGCTGCGGCCGGGCCGCAACGTGTTCAGCATCCGGGCCGAAACGGCGCGCACCCGCGCCGCGTCCATCGACTGGGAACTGGCCGGCCCGCCGCTGCCGCCGCAAGGGCCCTTGGCGGTGGATGCACGTGGCAAGCTTTTCCTGCTGAGCGTGGGTGTGTCCGACTTTGCCGTGGCGCACACCGAAGCGGCCCAGGGCACCCGGCCGTTGCTGTGCGCGCACAAGGACGCTGCGGCGGTTCACCGTGCGCTGGCCGGGCCGGGCCGGGGCCGGCGCAACAAGGCCTTCGACGGCGTCGAGGCGGTGCTGCTGGTCAACGAACAGGCCACCAAGGCCAACATCCTGGGCCAGCTGCAACGGCTGTGCGCGCTGATCCAGCAGCGCGGCCAGGCCGAGGGCGATGAACGCGACGTGCTGTTTGTCTTCCTGTCCGGCCACGGCCTGCGTTTCAAGGGCGAGCCCGACCTGTACTTCTTCAACCACGACATGGTGCCGCTGCAGGCCGAACTGCATGGCCTGTCGATGCTGGCACTGGGTGAACTGATGGCCACCGTGCCGGCCGAAGTGGTGCTGGTGATCGACGCCTGCCATGCCGGCATGGCAGGCAACAACGTGGTCAGCGGACTCGATCCGCAAGAGCTGGCGCAGCGCATCCATGCGGTCAGCGAACGCGGCCTGTATGTGCTGGGCGCGGCGCGTGCCGAAGAGAAGGCGCGCGAAGACCGGGAAGGCGGCCTGGGTGTGTTCACGCAAGCGCTGCTGCACGCGCTGCGCTCGCCGCGCCACCTGGCGCCCGATGGCGCCGGCCGCAAGACACGGTCGATCAGCATGATGGGTCTCATCGCCGGCCTGCAGGAAGAGCTGCCGCGGGTTTCGGCGCGGGCCGGCACACGGGCGCAGACGCCGGTGTGCCGCATGTACGGCGACCTGCTGCCGCTGACGATCTACCGTGAGTAGCACGCGGCCCGCACGGCACTTCCACAGCGGCACGGTGTTGTCTTGCGGCCTGCAGGGCCTTCTTGTAACCTGCCCCGTGTCGAGGCCTTTCTCGGCACAGGAGGAACAGCAGCCATGGCCACCATAAAAGCACCGGCAAAAAAGGCCGCAGCCAAGAAGACCGCCGCAGCGCCCCGGAAGCCGGGCGTTGCTGCCAAGACGGCTGGCGGCCGGGCGGCCTCCGACCCGCTTGACGACGACGGCAAGACCACGGGCGACATCGTCCGCATGTCGCCCAGCCTGAAGTAACTGATGGCCGGTCGGGGTCAGAGGGGCTGCAACGCAGCGCCCCGCAGGCCCACCAGAAGTGCCTGGCCGTTGCGGTTGACTCGGAACTCGCCATAACGTGCCGCCGCCCAGCGCTCGGCCTGGCCTTCGGCAAAGAACCAGGCGTCGGTCACCAGCACCCAGTCGCCGTTCTTGGGTGTGAGTTCCATCAACAACTCGCCAGCCTGCAGCGCTGCACCTGCGGGCCGTGCATGCAGCGTGGCCACACCGCGGGCGTCACGCCTGACCAGCACCACGGGCCGTGTGGCCTGCAGCAGGCCTGGCGCGGGCATCGTCACGTCGCTGGGGATGGCAAAGCGCAGCGCCATGTAGTCGCCCTGCATCAGCGAACGCGGATCCACCGGTGCGAGTTCGATGAACACCGGCTGGCCCTGGGCAATCAATCGTTCCTTCTGCCTGATGCCCACGTTGGCCACGGCCAGCACAGCCAGCGTGCAAAGGGCGATGCCGATGCGGGGGCGCGGGCCAAAAGCGGGCGGGGCGGCACCGGCGGACGCCACCGCCCGCTGGCCCTGCCAGCCCCACCACGCCAGCCCACCCAAAAGCGCACCGGCTGCCACCAAGGCCAGCGCCTTGTCCTGCAGCGACCAGCTCAGCGCGTAATAGAACGCGCCGACGATCCAGGCTGCGGCCAGCGCAGCCGCGCCAGCCAGGCGCCAGCGCGAAGCGGATGCGGTCAGCGACAGCGCCAGCAGCGTGGCGCCCAGCGCCGGCATCAGCGCGGCCAGGGCGGCCAGCACTGCTGCGGCGGCCGCGCTCCAGGGCTGGCGCAGCGCCGGCCATTGCCGCGCGGCCCAGGCAGCCGCCGCCAGGGTCAGCAGCAACGACAAGCCTTGCAGCGACCAGGTCAACGGCCGCCCTCTCTGCCAAGGCATGCGCGCCAGGTCGCCAGCCGCGCCAGCGCCCAGGCCGGCGCCGGCCAGCATCGTCATGCCTGAGGCCAAAGCCAGGCCGGCCAGCGTGGCCAGCAGCCAGCCCGCGCGCAGCGGCTCCAGCAGCGCACGGACCCGCGGCTGGAGTCGCGATTGCGCACCCCCGGCGGCCAGCCACAGCGCCAGCATCAGGTGCAGCGTCAGCCAGATGCGGCTGTGGCTGCCGAAGAACCATGCGTCCCACGCCGGTGGCATGTTGGCCACGCAGAACGCCGCCGCAGCGGCCGTTCCCAGCAGCACACGCAGCCAGGACCTGGGCACCACAGCCGCCACCGCCAGGCTCAGCACCGACAGCCCCGCGGCAGCGGTCGGCAAGCTGGTGTCGCGAAACAGGCCCGCGCCCAGCGACAAACCACCCACCAGCAGAGCAGGAAGGGCCAGTTGTTCGACGAATACCGGCAAATGGCGCGAGCGCAGCACCACCACGGCGCCGGCCAGCAGCAGTACGCCGATCAGGTAGAGCCCGGCACCGCGTTCGATAAAGTCGCCCAGCAGCAGGCCCAGCACGCCCGCCAGCGGCAAGGCAGCCAGCCAGGCACCCAGGGCGATCAGCAACACCACGGGCCAGGGGCGGTTGTCCTCGACGGGTGCTTCGGTGTCGGCAGGCAGCAGGCCCGCGTGCACGGCGCGTTGCAGGGCCGCTTGCAGTTCGGAGGCACTCACAACGCCACCTCGGTGCTGGCCGCTGCGGTCTGCGCGCGGCCCAGGCGCAGAATCACCGCCACCGTGCCGCCCAGCAGCGCGGCCGCTGCTGCACCCAGCAACAACAGGCGGCCCACCGGGTCGCCGTCCACGTTGTCAAACAGCAGCCGGGCCGAACCACCAAAAAGCAGGGCATTCAGGCCCAGAGCCGCCGCGCTGAGCCCGAAGACGTCGAAGCCGGTCGGCCGCCAGAGCCAGGCCGAATTCCAGCCCGAGTTCCAGCCGGATCGCCAGCCGGACCGCCAGCCCGACAGCCAGGCCGCCATCAAGGCCAGCACCAGCAGTCCCAGCATGTAGTGGCCCGCCACGCTGGCCTGGAACAGGCCGCCCAGCGCGCTGGCGCTGACCATCACCACGGCCAGCGTGATCGCCAGGCGCAGCGCCCACAGGCCAGCGCCGGTGTGGCGCCGCAGCGACGGGCTCAGCAGCAGCACCACGGCCAGCGCCAGCGTCCAGCCCACCGCGTGGGCCGGCAGGTCGTGCGGCGCGGCGCGCCAGCTGTGCCCGGTGTGGGTCTGCACCCACAGCGCCACGGCCGTCATCGCCACCAGGGCCCAGGGTGCCCACAGCAGGTCGCTGCGCACAGCCAGGGCCAGTGGCAAGGTCAGTGCGGCCCACAGCGCGAACAGCTGCCAGGCGTCGGCGCCGGTCTGGTAGGTCTGGCCGAAGTAGGCGAAGAGGGCGCCCGTAGCCAGCATCACCAGCAGTGACAGTGGCGCCCGCGCTGTCGGGCGCGCGAGTGCGCCGATGGCCATCACAAGCACGGTGCCCTGCAGCAAGGCAAAGCGGCCGATGCGGCCCAAGGTGTCCCAGTGCGCGGCAACCCAGAACACCAATCCCAAGCCGAGCAGCGCGGCTGCCAAACCGGCCAGCGCCAAAACAGTCCTTCGCAGCAGTTGCGCCGGTGGCGCGCCCAGGCCGGCGCTGTGTTCCAGCTGCGTCGTGGCGGCGGGGCCCAGGTGATGCCTGGCTGCGGTTTCATACAGGGCCAGTCTCAGGTCCATGGTTTGGATTGGGTGGATGCGATGGCGCGGATGCTAGGCGCCGGCCCCGTGTCCTGTGGCGTCTGCCTGCGCTGCATCGTGACGTGAGCCGCCAGGTGCCGGCCGGCGATACCGCCGTTCGGGGGATCGGCCACCGTCCGCCTGCCAAAGGCCGGTGGGTGCGCCGATCAGACCTCGTCGGCCTCGATCAGCAGCGTGCGCCGCCGCACGCCCTGGCCAGTCACGCTGACCGTCACGCGCAGCGTGTGGCCCACTGCCACGCTGCGGCTGAAGCGGTAGTCCAAGCCGTCCCAGGCGCCGGGGTTGTGCGCTGGCACGCGGTGGCGCCACAGCTGCGTGCCGTTGGCCTGCACCGTCACCTGCAGCCAGGGCGACGCGGTCTGTTCCGGCACGCCCACGGTCACGGCGCAGGCAATTTCGAAGCGGCGTTCACGGCGTGCGTCGGCCGGGATCGAGAGCGTGGCGGTGGCGGCGTCGCCGCCGTCCAGTTGCCAGCGTTCGGGCTTGTGCGAAGGAACAGGCGCGGGTGAGTTTGGAGCAATCTCAGGCATGGGCCGGGCATTGTGCGCGCGACACCCCCATTCGGTGGATACCTTGGTGTCATCGTCGGCCGCTGATGGCTACGATACAAAGTGACACCTTGTCGCTGTCCGGAACGAGCCGTGCGAGCCGCCTTCCCCTTTCACCACACGCTGACGATCCTGCTGCTGCTGAGCCTGTTGGGGCTGACCACGCCCGCTCGGGCCCAAGCGCAGACTGAAAGGGCGCCAACCGACAAGACCGGGCGTGTCGCGTTGGTGGTGGGAAACAACGCTTACGCCAACGGGCGGCTGCTCAACCCGGTCAACGACGCGCGGGCCATGGCCACCGCACTGCAAAGCGCGGGCTTCACGGTCATCCTGAAAACCGACACCACGCAGGGCGAACTGATGGCTGCGGTGCGCGAATTTGGCAACCGCATCAAGGAAGGCGGGCCCGGCACGGCAGGCCTGTTCTACTTTGCTGGCCACGGCATGCAGATCAAGGGGCGCAACTTCCTGATCCCCGTGGGCGCCAACATCGAACATGAAGACGAGGTCAGCTACCAGGCGCTGGACGCGCAGGCCGTGCTGGACAAGATGGAATCGGCCGGCAATGGCATCAACCTGATGATCCTGGACGCCTGCCGCGACAACCCCTTCGCCCGCAGCTTCCGGTCCAGCAACCGCGGCCTGGCGCAGATGGAGCAACCCGTGGGCACCCTGGTGGCCTACGCCACGGCACCGGGCTCGGTGGCCAGTGACGGCGCAGACACCGCCAACGGCCTGTACACCACGCACCTGTTGCAGCAGATGCAACAGCCGGGTGTCAAGGTGGAAGAAGTGCTGAAGCAGGTGCGCGGGGCGGTGCGGCGCGCTTCGTTTGGCCGCCAGGTGCCCATGGAGTGGAACGCGCTGGAAGGTGACTTCTACTTCTTCCCGCCGGTGCCCGGTGCGGCCGCCGCGCCACCGCCGCCCATGGCCTTGCCCGATCCGCAGGCCATGATCGACGACGCGCTGTGGTCGGCGGTGAAAGACAGCACCAGCAGCGCCGAGCTGTTTGCCTACCTCAACCGCTTTCCCGCCGGGCGCCATGCCAAGGACGCACGCGCGCGGCTGGCCGACCTGGTGGCGCCGGCGGTTCGCCCAACGGGTGCTGGCAGTTCACAACCGGGCCGCGACGGCTCCACGGCCGGCAGCCCGCTCCCGATGAGCGAAGCCGAGGTCGACAACATCCTGCGACAGACCGAGCAGGGCGACCGCGACCGCCAGGCCAACATCGCCGCCGCGCAAAGCCGCATCGACGAGATCGTGACCTGGGGCGACGTGGGCACCGACCGCAGGCCCAGCAAGCCCAAGCGCAACGCACACAACTTTGCAGAAGGCGACCGCTACCGCTACCGTGTGCTGGACCAGATGAGCGACCGCTACACCACGGACTACCTGTGGCGCATCGACCGCATCGAAGCCGATGGGTCGCTGTGGGTCAACGACGGCGCGCAGCGCCTGGACGCCCAAGGCCAGCTGCGCGGCGGCACCGACGAATTCAGCGGCCAGTGGGTGGACTGGCAGCCGGCGCTGCCGCTGGCCAGCATTGCGTCGCTGACGCCCTCGGAGAACCCGCTGGAGCACGGTGTGGCCAGCACGGTGCAGTGGCGCGATGCCGCAGGCCGCGTCACCAAGGCGGCACTGAAGGGCAAGATGCACGGCCCGGTGGCCGAAAGCATCCAGACCCTGGCCGGTCTGATGCGCACACGCCGCATCGATGCCTACCTGGACGGCCCGGCCGTGCGCAGCGACGGCGAGCGCCTGCGCGTCGAGCTGAGAATGTCGTGGTGGTTTGCGCCGGGTGTGGGACTGCCGGTGCGCATGAGTGTCGACCAGCGCCAAGACGACCGCCTGGTGCGGCGCAGCGTGCATGACGTGACGGCGCTGGACGTGCTGAGCCAGGGGCTGGCCAAGACGGCGGCCAGCAACTAGGCTTCAGTGATGGCCATCCTGCATCCCGACGAGATCGCACATTACCGCCAGCAAGGTTACGTGGTGCCGCGCTTTGCGCTGCCGCCTGCGCAAGTGGCGCAGATGCGCGATGCGCTGGACGAGCTGATCCGCCTGAACCCGGCGGTGCGACCCGAAAAGCTGGTCTCGGCGCACGTGCAGGGCGCAGCCGGCCAGGACAACGGCGAAGGTGTGCAGGGTGTGGCCGATTTCCTGGCCCTGGCGCGCGATCCGCAGATCGTCGAACTGGTCAGCGGCATCCTGGGCCAGGACATCATCCTGTGGGGCTGCCATGTGTTCTGCAAGCCGGCGGCTGAAGGCTACGAAACGCCGTGGCACCAGGACGGCCACTACTGGCCCATACGCCCGCTGGCCACCTGCACGGTGTGGGTGGCACTGGAGGCCTCTGATGTGGGCAACGGCTGCCTGCGTGTGATACCGGGTTCGCATGCCGACCGAGCGCTGCACGACCATCTGCATGAAGACCGCACGGACCTGACGTTGAACCAGCGCCTGGCCCCGGGCACCTTTGACGAGGCCACGGCGGTGGACATCCAGCTGCAAGCCGGCCAGATGTCGCTGCACGACGTGTACATGATCCACGGCGCGCTGCCCAACCGGTCGCCGCGCCGGCGCACGGGTGTCGCGCTGCGTTACATGCCGGCCACTTCGTTGTTCGACCGCAGCCTGCGGCCGGTGCATGGGCAAAGTGGTGTGCCGGTGGACTTTGCGCAGCGGCCGCTGTGGCTGGTGCGGGGTGTGGACCGCCAGGGCGGCAACAACTTCGAGGTCGGTCACCGCGCGACTTGAAGGGCTTGCGGGGCGATTGCACGGCGCAGGCGGCAGCAGGTAAGAATGGGTTCGGTGGGCCGACTGCACAGCAGACCCCGCCACCTTGCCGTTCTGGAGCCCCGATGCACCCCACCCTGCCGCTGCTTGCCGCCACCGACTTCCCGCCGCTCAAGCGCATCGGCCTGGAAACGCTGCAGGTCAACCTGGGCTACAAGTGCAACCAGAGTTGCCTCCACTGCCACGTCAACGCCGGTCCCAACCGCACCGAGATGATGGATGGGCCCACCGCGGCGCTGGTGCTGGAGGTGCTGCGCCGCCGCCGCGTGGGCACGCTGGACCTGACTGGTGGTGCGCCCGAACTGAGCCCGCATTTTCGCAGCCTGGTGCAAGGCGCACGGGCGCTGGGTGTGCGGGTCATCGACCGCTGCAACCTGACCATCCTGTCCGAGCCCGGGCAGGAAGACCTGGCGACTTTCCTGGCGGCGCAGGGTGTCGAGGTGGTGGCCTCGATGCCGTGTTATTCGGTGGCCAATGTCGACCGCCAGCGCGGCGAAGGTGTGTTCGACCGCAGCATCGCCGGCCTGCGGGCGCTGAATGCGCTGGGTTATGGACAAACGGGCGGCCGCCCGGGCAGCGGTCTGGTGCTGAACCTCGTCTACAACCCGCAAGGCCCCAGCCTGCCGCCGCCACAGGGCCCGCTGGAGGCCGACTACAAGCGCGAGCTGGCCACGCACTTCGGCATCGTCTTCAATCACCTGTTTGCGCTGACCAACATGCCGATCCAGCGTTTTGGCAGCACGCTGGTGAGCAAGGGTACCTTCGCCGGCTACCTGCAGCTGCTGAAGGGCGCCTACCAGGCGCACAACCTGGACACGGTGATGTGCCGCAGCCTGGTGAGCGTGGACTACCAGGGCGACCTGTACGACTGCGACTTCAACCAGATGCTGGGGTTGCCGGCGCGCATTGGAAACAAGACCCGCGCTCATCTGCGCGACCTGTTGGTGCACAACACCGCCGGCACCGCCATTCGGGTGGCCGACCACTGCTACGGCTGCACGGCAGGCCAGGGCAGCAGCTGCGGTGGCGCGCTGGAAGCCGCTGAAACATCAGCCGACGCACTTGCCAAGCACGCTGCGTGACACGCCTGTCCATCGTGATGCCGGTGCTGGACGAAGCGGCCGGCATCACGCAGGCACTGCAGGCGCTGGCGCCGCTGCGTGCGGCGGGCCATGAGCTGATCGTCGTGGACGGTGGCAGCAGCGACGGCACGGCTGCGCTGGCAATGCCGGGTGCGGACCAGATCGTCACCAGCCCGCGCGGCCGCGCCCGGCAGATGAATGCCGGCGCCTTGCGCGCGCAAGGGGATGTGCTGCTGTTTCTGCACGCCGACACGCAGCTGCCGGAAGGCGCAGCACAAGCGGTGCAGCGCGCGCTGGCGGGCGGCCGGCGCTGGGGCCGTTTCGACGTGCGCATCAGCGGCAGCAGCGGCTGGTTGCGTGTCATCGCGGCGCTGATGAACACACGGTCGCGCATCACCGGCATCGCCACTGGCGACCAGGCGCTGTTCGTCGAGCGCCGCCTGTTCAATGAATCGGGCGGTTATGCAGACCAGCCCTTGATGGAAGACATCGAATTCAGCCGGCGCCTGCGTGCCGTTGGCCCGCCGGCTTGTTTGAGAGAGCGTGTGCTCACGTCAGGACGTCGCTGGGAAAGCCGAGGCGTCTGGCGCACCATCTGGCTCATGTGGTGTATGCGCTGGCGCTACTGGCGCGGTGCCTCGCCCGAGGCGCTGGCACGGGCCTACAAATGACCCGCTGCCGGATCCACCTGATGGCCAAGGCGCCAGTCCCCGGCCTGGCAAAAACCCGCCTCGTGCCGGCGCTGGGCGAAGCCGGCGCCGCGGCACTGGCGACACGGCTGCTGGCCCATGCGCTGCGTCAGGCGCTGGACGCTGAACTGGGCCCGGTGACGCTGTGGACAGCACCTGATGCCAGCCACCCGGCCTTTGTGCGCGCGACCTGGTTGGGCGTGGCGCTGGCTGTGCAGCCCGAAGGTGACCTGGGCGCACGCATGGCGCAGGTCTTTGAAACCGGCTTTGCCCTGGGCGACACACCCCTGCTGCTGATGGGCACCGATGCCCCGGCTCTGGACGAGCCCCTGCTGCACCAGGCGGCCTCTGCGCTGATGCATCACGATGCCGTTTTCGTGCCCGCTCATGATGGTGGTTATGCGCTTGTTGGCCTGCGCGCCCAGAGTCCTGTGAGACAGGCCGTGCTGCTGACGACCCTTTTCAGTGGCATGACCTGGAGCACGCCCCAGGTCATGGCCGACACCCGTGCGCGCCTGGTGGCTGCCGGCTTCACGCACGCCGAACTGACCCCCGTGCACGACATCGATGAACCGGCTGACCTGGTGCACCTGTCGCCCGAGCTGCAGCCCGGCCAAAGCTTTTCCACCACTGCCTGAAGGAACGTCCATGAGCATCCAGCGTCGCCAGGTCCTGGGCACAGCCGCTGCCTTGATTGCCGCCCCCGCCAGACGCCGCCCACCGCGCCACCGTGCGGCGCTGGTTCGAGCAGGCCCAGGTGGACGCCTTCGCCTGCAGCCACACCTGTCTGCCGGTGTTCCACCGCCTGCCCATGACCGGGCGTGCAGTGACGCCGATGGTGCTGAACAACGGCGCCACCGGCATGCCCAACTTCCGGGGTGATGGCGCGGGCCTGTTCACGCGCATCGCGGTGCGGCCCTTTTCAGCGCAGGGCGCGGGCAGGGGCATCGGCCAGTCGCTACGGCTTGCGGGCTGGCCAAGCCCACATCGACGCCATAGCGGTGGACAGCGCCGGCCCGCTGTGGCACCAGCAGTTTCTGCAACAGTGGCCACCCGGCAGCGACGCCCACGAGTCCTACGCCGCGCGCATCCACCAGGGCCCGGCCTACACGCCGCAACAAGCCCTGGTGACGTCGCCTGAGGGGTACGGCGGGCAAGTCAGGCCAGGCGAATACAGCGGATAGGCACCGCCATAGGCACCGCCATAGGTCGATGCCCACCGCTGATCGCACCCTGCCGCCCACGCTCCTGGCTTGCCGCGCCCTGGCCGCTGCCGCGGAGCAGGCCGCCAGGCAGAAGGAAATCCGGGTTGCGCCTGGCGATCAAAAAGGGTCACGGTGCGCTGGCGCCACGAAAGCCAAGCAACAGCCGGGCAACAGCCGGGCAACAGCCAGGCAACAGCCAGGCCCGCAATGCCGCCACCGATGACGGCGATGTTCATGGTGGCAGGTCACCAGCGGTGGCTGCGGGAGGTCCGATGCCGAGGACACAATGCCGAGGACAATCACCGCCTGCACTGCCGCAGCATCGATTCCGTGACCATGCCCGAGAACACCCCGACCCCCGACCCGACCGAACAGCCTCCTGTGCCCGAAACGGCGACAGCTGTGCCTGATGCAGTGCCGGACGCAGCGCCGGACGCAGCGCCAGATGCAGCGCCAGACGCAGCGCCGGACGCAGCGCCAGACGCAGCGCCCCATGCCGTGCCGACGCCAGAGTCCGAAGGCATGACCGAAACGGGGAACGCGTCTGCCGATGTTGCAGCGGCGGGCGATGCAGTTGCAGATGCAGTTGCAGTTGCAGATGCTGAGCCGACGGCCCCGGCAGAGCCGGCTGTCGCGCCGGGTGCACCACCGATCGCCGACCTGTCGCCCGCGGCCTGCGCGGCACTGCTGGCACAGCACTTCCCGGCGCTCTTCGGAGCTGGCCGCATGCTGCCCATCAAGCTGCGCATCCAGGCCGACATCCAGCTGCGCGTGCCGGGGGTCTTCAACAAGAAGTCCTTGTCGATCTTTCTGCACCGGCACACCACCAGCACGGCCTACATCAAGGCCTTGGTGAATTCGCCCAACCGCTTTGACCTGGACGGCCAGCCGGCCGGCGAGATCGCACAAGAGCACCGCGACGCGGGCGTGCTGGAAATCGAACGCCGTCTGGCCATCGTGCAGGCGCGGCGGCTGGCCGAGCGTGATGCGCAGCGCCAGGCGCGGCGTCCGCAGGCCGCTGCGGGTGCGGCCGCAGCCGTTGCTCAGGCTGCGCCGGTTGACGGTGCGCCGCAGCCGCCGCAGCCGCTGCAGCCGCCACGTGCTGAGCGGCCACCGCGGCCTGAGCGTGCGCCGCGTGCAGACCGTGGTCAGCGTGCAGATCGCCCCGATCGCCCCGACCGCCCCGACCGTGCACCGCGCCCCGAAGGCCCGCCGCGACCGCCCCGCGCCGACCAGGCACCGCGTGCCGATCGCCCGCCGCGTGCCGATGCAGTGGCTCACACGCCGCCGACGTCGTCGTCCACAGCGCAGCCCACATCGCAGCCCATGGCCGCGCCCGTCCCGCCCGCCGCACCCGCAGCACCGCTCACGCCCGAGCAGATCGCAGAAAACGAAGCCCGGCGCGGACGTGCGACGCTGCTGCGCGCCTTCGAAACCACCACACTCACACGCAACAACTTCTGCGCGCTGAAGGGCCTGAAAGACCAGGTGCTGGAGGCACAACTGGTGCAGGCGCGTGCCGAGCGCAAGTTGATGCCGCCGCCCCCGCCGGAGCGGGAACGTGAAGCCGGGCGTTCGCACCAACACGCCAATCAACACGCGGCCCACAACGCACCCCACAACGCGCCGCGTGCCAACGACCGCGGCCCGCGCCGCGACGCACCCGGCCGGCCGGCCGGGCCGCGTTCCGGCAAGCCTTCGCGCTAGACGCACCACCGGGCGCGCAAGCACACGGCACAAGCAGTCAGCGCAAGAAGACAGCGCAAGCAAACAGCGCAAGCAAACAGCGCAAGAACAAGGCGCATGCAGCCGGCCCTGATGGTCATCGTCTCAGGTGTGTGCGCGGCGCTGCACGTGGGCAAGCTGGCGCCGGCCATCGCCACGCTGCAGCAGGCGCTGGACATGAGCCTGTTGCAGGCCGGCTTTCTGTTGTCGCTGGTGCAGGTGGCCGGCATGTCGCTGGGCCTGGCATTGGGGGCATGGGCCGACGTGCTGGGGCCGCGTCGCAGCGTCATCCTGGGCCTGGTGGTGCTGGGCCTGGCCAGCGTGGCGGGTGGATTTGCGCCCGGCGTGCCGGCGCTGATGGCGCTGCGTGTGCTGGAAGGATTCGGCTTCCTGCTGGTGGTGTTGCCGGCGCCCGGCCTGTTGCGAGCGCTGGTGCCGCCGCAAGGCTTGAGCGCCATGCTGGGTCTGTGGGGCACCTACATGCCCACGGCCACGGCGCTGGCCCTGCTGTGCGGGCCGCTGTTCATGGACGCTCTGGGGTGGCGGGCCTGGTGGTGGCTGCTGGGCGCGCTGTCGCTGGTGATGGCGGTGTCCATCGCATGGCTGCTGTCGCCCACGGTTGCTGTGGTGCCACGCGCCGATGCGGCAGGGGCACCCACCAGCGCCTGGCTGGACAGCCTGCGCCAGACGCTGGCGGCACCCGGGCCTTGGCTGGTGGCCTTGATCTTTGCGGTCTATTCCAGCCAATGGCTGGCGGTGGTGGGTTTCCTGCCCACGATCTATCTGCAGGCCGGCGTGGCACCTGCCGCCACGGGTGTGCTGACGGCCTTGGCTGCGGCGGCCAACATCGTCGGCAATGTGGCTTCTGGCCGCCTGCTGCAGCGCGGTGTGCCGCCACAGTGGCTGCTGGTGCTGGGCTTTGCCACCATGGCCGCTGCTGCGCTGCTGGCCTTTGCCACCACCGCTGCACCACCGGCCTTGCGATACGCCGCGGTGCTGTTGTTTTCGGGCGTGGGCGGACTCATCCCGGGCACGCTGTTTTCGCTGGCGCTGCGGGTGGCGCCGCATGAACGCTGCGTGGCGGCCACGGTGGGCTGGATGCAGCAGTGGTCTTCGGCCGGCCAGTTTGTCGGCCCGCCGGTGGTGGCCTGGCTGGCCAGCCAGGTGGGGGGTTGGCAGTGGACCTGGACGGCCACCGGCGCATGCTCCGCGGCAGGTGTGGTGTTGACGCTGTTGCTGACCCGGCAGTTGCAGGCCAACGGGCGCTGAAGGCAAAACCGCAGCGGCCGGCCTTCAGACCTGAGGTGACCCCTGAAGCCAAGGCAGCGGATCGAGCATCGCGGCTTCGAAGCCCTGCACGAAGCGGCCCACGTGCAGGCCGTCCATCAGCGCGTGGTGCACCTCCACCGACAGCGGCATCCAGCGGCGTGCCGTGGCACTGGTGCCATCGGCGTCGATGCGGCCGAAGGCCATCTTCGGGATCGAGTCCTCGAAGGCGCCGTCGCGCGCATGCGTGAAGCTGGTGAAGTGCATCCAGGGCAGGGTGGTGAAGTGGATCAGCGCCGCGTCGTCCACACGCGGCGCAAAACCGTCGTCACCCGCACGTGCGCCCACGACGGCCGGCGCGCCCTGGGCCACGAAGTCCGCAAAGGTGCTGGCGTGCGGCAGGTAGGCAAAGCCGAAACTTTCGTCGTCGCGCAGCACCGTGGTGCTGGCGTGCACCGCGTCCATCACCAGCACCCGACCTTGCTGCAGGCGGTAGCGAAAGGGCACCAAGCGGTTGGCCAGTTGCAGCGCGATGAAGTGGCAGGCCAAAGTCACGCTGCCCAGACCGGCCTGCAGCAAAGCCGGCTTGAGCGCCGTGACATCGATGCGGGTGCAGACGCTGAAGTGCGGCTTGGCAAAAGTGCGGAAAAATTCGAAGGCGCTGCGGCGTGGCCACGACGCCAGGCTCAGTTCTTGGGGCGTCTGGGGTTGTTGGGGCAGTTGGGGCAGTTGGGGCAGTTGGGGCAGTTGGGGCTTTTGTAGCATGAGCGCATTCTTCACCAGGCGCAGCGCTACAGTGAGCCCGCTGTTCAATCCACGAAGTCCTGCATGCTGATCACCATCGAGCCCGGCGTCCGTCTCTTTGTCGACATCGAAGGTGCGGGCCTGGTGCCCGACGGCGCGCAGATGCGCAGCAAGCCCACGCTGATCCTGCTGCACGGCGGCCCGGGCTACGACCATTCCGGCTTCAAACCCATCTTCAGCCAGCTGGCCGACGTGGCGCAGGTGGTCTACGTCGACCACCGCGGCCACGGCCGCAGCAGCCGGCGCCCGCCGCATGAGTGGACGCTGGACACCTTCGCCGACGACGTGGTGCGTTTGTGTGACGCGCTGGGCATCGTCAAGCCGGTTGTGCTGGGCCAGAGCTTCGGCGGCTTCGTCGCCCAGCGCTACCTGGCGCGCCACCCGGCGCATCCGGCCAGGGTCATCCTGTCCAGCACCAGCCACCACATGGGGCTGGAGCGCAAGCTGGCGATGTTTGAAAAGCTCGGTGGCGCCGCAGCGCGTGCCGCGGCCCAGGCCTTCTGGGCCGAGCCCAACGAAGCCAACTGGGCACCGTACCAGCGCCTGTGCACACCGCTGTACAACACGCGTCCGCCGGCCGATGCGTTGGCGCGTGAACGCACCGTGTTCAACACCGACATCCTGTTCACGTCCGCCAGCGGCGAGCAGCGCACGATGAACCTGCTGCCCGGTCTGGCGCAGGTGCAATGCCCCGTGCTGGTGATGGCGGGTGAGGCCGACCCGGTGACGCCGCTGGCCGATGCACAAGAGATTGCCGCCGCCATTCCCGCACCCTGGGGCCAGTTGCTGAGCTTTCCCAACGTGGGCCACGGCGCCTGGCGCGACGAGCCGGAAGCGGCCATGCGCGCCATCCGCAACTTTGCGACGGCAACGGCTTGACGCTGTGACCCTGTGACCCTGTGACCTGTAATCCCTGTGAACTTTTGGCGGGCTTGGATCAACAGGTCAGCAACTGCGAACGCGAACGAATCAGTTCACGCGCGCGGTTCATGGCGTAGTGCATGGCTTCGTCGGGTGAACGCCAACGGTAGCCGCAGGCCAGACTGTCGTCGCGGAAGGCTTCGTTGTGGCGCCCTTGCACACCGCGCACGCGGTTGACGATCAAGGCCGCCAGGTAGCCGTCGCCCCGTGGTGCTTCGACGGCGCCTACAAAGATGCGGTAGTCGCCTTCGTGGCATTCATTGAACTGCATCGCCTGTCCTGTCATTGCGTGGAAACGGGCGCGATGATGACCCCGCCTTTCGGGTGGTCCCATCCCCTGCGGGGGGGAGAACCTCCTTCTGGGGGACAAGCCCGATCACCAGTCCACAGGCCGCGTGGGATGATGGTTTTTCAGCCGCTCTGGCTGCAACTCCACCTTGTCCACCATGAGTACTTCCGCCCAAAAGACTGAGCAGGCTGAGCAGGCTGAACCTGCCGAGCAGGCCGTGCCCGCCTACCTGCGCCAACCCAGCCTGCAGGGCGACACCGTCGTCTTCGTCAGCGACGACGACCTGTGGCGCGTGCCCGCTGGCGGCGGCACGGCGCAGCGGCTGACGGCCGGCTTGTCGGAGCCGGGCACACCTTGCCTGTCGCCCTGCGGGCGCTGGCTGGCCTACACGGGCCGCGACGAACAGCATGCCGAAGTCTGGCTCATGCCCGCGACTGGTGGCGCCGCGCGCCGCATGACATGGCTGGGCAGCGAACTGGCGGTGCGCGGCTTCACACCCGCTGGCGACATCGTCTTTTGCAGCAACCACGGCCAGCCCTTCTTCCGCAACTGGCACGCGTTCACGCTGGGTATCGAAGGCGGGCTGCCAGAGCGCGTGCCGCTGGGGCAGATCGACCACCTGTCCTTCAGCAGCACGGGCCGGCGTGTCATTGGTCGCAACACCGGTGACCCGGCGCGCTGGAAACGTTACCGCGGCGGCCGTGTCGGGCAGCTGTGGGTCGAAGACGAAGCCGGGAGCAGCTTCACGCGCCTGAGCAGCCTGCCCGGCAACCCGACGACGCCGATGTGGATCGGCGCGCGCATCCACTTCATCAGCGACAGCAGCGGTGTGGGCAACCTCTGGTCCTGCCTGCCCGATGGCAGCGACCTGCACCAGCACACGCACCACACCATCCACTACGCGCGATCGGCGTCCAGCGATGGCCAGCGCATCGTCTACGCCTGCGGCGCCGAGTTGTGGCTCTTTGACCCCGCCAGTGACACCAGCGTGCGCATCGACATCCACGTGCCCAGCGGCCGCAGCCAGACCGCGCGCCGCTTCGTGGCCGCAGCCGATCACCTGCAAGGCATGGCCGTGCATCCGCAGGGCCACAGCCTGGCGCTGCAATCGCGCGGCCAGCTGTTCACGATGGCCTTGTGGGAGGGTGCCGTGCGCCGCCACGGCAGTGGCACCGGGCGCCGCCGCCTGGGCCAGTGGCTGGCCGATGGGCAGGCACTGGTCTGCACCAGCGACGCGTCGGGCGAGGAGCGCATCGAAGTCATCACGGCCTCCGCTGCCACCGAAATGAGCTGGGACCTGGGCCGCATCACCGCCTTGTGTGCCGCACCCCAGGGCACCCAGGTGGCGATGGCCAACCACCGCAACGAACTGTGGCTGGGCAACACGGCCACGGGCGCCATCACGCGACTGGCCCACAGCGCCTTCGGCCGCTTCGAAGACCCGGTGTGGTCGCCCTGCGGCGGCTGGTTGGCGTGCACCGCCGCCACCAGCATGCGCCACACCGCCATCCAGCTGGCCGAGGTGGCCACGGGGCGCACGCTGCTGGCCACGCAGCCCGAATTCAGGGACTACGCGCCGGCCTTCGACCCCGAGGGACGCTACCTGTACTTCCTGTCACTGCGCACCTTCGACCCGGTGTACGACGCGGTGCAGTTCGAACTGAGCTTTCCGCGCGCGGCGCGGCCCTACCTCATTGCCCTGCAAGCGGGCGGCGCGCCACCCTTTGAACCCCCGGTCAAGGGCATGAAAGACCGCGGCCCGGACGACGAAAAAAAGCCGGATGGCGACAAGGCCGGCCCACCACCCGTGCCGGCCATCGAACCCCTTGGCCTGGCGCGCCGTGTGGCTGCCTTCCCGGTGCCCGAAGGCCGCTTCGGCCAACTGGCCGGCGTGGCCCGACGCAAGGTCGTGTGGACCGCGCTGCCCATTGCCGGCGCGCACGGCCGCGGTGGCCACAAAGAAGGGCCGGGTCGATTGGAGGTTTTCGACTTCGACACCGGCGAAGTGAGCACGCTGATGCCGCAGGCCGACCACTTCGTGCTGGCGGCCGACGCCCACACGCTCATCGTGCGCACCGACAAGGTACTGAAGGCCATCGACGCCACGCGCCCCATCGACGACCGTCACAAGCCGAAAGCCGACAAGCCCGGTCGCGACAGCGGCCTCATCGACCTGTCGCGTGTGCGCGTGGCCGTGCAGCCGCCCGCTGAATGGGCGCAGATGCTGGCCGAGGTGGGCCGCCTGCAGCGCGATCACTTCTGGGTCGAGGACATGTCGGGCACCAACTGGCCGGCGGTGTGCGAACGCTATCGCGCGCTGCTGCCGCGTGTCGCCACACGTGCCGAGCTGTCGGACCTGATCTGGGAACTGCAAGGCGAGCTGGGCACCTCGCACGCCTACGAAATGGGCGGCGACCACCGCAAGCCACCGGCCGTGGCCATGGGTCACCTGGCGGCCGAGCTGAGGCCGGCCGCCGCCGCCGATGGCGGCTGGCAGATCGTGCGCACCGTGCAAGGCGACGCCTGGGACAGCAGCGCCGATTCGCCGCTCAACGCGGTGGGCGTGGCCGCCGTCACGGGCGAAACCGGCGAGCGCATCGTGGCCGTGGGCGGGCAGCCGGTGTCCAGCGATCAACCGCCCCAGGCGCTGCTGGTGCACCAGGCCGGCAGCAAAGTGGCCTTGACCTTGGCTAACGCCGAAGGTGTGATCCGTGACGTGCTGATCACCGCGCTGGCCGACGAAGCGCCGGCGCGTTACCGCGAGTGGGTCGAAAACAACCGCGCCTGGGTGCACGAAACCAGCGGTGGCCGCGTGGGCTACGTTCACCTGCCCGACATGATGAGCGCCGGCTTTGCGGAGTTCCACCGCTACTTCGGCACCGAATGCGACCGCGACGCGCTGGTGGTGGACGTGCGCTACAACCGCGGCGGCCATGTCAGCCAGCTGCTGCTGGAAAAGGTGGCGCGCAAGCGAATCGCCTGGACGCTGCAACGCTGGGGCCAGCCCACCAGCTACCCCGATGAAGCGCCGGCGGGCGCCGTGGTGGCTTTGACCAACGAACACGCCGGCAGCGACGGCGACATCTTCAGCCACTGTTTCAAGCTCATGGGCATCGGCACCCTGGTGGGCCAGCGCACCTGGGGCGGTGTCATCGGCATCTGGCCGCGCCACCAGCTGGTGGACGGTTCAGAGACCACGCAGCCCGAGTACAGCTTCTGGTTCAAGGACGTGGGCTTCGGCGTCGAGAACTTCGGCACCGAACCGCAGG
>JBBRCN010000025.1:0-51262 GCA_038204775.1 Burkholderiales bacterium | reverse complement strand
CAGCCAGTCGCACAGGTTGCGGCGGTGGTCTTCGACACCTGCCACATCGCCATGAACGACCACGCCGAACGCACGACCCGCCAGGTGCTTGGGGAAGCCCCAGCCCTGCGCTTCGATGTGCTTGGCCTCGGCCACCCGCTTGCCGTGCGTGGTGGTGGGGTCAGGGTTGCCACCATCGGCACACACCAGGCGGTCGATCATCAGTTTCAGCGGGCTGGGCGACTGGTACCAATAGGTCGGCGCCAGCAGGATCACCGCATGCGCTGCGACCCAGCGTTCATAGATCTCGGCCATCCAGTCGTGGGTTTGCGCGAGTGCGTGGTTCGGGTAGCAACTGCAAGGCCAGTGGCACAGCGGCATGGCGCTTGACACGCAGCCCTTGCAGGGGTGGATGTGGCGCCCGTACTCCGAGGTGACAAGGCTCAGGTCCAGCAAATCGACTTCCACTCCGGCGCCCTGCACGACCTGCTGTGCAATCTCGGTCAGGCGCCAGGTCTTCGAGATTTCGCCGGGGCAGGTGCCATCGTTGCGGGCGCTGCCGCACACCAGCAGCACGCGCGACTTTGTGGCGGGCTTGCCCCAGGCCAGCTGCGCCTGGTCGACGGCCTGTCGGGTGGCCAGCCATTCCACCGAGAGCGCGTAAGTCGGGTCGGCGTAACCCTGTCCCGCCAGGCGCGTCAGCGGCGCCTTGCGGCCTTCGTCGTAGGCCTGCCAGGCAATCTCTTCCAGCCGGGCGATCGCGTCCTTCTCAACCGCGAACGCCGGGTCGACGAAGCCGCCACGGTAGCGCTGGCCGAAGACCTCTCGCGACATTGGCGCAGGTGCCTGACCCTTGCGAATCTCTATCATCGTGGTGACTCCGAGAAGGGACACAATTTCGTCGCCCGCAGGCTGCGACAGCAGTCGGCCTCCGGCGCATCGCTTGCGGACCAGGACAGGCCCGGCTCGACGGCTTCAGCTGCTGGGGGAGACACCTCGGGGGCCCGCAGGCCCGCCATTTGGCAGTTGCCAGGCGGCCAGGCAAGCCTCGAGCGCCCGTGCATCGCAGGGCTTGTCCAGCACGCCGTCGATGCCGAATTTGCGCAGGCAGGCCGTCGCTGGAGCACAACTGGTGTAGGCCACCACGGGCACCCGGGGCCGGCCGTGCAGGCGTTCATCGTGCCTGATCTGCCGGGTGGCCGTCAGGCCATCAAGCACCGGCATCTGCAGGTCCATGAGGATGAGGTCGAGCGCCCAGCCACCGGCCAGGGCCACCGCTTCGGCGCCGTCAGCAGCCATCAGCGGCCGGATGCCGAACTGGCTCAAAAGCTGTTCGGCCAGCAACAGATTGACGGGGTTGTCGTCGACCACCAGCACGCGCTGCGGCTCGACCTGCGCGGCGGACACGAACGGGACTGCTGCGTGAGGTGTCGGATCCCCGTCCAGGGCGTCCCCCCCGAACAGCCGGCGAAGGCTTTGCACCGAAAACCGGGCCGACGAAGCGGCCCACGAGTTGCGGGAAATCAAGAGCGGCATGGCGGCACCTCTGGCACTGCAAGGAACACGGCCGCAGTTTCAAGGGGGCCGCAGGTGAGGGTCTGTGCGCCAGCCCACGTGGCGGCATCCGCTTCGTTGCTGACGACAGCTGGTTTGCCGCCGGTGTTTGCCCCGCGTGTAGGGTGCGTGTGCGATGCGCCAGCAGCCACTTTGCTGTGTCTGCCAACGCACAGACCGCGATGTTGCAACGCCTTATCTTGAGTCAGTCGACAAGGCCGCCTTTGGTTGCTGTTCGACCCGAGCCATGCAACAGAAGGACTTCCCATGAACCGCTACATCTACCTGGCCATGCCGTTGCTGGCACTGGGTCTGCAAGCCTGCGACAAGCCCACGGTCGTGAACGTGCCGCCGCCCCCGGTGGTCGCGCCCGGCCCGCCCGGACCTCCGGGAGAGACCGGCAACACCGGCAACACCGGCAATACGGGCAGCACCGGCAGTACCGGCAGCACAGGCGCCACCGGTGGCACCGGCAGCACCGGCAGCACGGGCGCCACCGGCGCCACGGGCAGCCCGGGCTTCGACGGCGCCACCGGCAAACCCGGCACCGGCACGACGGTGATCGTGGTGCCACCGGCAGCATCGGCCCCCACCAAGTAGGTCCAGCAGGCCGGCCATAGCCGGCCGCCAAGCGCCAGACCGGGGCAGGGAAACACGCTGTCACAGGTGGTGGCGTCGCTGGCTACACTCTTCCTGCCTGGAGTTGCGGGCAGTTCAGGAGGACGTGCTTGTCGACGCATGGGCGGCTCGCGGTGGTGCTTGTCGTGCTTGGCCTGACGCTGGGCGGCGGGCTGGCGTCCCAGCAGGCCCGGGCTCAGGGCGCCAACCCGGGCCCTGCGGCGGCCCCGCCGAGTGCTGCACTCAGCGCCTCCCAGCGCCAGCGCCTGGCGCTGGTGGTGGGCATCGGCACGCTGGGCACCCGGCCAGTTCTCGAATCGGCCCGGCGTGACAGCGAAGCCGTGGCAGCAGCGCTGCGCGCGGGTGGATTTGAGGTGCTGCTGCACCATGACCTGGACACCAATGCGCTGCGTGCGGCGCTGAAGGACTTTCGCGGTCGCTTGCGTGCCGACGGCGTGGGCCTCATCTACTACACCGGCTTGGCCGCGCAGGTGGACGGTCGCAATCTCCTGCTGCCCAGCGAAGTGGTGCTGAATGAATTCCAGGAGCCCTCGGCCACCGCTGCCCTGCTGCGCGCCGTGGGGCTGCCGCTGCAGGAAGCCCTGACCGCCCTGGCTGGCGCCCCTGACGCACCACGCGCGCTGGTGGTGGACGCGGCCTACCGCCACCCGTCGCTGGCGCGGCTGTCGCCCAGCGGCCTGGCGCGGCAGCGTCTGAACGCCGGCACCATGGTGCTGATGGGCCACGCACCAGGCGCGCTGCAGGACCTGCCCAGCATGCCGCCCGTGCCGGCCACGCTGAAAGACCCACGCGAAGCGGTGGCCACACGTTTTGCCCGTGTGATGGTCGATGCGCTGGGCACGCCCCGCATCAGCGTGCCCGAGGCGCTGCGCGCCATCCGTCTGGCAGTGGCCGACAGCAGCGGTGGGCTGACACAGCCTTTCCTGTCGGGTGAAACCTTCGACAAGGAATACCTGGCCGACGCCGTGCGGCTGGACAACCCGGGCTCCAGCGCCGCCACGCCACCGTCGACAACGCCTGCACCCGCCGCGCCCACGCCTGCCTCAGCCACAGCCACAGCCACAGCGGCCGCATCGCCGGCCTCGGCCGCCTCCGCATCCGCCCCCGACAGCACCCGCCCCAGCACCCGCCCCAGCACCGACGGCCGCACTGCGCTGGCCCCGGGCCAGGGTGAACGACCGGTGTTCCAGGCACGCGCCAACAGTTTTGGCCACGCCGAGGGCGACACCTTGTCGTATCAACGGGTGGACACACGCAAGGACGAAGTGCTGAGCAGCTACACGCTGTCCATCGACGAAGTGCGCAGCGACGGCCATCTGTCGGTCAATGGCGGCCAGTGGCAGATGGACCCGCAAGGCCGCCCGACGCAGCAACGCACCGAAGCCGGCGCGATCAGCACCTTCGAGCCAGCGCAGGAAATCTGGTGGGCGCGCCCGCAAGCGGGCGAAAGTCGCGCCGTGGCCTTCAAGGAGACGCTGGTGCTGCCCGACAAGCGACAGGTGCTCATCGAATGGCGTGGCACCGCGCAGGTGGGCAGCCTGCGCCCGCTGGAAACCCCGGCGGGTGAATTTGACGTGCTGCCCATCAAGACCACGGGCCAGAGCCGGCAGACTCCGGCCACCGGCGCACCGGGCAGTGGCGCTTTCACGCGCACGGTCTACTTTTCGCCCAAGCTGGGCGTGCCGGTGGCCATCGAGATCGAAGACAACGACAGCAGCGGCCGGCCGCTGCGGCGCGAGCGCATCGAGCTGACGCACGCGCAGCAGTCGCGCACCGTCAATTGAAAGACGGCGCCGTGTCGTGCGCGCGGCACGCAACCCGACCTTCGTTCTGGCCCCGTGTGGGCGTATGGGCTGCGGCAGCACTGTTGGCCAGCGGTTGCGCCACGCGCCAGGCCGCTGACCGCGACGGCCCGCCCGCCCAAGCGCCCCCCGGACTGGCGCAGGTGCCAGACGCCGAACCGCGCGTCGAGCCCTTGCGGATCGGCGGACCCAACAAACCCTATGTGGTGCTGGGCCGCCGCTACGAACCCATGACCGCCGACCGGCCGCTGGCAGAAAGTGGCGGCGCCAGCTGGTACGGCCGCAAGTTCCATGGCCGCCCCACGGCCAGCGGCGAGCTTTACGACATGTTTGCCATGACGGCCGCGCACAAGACCATGCCCATCCCCAGCTACGCGCGGGTGCGCAACCCGGCCAATGGGCGCGAGATCGTGGTGCGCGTCAACGACCGCGGGCCCTTTGCCGACGGGCGTGTCATCGACCTCAGCTACACCGCCGCCCTGAAGCTGGGCGTGTTGAACGGCGTGGCGCCGGTGCAGGTGCGACGCATCACGCATGCAGAAATCCGCGCCGGCCGTGAGACCGCAGACGCATCCGGCAGCGACGAAGACACCGTCGAAGCGCGCCGCGCCCGCGCGCTGCTTGAAGGCCTGCACCCCTAGGTCGGCGCTGCGCCGGCCGCTGGCCCTGGCTTGATCTGAAGGCGCTTTGCGTGGATGCTCGCCGTCCCCACCCAGAACGCAGCGAGGAGACACACCGCATGGCCACCCAGCCCACCGCCATCACCTTTTTGGTCCCCGGCCAGCGCCAGTCAAGCCGCAGCGCGGGCGGCGAGGGCAGCCCCAGCGCCAACTTGGCAGCCAGCGGCCTGCCCGGCCGGGTAAAGGATGCGGTGAAGGTGTCCACGCGGCGCGCGGGAGGCGACAGCGTGCGCGTGAGCGCCGTGCCCGGTGAAGACGTGGTGCTGCTGCGCATTGCCGGCGGCCCGGCGCTGCTGCTGCACCCCGAAACGGCGCGCGACCTGATGCTGGGCCAGGGCACGGCCAAGCGCAGTTCAGCGCCTGCAGTCGGCGACGATGTCGTGGTGCCGGCGCAATTGCGCTGGCAGGGGCTGGAACAGGCCGCGCCCACACGCAGCCGGGGCTTCCTGGGTGACGTGGTGCTGTCGGCCTTCGAGGTCATCACCGACCTCGTCACGGACAAAGCCGTCGGCTGGGTGGCCGACAAGGTGGTGGCCAAGGTCGATGGCCAGGTCGATGCCGGTGTCTACGAGCTGCAGGCCGAGTCGCTGAGCGCGCTGAAAGGCAGCGGCCTGAAACGCACGCAGCTGCCGGCGCTGAGCGACGCGGCCAACCAGCCGCTGCTGGTGCTGATCCACGGCACCTTCGTCGACACCTTCAGCACCTTCGGCAAGCTGTGGGCCATGCACCGGCCGCGTGTCAACGAGCTGTTTGCACATTACGGCAACCGCGTCTACGCACTCGACCACCCCACGGTGGGCGTGAGCCCCATCGCCAATGCGCTGACGCTGGTGCAGGCGCTGCCGCAGGGTGCGCGGCTGCACCTGGTCACGCACTCGCGCGGTGGCCTGGTGGCCGAAGTGCTGGCCGTGGTGTGCGGCCGCATGGCGTCGCAGCGGCCCATCGGCGCCGAAGACTTCGCTTTTTTCGATGGCAGCGAGCACGACGAAAGCCGCAAGGCACTGAAGGCCCTGGCCGCGGCGGTGAAGGCCAAGGGCATCCAGGTCGACCGCGTGGTGCGTGTGGCCTGCCCGGCACGGGGCACGCTGCTGGCCAGCAAGCGGCTGGACGCCTACCTGTCGGTGCTGCGCTGGACGATCGAACTGGCCGGCGTGCCGGTGGTGCCGGCGCTGGTGGACTTCCTCACCGAAGTGGCGCGCTGCCGCGCCGATCCCACCAAGCTGCCGGGCCTGGCCAGCATGATCCCGGACACCCCGCTGGTGGACTGGCTGAATGCCAACGAAGAACCGATACCCGGCGACCTGCGCGTGGTGGCCGGCGACCTGCAGGGCGACAGCGTGGGCAGCTGGGTCAAGACGCTGCTGGCCGACGCTTACTACTGGACCGACAACGACATCGTCGTGCAGACCAGCAGCATGTATGGCGGCGCGGCACGCAGCGGCGGCGCCACCTTCTTGCTGGACCAGAGTGGCAAGAGCACGCACTTCAACTACTTTGCCAACGTGCGCACGGTGCAGGCCGTGGTCGAAGGGCTGACGCAGGTCTCGCCGGCGGGCTTTCGCACCATCGGCCCGCTGTCCTGGGCGGGCCAGGATTCCGGCGGCCTGCGCGCCGCGCGCCGCAGCAACGACGACGGCCGCCCGGCCAGCGACAAGCCCGCCGTGTTTGTGCTGCCCGGCATCCTGGGCAGCCACCTGAAAGCCGGCGACAAGCGCATCTGGCTCAGCCTGCGCCTGGTGGGTGGCCTGAAGAAGCTGGCCTACCAGCCCGACGGCGCCGACGGCGTGGCGCCCGACGGCCCCATCGGCCTGATCTACGACGACCTGATCGAGCACCTGCAGCAAAGCCACGCCGTGCTGCCCTTTGCCTTCGACTGGCGCCGCCCCATCGAAGAAGAAGCCGAACGCCTGGCCGACGCGGTGGAGCGCGAGCTGGACGCACGCAGCGGCAGCGGGCAGCCGGTGCGCATCATCGCGCACAGCATGGGCGGTGTCGTCACACGCACGATGCAGATCGTGCGGCCCAAGACCTTCGAGCGCATGATGAAACGCGAAGGCGCCCGCTTCCTGATGCTGGGCACGCCCAACGGCGGGTCCTGGGCGCCGATGCAGTGCCTGAGCGGCGACGACACCTTCGGCAACGCGCTGGCCAGCTTTGGCAGCCCGCTGCGCAATCGGCAGGCACGCCAGCTGATGGCTGAAATGCCCGGCTTCATCCAGTTGCAGGCTGAGCTGCTGGACGTGAAGCTGGGTCTGGACCGCGAAGAAACCTGGGCCGACCTGGCCCGTCGTGACCTGCTGGCGGTGCAAGAGGCCAATTGGTGGCACCGTTCGGCCGGCGAAACGGGCGACGCCGCCTATGAATGGGGTGTGCCGCCGCAGCGTGTGCTGAGCCAGGCACGGGCCCTGCGCGAGAAGCTCGATGCACAGCTCGACCCGCAGCGTGGCGGCGCTTTGCGCGAACACGCCGACAACATCCTGCTGGTGGTGGGCAAGGCCAAATTCACACCCGACGGCTACGAGTGGGGCCACGAAGGTTTTGTCTACCTCAATGCCACCGACGGTGGCGACGGCCGCGTGCCGCTGGCCAGCGCGCTGCTGCCCGGCGTGCGCACCTGGACCGTGGACAGCGAACACGGCAGCCTGCCCGATGTGGGCAAGGCCTTCGAGGCCTATGTCGAGCTGCTGACGCGTGGCGACACGCAAAAGCTGCTGCCGCTGCAAACGGCCGGCGCACAGCGTGGCGGCGCAGCGGCAGCGGCAGCATCCCTGGTGCATGTGCGCAGCCGCCCTTCGCGCGCACGGCCCAGTGCGCTGCCCGCCGCGTCGGTGCGCCAGGTAATGGAGGCCTCGGCCGGCGTGCCCAGCGGCCCGGCCGACAACACCGGCACACCACCGCTGCGGGTGAACGTGCTCAATGGCAACCTCAGCTTCGTACGCGGCACGCTGATGTTGGGCCACTCGCGCGCGCTGCAGCTGACCGGCACCGAGCACGTCGTCAACAAACTCGTTTCTGGCGCCATGCAAGACGCTCTGGACGCGGGCCTGTACCCCGACCAGCCGGGCTCGCACCAACTCTTTGTCAACGACAGCGCCGACCCCGACAACCCCTGGAAGGCACCGCAGCCCGCCAGCGTGGTGCTGGTGGGCCTGGGCGAAGAAGGCAAGCTCAACGAGCGTGACCTGACCCGCACCGTGCGCCAGGGCGTGCTGGCCTGGGTGCAGCGCATGGCCGAAGGTTCGATGGCGGCGCACACGATGACCGCCGCACCACAAAACATGGCGCCGCTGTCGCTGACCGCCACCTTGATGGGCAGTGGCGGTCCCGGCATCCAGGGCGGCAACGCCGCGCGGGCCATCGCGCTGGGCGTGCGCCAGGCCAACCAGCGCCTGGCCGGCGTGGCGCGCGCGCGCTGGCCGCGGGTGGCCGAGCTGACGCTGGTCGAGTTGTATCTCGAACGTGCCAGCGACGCCTGGCGCGGCCTGCAGATGCTGGCCAGTTCGGCGCCCGAAGACTTCGATATCGCCCCCACGGTGCACAGCGGCGTGGGCCCGCTGCGGCGCCAGATGGACAGCGGCTATCGCGGCACCGACTACGACTTCATCACCGCCACCGGCGCCAGCGACAAAAACGTCATTGCCTTCCGGCTGGACACCAAGCGTGCGCGCACCGAGGTCAATGCACAAAGCACACAGGGCCGGCTGCTGCGCGAGCTGGTGCGCCGCGCCAGCACCGAATCCAACCGCGACCCGCAGCTGGGCCGCACGCTGTTCCAGCTGCTGGTGCCACTGGAGGTGGAACCCTTCCTGGCCGGCACCAGCCGCATGCTGCTGGAGCTGGACGCCCAGACCGCCGCCATCCCCTGGGAACTGCTGGACACCCGCGGCGACGAGCCGGTGCAGAAGGACGAACAACCTTGGGCCATCCGCACCAAGCTGCTGCGCAAGCTGCAGACCGAGAACTTCCGCCAGCACGTGCAGGACGCCAAGGTGGACGACGCGGTGCTGGTCATCGGCGAGCCGCTGGTCGACCCGGCGCTGTATGTGCCGCTGCCCGGTGCCCGCAGCGAAGCCGAATCGGTGCGCGACGCGCTGCTGGGCTCGGGCGGCCTGCCGGCCGAGCGCGTGAAGGCCCTGATCGACGACAACGACGCCACCACCATCATCAACGCGCTGTTCGAGCGCAACTACCGCATCGTGCACATCGCCGGGCACGGCGAACCGGTCACCCGCAACGACAAGGGCGAGCTGAAGGACCTGGGCGGCGTGGTGTTGTCGGAGGGCACCTTCCTGGGTCCGGACGAAATCCGCGCCATGCGCACGGTGCCCGAGCTGGTGTTCGTCAACTGCTGCCACCTGGCCGCACGCGATGCGGACCAGACCTTGCGTGGCGGCAGCCGCTACAAGGACAACTTCAACCGCGCGGAATTTGCCATGGGCGTGGCCGATGCGCTGATCTCCATCGGCGTGCGCTGCGTCATCGCCGCCGGCTGGGCGGTGGACGACGGCCCGGCCAAGGTGTTTGCCGAAACCTTCTACCGCGCCATCCTGGGTCGCCAGCCTTTCATCGACGCCGTGGCACTGGCCCGCGAAGCGGCCTGGAAGGACAACCGCGAGAGCAACACCTGGGCCGCCTACCAGGCCTATGGCGACCCGGACTGGGTCTACCGCCGCGGGCCACACGACACGATGGTCGTGCAGCGCAAGAGCAGCGACGAATTTGATGGCATCTCCTCGGCGCTGGGCCTGGCACTGGCGCTGGAAGAACAAGCGGTGCGTGTGCGCTGGATGCACGCCGACGCTGTGGAGCAGCGCGAAAAGGTCAGCCACCTGGAAGCCCGATTTGGCGACCTGTGGGGCGGCATGGGTGCGGTGGCCGAGGCCTTTGGCCTGGCCTACGCCGAGGGCGGCGACCGCGACAGCGCCATCCGCTGGTACGAAAGGGCCTTGCAAGCCAACGACGGCAGCGCGTCGATGAAGGCGCATGAACAGATCGGCAACCTGCGCGCGCGCCGTGCCTGGGGCCGCGCGCTCAAGGCCAAGCCCGGCTCGTCGGCGATGGCGCAGGCGCGGCAGGAGATCAGCGTGGCGCTGCGCAGCCTGCTGGCGCTGGCCGGCTTGCAACCCACGCTGGAGCGCCACAGCCTGTGCGGCTCGGCCTACAAACGGCTGGCCATGCTGGAACGCCGCGACGGTGACGCCCAGGCCGAGCAGGCGGCCATCACGATGGCGGCTGCGTCCTACGCCAGCGCCGAGACCATGGCGCGCGCCACCGAAGCGCCGGACCTCTTCTACCCGGCCCTGAACCGCATGGCGCTGGAACTGGTGGCCGAGCGCGACAACAGCAGCTGGAAGGGATTCGACCCCCACGCCACCGCTGCGGCCCGCCGCAGCCTGCTGGACAAGTCACAACAAGACCCGGACTTCTGGTGTTATGCCGGCCTGGTGGAGATCGATGTTCTCGAAGCCGTGGCAGCGCGTCAGCTGGCGACCCAGGTGGGCGGGCTGCTGACGCGTTACGCCGAACTGCACGGCCGCGTGTCTTCGGTGCTGACCTGGGGCTCGGTGGCCGACAACGCGGCCTTGGTGTTGCTGCCCTATCTGGGCTCAGCCAAGGCGGCGGAGAAGGTCGCCGCGCAGCAGCTGCTGGACGCGCTCAACGCTTACGCCAAAGGCGACTGAGCGCGGGGGTGACTGAGTGCGGGGGCGACGCGGGCCGCTGAGCGGCCTGCGCCGCAGCGCCGCTGGTGCACGAAGCCGCTGGTGCACGAAGCCGCTCAGTTTTTCTGAGAATCCTTCAGCGCCCGCCCGTCACGTCAAGCACCGTGCCGGTGGTGTAGCCGCTGTCGTCACCCAGCAGCCAGACGATGGCCTGCGCCACTTCTTCTGCCGTGCCTGCACGTTGCATGGGCACCAGCGGTGCCATCTGCGCCGCGCGGCCCGGTTGGCCGCCACTGGCGTGGATGTCGGTCTCGATGATGCCCGGCCGTACGGCGTTGACGCGGATGCCTTCGCAGGCCACTTCACGCGCCAGGCCCAGCGTGAACACATCGATGGCGCCCTTGGCCGCAGCGTAATCCACGTACTGTCCGCCTGCGCCCAGCTTGGCCGCGGCCGATGACAGGTTGACGATGACGCCGCCTGCACCGCCGTGCTTGCGGCTCATGCGGCGCACCGCTTCGCGCGCGCACCACATCGACCCGAACACGTTGATGGCAAACATGCGTTCGATGCGCTGGGCGCTCATCTCGTCCACACGCGAGGCCACGTCCACGACACCGGCGTTGTTGACCAGGCCGGCCAGGCTTTGGCCGGGCCCCCATGCACGGTCGATGGCCGCGAACAGCCCCATCACGTCGGCCTCGACACCCACGTCGGCCTGCAGCACCAGTGCACGCCGGCCCACCGCCCGCACATCGGCGGCCACGGCTTCGGCGGCCGCTGCATCGCGGGTGTAGTTGACGGCCACGTCCCAGCCGCGTGAGGCGGCCAGGCGGGCGGCAGCGGCGCCGATGCCGCGGCTGCCGCCGGTGATGAGCAAAGTCTTGGTCATTCGCGGGATGTTAGCCCGCGAGAACCGGAGGCTCAGCCTTGGCGCGTGAAATCGCGCAGAGGCCTTCGCCAGCCACGCAAGCCCTTGCGGGCTTGCATGGGCGGGCTCAGTTCTCGCAGGCCAGACCTGCGGCCACGGCTGGGCAGCTCATGTGGTTGCTCTGCATCCCCGTGCCGTCACCCAGGCCACCGTAGATGGCCAGCATCTTGTAGTCACCCACCGCCAGCGCCTGTGTGCCTGTGCGCAGCGTGACGCTGCCGCTGGTGGCGGCGCCGCGCAGGCCACTTTCGCCCAGGCGGCCGCTGTCGCCCTCGCCGCACAGGGCCCGGTCGCTGCAGAAGGCAAGGCCGTCCACGCCAATCGCGCCACGTGCTACCGTCCAGCTGGCGTTGAAATTCCAGTTGCTGGATGCGGCCACCGTGAGGCTGCGCAAGGTGGCCTGCGAGCTGTCGCTCAGGCTGGGCCATGGCAGGCCGGGCAGTGAAGCCCAGACCGGCGGCACCCCTTCGACATCCACCTCGAAGCTGCTGCGGCCGGCCACCGTGAAGGGGGTGCTGCAGTTGCCGTCGCTGTACAGGGTCACGGTGACGCTGCGGCCGCCGCGAAAGAAGTTGCGCACGGCAGTGTCACCGGCTTCGCCCTGAGGCAGCATCAACCAGCTGTCATCGGCCGTGCGGGTGCTGCCCACCGTCGGGTCCAGGCTGCGGCTGGCGCCGTCGCTGTTGCTGCGCCATGCCGACAGGCTGCGCGCGCCGGCGCCGGCGCCGGCATGGGGCGTGTAGTAGGCCAGCGTCACCGCTGCGCCCGTTCCGTCGCGCTGCGCCACGCGGGCACAGGCCAGGCCGCTGAGGGCCGGGATATCGAAGGCCAGCGCGCGCGAGTAGGTGTCCACCGCCGCGCTACCGTCCACGCGGCGGTCGCGCTGCACCCGTGCGCTGGCGTAAATGGCCAGCGGCAGCAGATCGCCCTTGAACTTCCAGCCGCTGCCGGTGTAGCTGACGCCCATGCCCTGGCCGACGGGTTCGATGCTGCCGTCGCTGCCCTGCAGCACAAAGCTGACGCCGCACACCGGCACGCTGCCGCTGAAGTCGCAGCGGCCCAGCGTGGGGCTCAGGAAACGCGAGCCCAGGCGCACGGGCTCACCGTCGGCGCCGCCCAGAAAGCCGCACAGTGCCGTGCTGACGGCGGCCGGGCCCACCAGCGGCTGGCCTTCGTCATCGGAAAATGTCGCATCGCTGGCCAGCGATGCCGCAAGGCCCGTGGTGGCGTCAGTGCAGGTGGCTGCCGTGCGGATGGCTGCGGTCATGCTTTTGAACAGGTCTTCCAGGCCCGCCAGCGGCAGGCTCGCCGCCGCGCTGTGGGTGGCCAAGGTGCCCTGCGCGGCACTGCCTGGTTCGATGTACAGGTTGCCGCTGCCCAGGCGCGGCACGATCTGCACAAAGGGCTGGGAATCGACACCGGTGCTCACGCCCACGGCGTCCAGCACACGGTCGTAGCCGGTGCGCGAACCCGCGGCCAGGCTGCCCGAGACCAGGTCAAAGGTGGCGCTCACACCGGCATCTGCCAGCACCGGCGCCAGGCCGCTGCGCAGGGTGTCCTGCGCCGTGGCCAGCGCGTTGCTGCTCAACGCCGGGGCGGTGCCGCTCATCAGGCTGTCGGGGCTTTGGCCGCTGGCCAGCAGCACCAGGGCCGTGGTCAGCGGTGTGACGTGGGCGATGCCGGCGGCTTGTGCCACCGAGTAGATGCACTGGTAGGTGGCACCGGTGTAGCCGCATGCTTGCAGCCGCCACGGCGCCGGGCCGCTGAGCGTGACCGCGGGGTAGCTGCCGTCGGCGGCAATGGCCACATCGGCTGCCACCTCGGCACCGTTGGCGTCCAGCACACGCAGGCGGCCGTCGGTCATGGGTGCGCCCACGGCCACGCTGCCGCTCAGGGTGCTGGCTGCCGGCGCGGGCGTGACAGGTGCGGGCGTGACAGGCGCGGCGGGCGCAGCAGCCCTGTCACCGCCACCGCCGCCGCAAGCCGTCAGCACAAAACCGACGGCGATGCACACCGCGGTCAGGCGCAGGGACGGGTTAAGGACAGCATCGAATCGGGTCTTGGTCAGGCGCATGGGGTAACCTTTCACGGCACGGCAGGCCGCGTGTAGGCAGTGGATCGGGTGTTTTCCCGGGGCGACGCCAGCCCGTGCGGGCGGCATTGTCTGGATGTCGTCCCAAATGACCGCGGACTTGAGAGGCGACCCGCCATGCACACCAGCCCAAGCGTGAAGAAAGCCTTGCCGAGTCGGCGCAACCCCGGATGAAACCCCTACCGTCACTTTGTTCGCTGCCCCACCGGAGCGACGTTTGATGACCAGCGCACAGATCATCGTCCTGGCCACGCCGGTCTTCCTCTTGCTCATCGTGCTGGAACTGGCCGTCGGCGTGGCCCGTGGGCGCAACACCTACCGTCTGAACGATGCGCTGGGCAGCATCGGCCTGGGCGTGATGAGCCAGGTCACGGGTGTGTTCGGCCGGCTGCTGCGCATCGGCGTGTACACCCTGGCCTTCGAACACGTGGCACTGGTGCGGCTGCCGGCCGACGCGCTGTGGGTGTGGCTCTTTGCGCTGCTGTTCTACGACTTCTGCTACTACTGGCTGCACCGCGCCGGTCACCGCGTGGCCGCGCTGTGGGCGGCACACGCGGTGCACCACCAGAGTGAGGACTACAACCTGTCCACTGCGCTGCGTCAGACCAGCAGCGGCTTCCTGCTGGGCTGGATCTTCTACCTGCCGATGGCCGTGCTCGGCGTGCCACCGCTGGTGTTCGCCACCGTGGCGCTGATCGACCTGCTGTACCAGTACTGGGTGCACACGCAGCAGATCGGCCGGCTGGGCTGGTTCGACCGCTGGTTCTGCAGCCCCAGCAACCACCGCGTGCACCACGCGGTGAACGACCGCTACCTGGACAAGAACTACGGCGGCATCCTGATGGTCTGGGACCGGATGTTCGGCACCTTCGCCGAAGAAGACGAGCGTGAATCCATCGTCTACGGCACCCGTTCACCCTTGCGCAGCTGGAACCCCGTCTGGGCCAATCTGCAGGTCTACCGCGACCTGGCGCTGGACAGCTGGCGCGCCGCGTCCTGGGCCGACAAGCTGCGCGTCTGGCTCAAACCGCCCGGCTGGCGGCCGGCCGACGTGGCTGCGCGCTGGCCCAGGCCCGCATTCGATATCGGCGCGGTGCAGCGCTACGACCCGCCGGTGAGCCGCGCCGCCCAGATCACCGCCGCCACACTGTTCCTGGCCGCGCTGGGTGTCACCAGCGTGTTCCTGTGGTTTGCGCACCGGCTGAGTGTGGGCGAACAGCTCGCCGGCGCGGCGGGCATCGTGGCCTTGCTGTGGATCATCGGCGCCCTCACGCAGCCGCGTGCCGCTGCCTTGCAACAGCGACAGGCCACCGCATAAGGCGAGCGCGGCGGCAAGAGCGGAGGCAAGAGCGGAGGCAAGCGCGGCGGCAAGCGCGGCCGTCCATACCCAGGTCAACAGGGGTCGCTGGTCCCGGCTCAGAATGCAGCTTGCGATTCAACGCGCTTCAGCGCCCGAGAGACTGCATGGCCAAGGACTATTCAGAGATGGAGGACAGCAACCGGTCCTCCAACCCCAGCATCCACGATGTGTCCGACCCGACGCGCCGCACCGTGTTGCAAGGCGGCCTGGGCTTGTCGCTGTCCACGCTGCTGGGTTCGGCAGCTGCCCTGGGGCCGCTCAGCGGTTGTGCCGCCACGGCCGGTGCCGCCACCGCCAGCCTGGGCTTCAAGGCCGTGCCCGCGGGCAGCGTGGACCGCATCACCGTACCCGAGGGCTACACCGCCGAGGTGCTGGCGCCTTGGGGCGAACCGGTGGGCATTGCCGGCAACATGCCGGCCTTCCGCTTCGACGCCGGCAACACGGCGGCCGAACAGGCGGTGCAGATGGGCATGCACCACGACGGCATCCACTACTACGCGCTGGACGGCTCGCAGCGCGGCTTGCTGGCGCTGAACCAGGAATACACCGACGAAGGCCTGCTGCACCTCGGTGGCCAAAGCCCCTGGACTGCCGACAAGGTGGCCAAGAGCCAGGCCGCACACGGCATCACGGTGATCGAGATCGAACGGCAGGCGCAGGGCTGGCAGGTGGTGCGGCCTTCGCGCTATGCACGCCGCATCACGGCCAACTCGCCCTTCAGCGTGGGCGGGCCGGCGGCCGGCCATGCGCTGATGAAGACATCGGCCGACCCCGAGGGCCGCACCGTGCTGGGCACCATCGGCAACTGCGCCAGCGGCAAGACACCCTGGGGCACCTACTTGTCGGGCGAAGAAAACTGGGCCAACTACTTCACTGCCGCCGACACCCCCACCGCACACGAGCGCCGCTGGGGCATCCGCAAGGCCACTTGGTACCGCTGGCCCGAGCACGATCCGCGTTTCGACAGCGTGCGCAACCCCAACGAGCCCAACCGCTTCGGCTGGATCGTGGAGGTCGATCCCATGGACCCCACCAGCACCCCCGTCAAGCGCACGGCGCTGGGCCGCGCCGCACACGAAGGCGCCTGGGTGGCGGTGACGCAGGACGACCGCGCGGTGGTGTACTCGGGAGAGGACGCCCGCTTCGAGTACCTGTACAAGTTTGTCAGCCGCGACAAGATCGCGCTCGCCGGCAAGGGCAAGACGGCGGCACAAGCCAATGCCACCTTGCTGGACCACGGCACGCTGTTCGTCGCGCGTTTTGATGCCGACGGCACGGGCCGCTGGATTGCACTGGTGCATGGCCAGGGCCCGCTGACCGCCGCCAACGGCTTTGCCGACCCAGGCGAGGTGCTCATCAAGACCCGGCAGGCTTCGGACACGCTGGGCGCCACCAAGATGGACCGGCCCGAGTGGGTGGCCATCGACGAACGCAGCCGCTGGGTCTATTGCACGCTGACCAGCAACACCAGCCGCGGCATGGCCGGCTTCCCTGCCGTGGACGCGGCCAACCCGCGCGCCAAAAACCTGATGGGGCAGATCATCCGCTGGAAGGAAGTGGGCGATTTCTCGGGTGAGCGCTTCGAGTGGAACCACCTGCTGCTGGCCGGCGACCCGGCCAACGAGCGGGCCCAGGACAAGGGCAACATCAGGGGCGACATCTTTGCCGGCCCCGACACGATTGCCTTCGATGCCCGCGGCCTGCTGTGGATCGGCACCGACATGCCGGTGGGCCTGCCCGAGACCGCACGCATGGGCAACAACCAGCTGCTGGCCTGCAACCCGGCCACCGGCGAGGTGCGGCGCTTCCTGGTCGGACCGGCGCGCAGCGAACTCGCGGGCGCCACCTGGGCACCCGACGGGCGCACGATGTTCGTCAACATCCAGCACCCGGGCAGCGGTGTCAAGCGCGACGGCACCGACAACCCGCGCCTGTACTCCAACTGGCCCGACTTCAGCCCGGTGGGCCGTCCTCGCAGCGCCACCGTGGTCATCCGCAAGCTGGACGGCGGGGTGATCGGGACGTGATCTGAACCCGGGCGATCAGGCCACGACCACGCTGTTGCGCCCGGCACGCTTGGCGCGGTACATCGCCTCGTCGGCGCGCTGCAGCAGCGTGTGCAGTTCGAGCGGCGGTGAAGCCACCAGCCCGATGCTGATGGTCACGCCGCCGGCCAGGGCCCAGGGGTGGCCAGCGACGCGCTCGCGCAGTCGCTCGCAGACCTCTGCCGCGCGCGGCAGCGGCATGCCGGGCAGCACGATGACAAACTCTTCGCCGCCATGGCGGGCCAGCACGTCGCCGGTGCGCATGTTCTCGCGCAGCAGTTGGGCCAGCTGCACCAGCACCTGGTCGCCAGCCGCGTGACCGTGGGTATCGTTGACCAGCTTGAAGTGGTCCACGTCCAGCAGCGCCAGCGACAGCGCCGAACCGTCTTGCGCCAGCGCGGGCAGCAGCTCGGCGCAGCGGCGCTCCAGGTGGCGGCGGTTGCCCAGGCCCGTGAGCGCGTCGCGCTCGGCGGCGGCCGCGTACTCGGCGGCGCGGTGGCGCTGCCAGTCGGCGTCGGCATGGGCCAGGTCGGCCTGGGCGCGGGCGCGGTCGGCTTCGCTGCGGGTGACGAACAGCTGCGACTGCGAGCGCAGCTGCGCCGTGGTGCGTTGTCGGTCGATGCGTTCGGCCGCCTCCAGGTGATGCAATGCCTGTTCGTGCAGGCCCAGCGCCCGGCAGGCGCGGTAGGCCGCGTCGTGGGCGCGGATCGCCGTCTGCTGCGGCGCTGCGCCGCCCATCTCGGTGATCAGACTGCGCGCCAGCTGGCGCGCCCGATCGGCGTCACCTGTGGCCAGCTGGCAGTCGGCCAGCGAAGTGCGCACGCGCCAGGCATGGGCTTTCAGGCCGCGGGCGACGGCCAGTTCCAGGGCTTCCAGCAGCAGCGGGCGGGCCGCTTCGATCTCACCTTGCAGCAGCAGCGTTTCACCCAGGTTGCCTGGCACGGCCACTTCATAGGTGTCGCCGGGCACCAGGGCCAGCAGCGCCAGTGCACGTTCGCCCTGCTGGCGGCCGTTGGCCAGCATGGCACGCAATTCTTCGTCTGCGCCGGTGTCGCGCAGGCGGTGCGCCATGCCCAGGCTGATGGCGCAGACGGCGTTGGCCGCCACCAGCACGGGGTGGCTGGGCTCGGCATCGCCATAAGCCGTCAGCGCTTCGTTCAGCAGCCGAACGGCCTGCCAGGAGTCGCCCATACGTTCCAGGCACACCGCCAGCAGGAAGGCCGCAGCCAGTGCATCGCCCGGAGCGCCACTGTCGCGTGAGATCTGCGACAGCTCGTGGGCCGCGTCCAGCGCCACGTCGAAGCTGCCCATTTCGCTGGCGCTCAAGGTCATGAAGCGCAGCAGCTCGCGACGCAGCCCCAGCTGATGGGCACCAGCCAGACGCGGCAGCACAAAACGCGCCTGCACCAGCATCTCGGCATGACGGCCCATGCGCGCCAGGTGGGTGCAGGCCCAGGCCTCGGCTGCAGCCTCGTCGAGGCTGCGGCCCATCTGCGTCGCCAGCGCCAAGGCCCGCCGCGCGGCGCGCAGGCCGGCTTCGGGGTTGATGCCGTCTTCGGCCGTGGCGGCCAGTGCGGCCGCCAGCTCGTCGTCCAGCGTCTGGGGTTTGGGGTCTTGGGTCAAGGCAGTCAAGGGTGGCCCTCGAACGCTGCTTTCGGCGGCGTAGCGGGTTTCTGTAGCGCTGCGCGGCGTTCAGGACGCCTTGAGCGTGAAGGGCAGCGGCGATTGCGCCGCCAGGAACGCCGTCACTGCCCAGCAGGCCACGTTTTGCGGCAACGTGGCCAGATCGACACGGTCCAGCGTGTCGTGCACGGTGTGGTGCACGTCGAAGTAGGCGCTGCCCTCCTGGCTGAGCTGCACCGCCGGCCACTTGAAACGCCGCATCAACACGCCGGCGTCTGGCCCGGGCTGGCCTTCGTTGGCACCCTGGTCCGGCCAGGCCACGCCCAGTGGCGCCAGCACGCCGGCCATGCGCTGAACCAGTGGCAAGGCAGCCAGGTCAACCCGGCCGCGCATCTGCCAAACACGACCGGAGCCAAAGTCGCTTTCGCCCACCCATTGGTGCACTTCGCCGCCATAACGGTCGCCATAGTTGCGCGCCCCGTCGAAGCCGTTTTCTTCGTTGCCAAACAGAACCACCCGCACGGTGCGGCGAGGCTGCAGGCCCAGCTTGACGACAAGCGCCGCGGCCGCGCTGACGATGGCCACGCCGGCGCCATCGTCCTGCGCGCCCTGCCCAAGGTCCCAGCTGTCGAGGTGGGCGCCGATGAGCACGATCTCGTCGGCCAATGGGCCGTTGCCGGGCACCTCGGCGATCACGTTGTGCGTGGTGGCTTCGACGTCGCTGCGGTTGTGCATCTGCAGCGCCAGTCGCAGGGGCGCACCCTGCGCATGCAGTGCCGCCAGCCGGTCGGCATCAGGCACGCTCAGCGCAAATGCGGGGATGCGCGGCACGCCGATCTCGTAGCGCATTGCGCCGGTGTGGGCGATGCGCTCGCGGTTGGTGCCGATGCTGCGCACACCAAAGGCCACGGCGCCACGGCGCGCGGCTTCCACCGCACCCAGCGTGCGCGCGGCCACTGCAGCGCCGTAGCCGCGGCCGTCCCGTGTGCGTTCGGTCTTCTGGTCGACGATGACGGTGCGCCCCGCGGCGCGTGACGTTTCTGCGCTGCTGCCGTCGGCACGCAGCGCGGCCAGGTCGGGGTACCAGGCGATGTCGGCCTCGATGCCGGCCGGTGGTGTGCCCACGCTGTTGCCCAGGGCGGCCATCACCAGCGGTTCTGTCACCGGCGCCAGCAGGCGCGCCGATGCGGCGCCACGCACCCAGGCGCGCATGGGGATGGCGTCAGCGCGCACCCGTGCCAGGCCCAGTTGACGCAGCGCCTGCTGCGCCCAGGCCACGGCCTGGGCATCGGCCGCCGAACCTGCCGGCCGGGCGCCCACCTGCGTGCACAGTTCGGTCAACAGGCGTGCCGCCTGGGTATCGGCCAGCGCAGCGTCGCGCAGGCGCTCGGCAGCGGCCAGTTCGGCGCTGTCGAAAACAGGCAGGCCTTGCGCCCGGGCATCGCTTGCAGCCACAGCGCCCGGACCCCCCAAACCGCACATCGCAGCGGCGCCCAACAGCTTGCGCCGCTTCACTTGGCCGTCGGCATCACGAACTCGGCGCCCTTGCCGATGCTGTCGGGCCAGCGCTGCATGATGCTTTTTTGCTTGGTGTAGAAGCGCACGCCCTCTTCGCCGTAGGCATGCATGTCGCCGAACAGGCTCTTTTTCCAGCCACCGAAACCGTGCCAGGCCATGGGCACGGGGATGGGCACATTGATGCCCACCATGCCCACCTGCACGCGCCTTGCAAATTCGCGTGCCACGCCACCGTCGCTGGTGAAACAGGCCACGCCGTTGCCGAACTCGTGGTCATTGATAAGTTGCAGCGCGGCGCCCATATCGGGCACACGCAAGCAGACCAGAACAGGCCCGAAGATCTCTTCCTTGTAGATGCGCATGGCCGGCGTCACGTGATCGAACAGCGAGCCGCCGGTGAAGAAGCCGGCTTCGAAGCCACTGACCTTGTGGCCACGCCCGTCCACCACCAGCTGCGCACCCTCTTCAACGCCGATGCCGACGTATTTTTCGATGCGGTCGCGTGCTTCCTTGGTGACGATGGGGCCCATCTCGGCGTCGAGTTCCATGCCGTTCTTGACCTTCAGCGTCTTGGCGCGGGCCGCCAGCAGCGGCACGATCTTGTCGGCCACGTCGCCCACCAGCACCGCCACGCTGATGGCCATGCAGCGTTCGCCGGCGCTGCCGTAGGCGCTGCCGATGAGCGCGTCCACGGCCTGTTCGATGTTGGCGTCAGGCATCACCACCATGTGGTTCTTCGCGCCACCCAGGGCCTGCACCCGTTTGCCGTGGTGGGCACCGGTTTCGTAGATGTATTGTGCGATCGGCGTGCTGCCGACGAAGGACAGCGCCTTGACATCGGGGTGCTTGAGCAGGCTGTCCACGGCCACCTTGTCGCCCTGGATGACGCTGAACACCCCGTCGGGCAGGCCGGCCTGTTTCAGCAGTTCGGCCATGAAGATGGAAGGCGAAGGGTCGCGTTCGCTGGGCTTGAGGATGAAGGCGTTGCCGCAGGCCAGGGCCACCGGGAACATCCAGCACGGCACCATGCACGGAAAGTTGAAGGGCGTGATGCCGGCCACCACGCCCAGCGGCTGGCGCAACGTCCAGTTGTCGATGCCGGTGCTGACCTGGTCGGTGTAGTCACCTTTCAGCAACTGCGGAATGCCGCAGGCAAATTCGACGATGTCGATGCCGCGTGAGACTTCGCCCTGGGCATCGGTGAAGACCTTGCCGTGTTCGGCGGTGATCATCGCCGCCAGCGTGTCCTTGTGCTGGTTCAGCAACGCCAGGAAGCTGTTCAGCACACGCGCGCGGCGGATGGGTGGCATGTCACCCCAGGCTGGCTGTGCGGCCACCGCTGCGGCCACAGCCGCGGTCACGTCGGCCTCGCTGGCCAGCAGCACCTGGCGAGCGGGCTGGCCCGTGGTGGGGTTCCACACCGTTTGCTGACGGCCGCCGCTGCCGGCGTGCCGGGCGCCGGCTATCCAGTGCGGGATGTCGGCGGTGGCGGTGAAGGCCGCGGGTGCGCTCATGGGTGTTTCTCCTGCAGGCCAGCGGGCCAAGAAAAGTTCAGCAGTCTAGTGGGCTGTCCAAAAAAAGAACCCGCTGCTTACGCAGCGGGTTGAAACATGCCCTGCGAACAGGGCATCGTTGGGACGGCAGGCACCGAGCTGACAGACAATGGCCCGCGCGGCACCGATGCTTGGCAATCTAAGCCACCCGCCGCCAGCCACTGCACCCTGCAAGCCCGGGGACTCCCTAGTGCAAAGCGCCATGCCAAACCCAAATCCCCTGGCCGACGACGACATCGCGCAACTGCAAGCCCTGCTGGACGCCCTGCCGGCGCCCTTGCAGCCGCTGGACGTGAGCGCGCTCGACGGTTTCCTGTGCGGCGTCTTGCTGCAGCCACGCGTGGTGCCGGCCAGCCGCTGGTTGACCCACGTGGCTGACCTGGATGGCCGCGAGGCCCCTGCCGGCGCTGCGCGCGACGGCTTGCACGCGCTGGTGTTGCGACGCCACGCCGAGCTGGACCAGACCATCGGCAACCGGCAATGGTTCGACCCCTGGGTCTTTCCTCTGGACGACACGGACAGCGGCGAAGGCGACCATGGCGACGGTGGCGACCCCGCCGCATCGATCGCCGACACCGTGCTGCCCTGGAGCGCAGGTTTTGCCGCCGCGATGGAGCTGTTCCCCGACCTGATGGCCATGGACGACGCCGAACTGGTGGAACCCCTGGCCCTGCTGTTCATGCACTTCGACCCAGAAGACCTGGAAGACGCGGACGCGCTGGCCGCCGTCATCGAAACGCTGGAACCACCCACCGACCTGGCCGAAGCGGTGCAGGACCTGGTACGCGCACTGATGCTCATCGCCGACGTGTCTCGGCCACGCCTGCAGGCGGCGGCCCGCCGACCCAGGCCCGGCGCCCGGCGCCCCGGCGGCGCATCCCGCACACCCCCTGCAAGGAGACCCCGATGAACCGCAATGCCCTCTTCACCGCCAGCCTGCTGGCCGCACTGGCCCACCTGGCTGCACAGGCCGCCGACCCGGTGCCCGAGCCGCCCCCGGCACCGTCCGCGACACCGTACGCGACACCGGCCTTACCGGCACGCAGCGGCCCAGCGCAGACGTTGGCGCCGGCGCGAGCCCACATCGCCGCCTCGCGCTGGGTGGCAGCCATCGACGAGCTCAGAAGAGTCAACGCCAGCGGCGACGCCGACTGGAACAACCTCATGGGCTACGCCATGCGCAAGCAGTCGCGGCCGGACCTGGACGGCGCGCAGAAACACTACGACATGGCGCTGCGCATCAACCCGCAGCACCAGGGCGCGCTGGAATACGCCGGCGAACTGGCCCTGATGAAACGCGACCTGGCCACGGCCGAAAAACACCTGGCCACGCTGTCACGGCTGTGCAGCACGCCGTGCGAGCCGCTGGACGACCTGAAGGCGGCCGTCGCCAGCTACAAGGCCACCAACAAGTAACCAGCCGGCTTTCTCGGCGCCAGGGCGGCGCGTCAGCGCGGTGACAGCGTGCGCAGCGCGAGTTCGCGCACCGACTGCTTGATCTGCAGCCACGCATCGTCGGTGTGCAGGTCCAGACCACCGAACAGGCGGATGTGGCGCGAGCGCACCAGCAGGAACTGCACGCCGGCCACCAGCAGTAGCGTGACACACTGCAGCCAGGGCTCGCGTGCAAGCTCGGCGCCGCCCAGCACGCGGCTGGCCTCTTCGCCCCAGGCCTCGCGCTCGGCTTCCAGGATGGCCGTGAGTTCATTGCGTTGCACCACCTCGGCGGCCAGCACCTCCAGCGTCAATGGGCGCGCACGCAGCGCGTCGATGAAGTGCTCAAAGAATCGGGCGTAACGCTCGGCCGCCGGCAGCGCCAACAGCGCGGCCGGGTCGTCACCCAGCAGGTCAGCCACGCGGGGCCAGAAGCGCCCACTGTTGCCCCAGGCACGCAGCAACTCGGGCAGGCCACCGAAGTAGCGGTAGATGAGCACCTTGTCCACGCCTGCCTGCTTGGCGATGGCGTTGACACCCACGCCGCCGAAACCGTCGCGCGCCAGCACCTCACCCACGGCGGCCAGGATGCGGGCTTCGGTGGCTTCACGGTCGCGTGGCGGGCGCTTGCCTTGTCCGGGTTGTGCGCCTTGTGCGCCTTGCGTGACTTGTGCGCCTTGCGTGACTTGTGCGGTGATCGGTTCGCTGGCCATGCCGGGCATTGTCGCGGGCCGGTCACAGCCTCAGCTGCGCAAGAAGCTGGCGAGCTCGCGTCGCGGCGAGTGCGCTTGCTCAGGGGCATAGCCCACGCGGCAGAACATCTGCACCACCTGCTGGCCGGCAGGCTGGCCCAGCAGCAGCTGGTGCATCTGATCGTAGAACGGCTTCATCTCGGCAAATTCCTGCGGTGCCTGGCTCATCGGGTGCACCTGCAGTCCCATCTCGGTGGCCTTCAGTTGCAGCCGCATGTAGGCGCGACCCGCATTGACCTCGGCGCTGCGGGTGCGGCCAGCGGCCGCGTCCTGCGCCAACGGCGTGCTGAGCCAGACAAAACCCATGGCCGACAGGCTTTGGTCCCGGAAGCGGTCGAACATGGCATTGAAGCCGGCGCTGCCCTCTGCAGGCGGCTGGCTGCGGTCAAAGGCACCGATGGCCGCAAACAGGCGCGGCATCGGGCCGTTGACGCTGATGCCGTCGCGGTGGCGGCCGATTTCTTCGGGGCCGACACGGGTCAGGCGCAGGCTTTCCATCACCGTGCGGGGGGTCAGCAGTTCCACCTTTGCCGACTCCACGCACAGGGTCCGCAGCGCGGGAAGGCGCTGTAGATCAGCCGTGGCGCCGTAGCTCACACCGGTCAACCCTGGCACTCCGGGCACACTGACAACGGTGCGCAGCGCGTCCAAAGTGGCGGCCGACACCGGCCGGCTGGTGTCGTACGCCACCTTGGCGGTGTGGCGGCGCAGCACCTGGGCAAACAGCGGGTCCGGCGCCGCGCCGGCAGCGCCGGCCGTCCAACTCAAGCGCGCCACCGGCCGCGCGTCCAGGCTTCGCGCCGGCGGCTCGCCCAGCGGAAAAAGCTGCACCTGGGGATCGACGCCACGTTGGCGCAGCGCTACCACCAAGGTTTCCAGGAAGGTGCCCTGACTCACCATGATCTGTCGAAACCACGGGTCTGTTTCTGGAAGCAAGCGCTCACGGTCGACGTAAAGAGTGATGGCATGGGGGTCGCGCAGATCCACAAGCCAAGGCTGCCGATTGTGCGAGTTGGGCGCCAGGATGGCGTGTGCCAGGGCCCAGCGCCGCAAGTCGGTTTCCGAGCCGGGCCCGGTCCAGGCCGCGACGGCTTCGGGCGGGTACGCCGAACTGCAGGCAGCCATGGGCAGCGTGGCGGCAAAGGCGGCGCCACCGCCAGCCAGGCGGATGAAGGCGCGTCGATCGGGGTGGAAGCTCATGGGAATCCTGTAAGGCACTTGAAGGTGACTTACCATAAGTCACCTATCGGTGACTTATCAAGCGGGCCATGTATTCAGCCGCCGAACACGGCCCGCGCATGCCAGCCCAGACCCTGCGCAACGCTGGCAAAGCGGTCGCCCCGCACCAGCTGCGCCGTCGGGAAACAGGCAGCGATGCGGTTGACCAGCGGCGTCAGGCCGGTGGAGCCACCGGTGAAATAGAGCGCCTGCACTTGGGCTGGCGACACACCGGCCATGCGGGCCGTTTCGGCAGCGGCCTTCACGATGCGTTCGAGGTCGGTTTCCAGCGCGCTGGCGGCGTCACGTTCGGCCAGGGTCGTGGCCAGGCCGGCTTCCAGCAGGCCCAGGTCCACGTCGGCATGGCCGTGCAGGGCCACGTCGATCTTCGCGCGCTCGGCGGCCCCGGCCAGCGCGTGGCCCAGCTTCTCTTCCAGCGTGACCACGAGGCGGGCATGGTGGCGTGGGTCGACGTACCAGCTCTTCATGCTGCGCAACTCGGCCAGGCGGGCGGGGGCATAAACGGTGTTGATGAGGTGCCAGGTGGCCAGGTCGAAATAGATCCCGCTGGGCACCTCACGCGCGGTTTCGCCCGCCTTGGCTGGGCGCAGGGTGCGGTAGCCCAGCAGCGGCAGGATGCAGGCCAGTTCGAGGTGGCGGTCAAAGTCGGTGCCGGCCAGGTGCACGCCGTGGTTGGCCAGGATGTCGTCGCGCCGCTCTGCGCGGCCGCGACGGGCCGGGCCCACCCGCACGAGTGAAAAGTCCGATGTGCCGCCGCCGATGTCGGCCACCAGCACCAGTGACTCGGCCGTGACCTGGCTTTCATAGTCCAGCGCCGCGGCGATGGGCTCGTACTGGAAGTGCAGCTCACTGAAGCCCACGGTCTGCGCGGCGGCAGCCAGCGCGGCCTGGGCTTGTGCGTCGCGTGGCGGATCGTCGTCGACGAAGAACACCGGCCGGCCGATCACCGCGCGGCTCACGGCGTGGCCTGCTTCGGCCTCGGCGCGTGCCTTCAGGTGGCGCAGGTAACCGACCACCACGTCGCGGTACTTCACCGAGCGACCGCCCCCGATGTCGGTGCCCTGGTCCAGCAGGTTGGAGCCCAGGATGCTCTTCATCGACCGCATCAGGCGGCCATCGACACCTTCGACATAAGCGGCCACGGCGGCACGGCCGTAAAGGCGTTCGGCGTCCAGCTGCTGCGGCGGTGTGTCGGCCCGATAGAACACCGCCGTGGGCATGGTGGGCTGACCGGCCTCAAGCGCCACCAGGCCCACGCCGCCTTCGGGTCTGGGCAGGGCGACGGCGGAATTGGAGGTTCCAAAGTCGATGGCCACAAAGCCCGCAGGGCCCTTGTCGCCCTTGTCTTTGTGAATGCGACGAACCTTGGAATCGGTCATGCACCGCCTTGTGGCAAAAAAGGGGCGCGATTTTAGCCACGGCCACACAAGTCCTGAAACTGCCTGCGGGCGCCGTGATTTGGCACACGCTGGCCCTGTTGTCCGGTGTGCAGCGCAGCGTTGATCAAGTGACACTCGTTACACACGAGTAGCAGTAGCACACGAGTGATCACCCTTCATCCTCACCGAGAGCCACAGCCATGGACAAAACCACAGCACCCCACCGCTGGTTCTCGGGCTGGCGCGCACCGGCCCCCGCGGTAGACAGCGATCCCGCCGACATGGGCACCGCCTTCGGTCTGGATTTGAGCCTGCACGAAATGCACCAAGAAACCACGCCGCCTGGCGCAGCCGTGCCGCGACAGGCAGGCTGGATGCAGCGACTGACCGAGCGCAACAAGACCAGGTCTTGAGCGAGCCACGGCCGGCCGGGGCTGGCCGCCCCACCTCTAGGATCAAGAAAAGAGGCAAAGCCACATTTCTCGGAGATCGTCTCGCAGCGTCAACTGAAGCTACGAGAAAACTGCGCGGTTGAATTTGCGACCGGTCAGTTCATCCGGTGACGCCGCCGACTAGAATCCCCACATGTCGCGTATGTCATTCAAGGAACAAGTGCTGCGCGTCCGCGAGGACGCCATCGTGGCCTCGGTCAACCGCCTGTTGGCCGACAAGGGCTTCGACCTCATGACGGTGGACGAAGTGGCTGCCGACGTGGGCATTGCCAAGGCCAGCCTCTACAAACACTTTCCATCCAAGGAAGCCCTGGCCACCGCCGCCATGGTGCGCCTGATGGAGCGTACGCAGGCCCTGGTGGACCAGCAGGCGGCACGCAGCGAGGCCAGCGCCCACGACCGGCTGCACGCCATCACCCGCTGGGCACTGGAAGTGCAACTGGCCGGCGAGATGCCCACCGTGCCGTCGCAAAACTCGAGCCTGCGCGCCGAGCTGATGGCCAACAAGGCCTATCTCGACGCCATCATGCGCGTCAGTGACGTGCTGGGGGCGTGGATCGTGCAGGCGCAGTCCGATGGCGACATCAACCCCGAGTTGCCGCCCGAGGTGGTGCTGTACACGATCTACGCGCGCGCCTGTGACCCGGTGCCAGCCTTCCTGAAGGCCGGTGGCAGCTACAGCGACGAGCAGATCGTCAACTTCGTGCTCGCCACCTGCTGGCAGGGTCTGGCGGCCAGGCGCTGAAGCCCGGCGATTCGACCCGGCGATTCCGCCCCCAGCAGTCGGTGACTAGCGCACCAGCAGCACCGGTGTACCGCAGTTGGCCAGCACCTTGGTGGCCACCGAGCCCATCACCAGGTTGACCAGCGTGCCGTGGCCGTGCGAACCCATCACCAGCAGGTCGAAGTCGCCCTTGCGCGCGGCTTCGGCGATGACCTCGGCGGCCGGGCCGGTCTTGGAGATGAACTGCGCTTGCATGCTGCGCTTGGAAAAGAAGGTGCGAATGGGCTTGAAGACCTTGTCTGCCGTCTCTTGGTAGTAGGTCTTCAGCGTTTCCCTTTCCATCACCGCCGCGGCACGCGGCGGCACGGCGGGCACGGCGTGAATGACGGTGTACTGGTGGTGCGCACCCAACCATTCGTCATGCGCCGCCAGGTAGGCCAGCATTTTCTTGGTGTAAGTGCTGCCATCAACGGCCACAAGGATCTTCATCGGTCGTTCTCCTGGAATGCGTGGGCGCCAAGAGCCCACGCCGCGAGTGTCTCAGACCGCATGCAGGGCTGGCCTTGATGCAGCTCAGAGGTGCAGCAGCAATGCGCCGTCAAAACCTTCGTCTTCGCCCTTGTGCACCAGGCCGCGGGCGTTGCACACCACACGTGTGGGGGCCCGCCCCGGCCGGTTGATGCGGTAGTCTTGCCGGCAGTGCAAATGGCCGTGCAGCCAGAGGTCGGCGCGCGGGATCAGGTCGTCGTCGGCGTTGCAGAAACTGGCCGTGCCGGGCTGCTGGCCGTAACGCGGATCGGCACTTTTCAAGCTGGGGGCAAAGTGGGTGATGACCAGCGTCTTGTCCCAATGGCCTTGCGGTGCACGCTGCAGTTCACGCTCCAGCCACTGCCTGCAGCGCAGGCTTTCTTCGCGCACTGCGGCCGCTTCAAAGGGCTGCCCGCCGCGGGTGGTGGCCATCAGGCGCAGAAAGTAGACGGCGGCCCTTTCGGCACGCGGACGCTGCTCGGCGCCGAAGAGGTCGAAGTCGCTCCAGCGGGTGCTGCCCAGCACACGAACCCGTTGTCCGTCGGCAGCGGTATGCAGCAGCGACTCGCGCTCCAGGAAGACGAAGCCCAGCCGGGCGCACAGTTCGCGCAGCCCGCCAGCGGCTGCATCGAAGTCGCGGCCGTCGTATTCGTGGTTGCCGACCACCACCCACACCGGCACCGGCCAGCCAGCAAATCGCTCGTAGCCGGCCCAGGTGGCGTCGATGTCGCCGGCCAGCACCAGCACGTCGGCGCCCGTTGCGGGTTCGGGATCGAAGGCCTCGGTTTCCAGGTGCAGGTCTGACAGCAGTTGCAGCTTCACGCCGGGGCCACCCAGTCGATGCGGGCGCCGTGGGGGTGGCAGTGGGCCAGCAGCGTGTCGGCGCCTTCGGGCCAGACCCGGCAGCGCAATTCGACGCGCAGGTCGGGCGCAGGCGGCTCAAAACGCAGCCAGGCCAGCGGGGCAGCGGCCGTGGCCGAGGTAGCGGCCTCGTCCATCTGCGCGTGGATATCGGCCTGCTCGTCTGCAGCGATGTATTGCCACACCACCGAATGCATCAACACCGTGCAGTGGCCCGGCAGGCGCCGCGCCAGCTGCTGGCGCAGGAAGTCGGCTGCGCCCAGGGCCTGCACGCGCACACCGCTGGCAACCATGCTGGCGCGCGCCACAGTGATGGCGGCGCGCAGGCGCTGCAGCCTGTCAGGCTGATCGGGCCAGATGAAGGACGCCAGGCGCAGGTCTTCGCCAGGGGCTTGCAGGTCCAGCGGCAAGGCGTCGCAGCCGGCGCGGTGGCCAATCTGCAGCTGGGCCTGCGGTGGCGCTGCGCCCAGCCATTCGGGGCGCAGGCACAGCGCAGATGTCGTATCGCCCCAGGCCCAGGGTCGACCTGTGTTGCCGTTGTGGGTGTCGAGCTGGTAACGGTAGCGGTCCAGCCACAGGTTGAGACCAGCCGAAGCGCCGATCTCCAGCAAGGACAGTGGCAAGCCGGTGTGCGCGGCCACATGCAACAGCGCCGGCAGCAGGGCCGCGCTGCGCTGAACTTCGTTGGTCTGCGGCGGCTGCGCCAAGGCGCGCACCATGTGCTGGCGCTGCTGCTGCCAGGCCAAGCGGATAGCGCCATCAAGCGCCGTGTCGTCGGCATCTGCGGCGGTGGATGCCGTCGCATGTGCCGACGCATGTGCCGTCACATGTGCCGTCGCATGTGCCGCAGCCGAAGGCCACAGCGCGGCCCAGGGCTGTAGGCCCAGCAACGCCAGGTGGTGCAGGCCGGCCAGCCAGCGCAGGGCCACCGCAGCCGCCAAGGGGTCAGCAGACAGCGCCGCCAGCGTGTCGTGCGCTTCTTGGTCTTGTTGCAGCCACACCAGGCCGCGCTGCAGCAGCCGCGTGTTGAAGGGCGAAGGCTGGCTGCACCAGCCGGCCTGGCGCTCGAAGGCAGCGAGCAGCGGGCCCGTGATCAACCTTCTTGAGCCAGCCGCCCCTCGATGCGCAACTTGGTAGCTGTCAGTTCAGCGGGCAGGTGGTATTGCAGCTGCTTGAACAGCTCGGCATGCAGCACCAGTTCCTGCTGCCAGGCGGCCTTGTCGATGCCGATGACCGACCTGAACTGCTCAGGCGTGAAGGCCAGGCCGTCCCAGCGCAGGTCTTCATAGCGCGGGCTGGTGCCGAAGACGTTGTCGGCACCTTGCGCCGTGCCTTCGGCGCGGCCCACGATCCATTCCAGCACCCGCATGTTCTCGCCGTAACCGGGCCAGACAAATTGGCCGTCGGCACCCTTGCGGAACCAGTTGACGCAGTAGATGCGCGGCAGCTTGGCGCCGGTCTTGCCGATCTTGTCGCCCAGGTCCAGCCAGTGCTGGAAGTAGTCGGCCATGTTGTAGCCGATGAAGGGCAGCATGGCGAAGGGGTCGCGACGCACGCTGCCGTTGCCGCCGGCCATGGCCGCCGTGGTCTCGCTGCCCATGGTGGCCGCCATGTAGACACCTTCAACCCAGGTGCGGGCTTCGGTGACCAGCGGCACGGTAGTGCTGCGGCGGCCGCCAAAGATGAAGGCGTCGATGGCCACGCCCTTGGGGTCGTCCCACTGTGCGTCCAGCGCCGGGTTGTTGGTGGCGGCCACGGTGAAGCGGGAGTTGGGGTGCGCCGCTGGCCTGGGCTTGCCATTCACGCCGGTTTCCTTGGCGATGGCCGGGGTCCAGTCGCGGCCCTGCCAGTCGATCAGGTGCGCCGGTGGCGTGTCGGTCATGCCTTCCCACCACACGTCGCCTTCGTCGGTGAGCGCCACGTTGGTGAACACCACATCGCTCTTCATCGAGTCCATGCAGTTGGGGTTGGTGTGGTCATTCGTGCCCGGGGCGACACCAAAATAACCCGCTTCGGGGTTGATGGCGTACAGGCGACCGCCCGCGCCCGGCTTTATCCAGGCGATGTCGTCGCCGATGGTGGTCACCTTCCAGCCGGTGTAACCCGCTGGTGGCACCAGCATGCTGAAGTTGGTCTTGCCGCAGGCGCTGGGGAAGGCGGCAGCGACGTGGTACTTCTCGCCCGCCGGGTTGGTGACACCCAGGATCAGCATGTGCTCGGCCAGCCAGCCCACGCCATCGGCTTCAACAGCCTGGCGCCCCATGGTGGAGGCGATGCGCAGCGCAAAACACTTCTTGCCCAGCAGCGCGTTGCCGCCGTAACCCGAACCGTAGGACCAGATCTCGCGCGTCTCGGGGTAGTGCACGATGTACTTGGTGTCGTTGCAGGGCCAGACCACGTCTTGTTGACCCGGCTGCAGCGGCGCGCCCACGGTGTGCACGCAAGGCACGAAGTGGCCGTCTTGGCCCAGCACGTCCAGCGCGCCGCGGCCCATGCGAGTCATGGTGCGCATGCTCACCGCCACGTAGGGGCTGTCGGTGAGTTCGACGCCGATGTGGGCGATGTGGCTGCCCAGCGGGCCCATGCTGAAAGGCACCACGTACATCGTGCGGCCCTTCATGGCGCCCTTGAACAGCCCCGGGGCGCCGCTGGCATCGCCGGTCTGCAACAGGGCGCGCATCTCGGCCGGGGCCATCCAGTTGTTGGTGGGGCCGGCGTCCTGCTGCTTTTCGCTGCAGATGAAAGTCCGGTCTTCGACCCGCGCCACGTCCGACGCGTCGCTGCGTGCCAGGAAGCTGCGCGGACGCATTTCCGGGTTCAGTTTCATCAGGGTGCCGGCAGCCACCAGTTGTTCGGTCAGGCGGTCGTACTCGGCTTGGCTGCCATCGCACCAGTAAACGTCGGAGGCTTCGGTCAAGGCGGCAATCTGGGCCACCCATTCAACAAGTCGGGTGTGCTTGACGTAGGCAGGCACGTTCAGACGCAGGCCTTCCAGCGCGGGACGGTTCATGGGGTCTCCAATCATGGCAATGTCAAAAGCGGAATTGGGCGAATGCCGACCGTCCTTGCACACACTGGATCGAAGCTCGCCAAATGCCGCGCCACCCCGTTGGGCCCAGGGTGGGGGAGCGATTGTGGGCGCAATGTAATCACCCCGTAACCACCGGCCTGCAGGGTGTCATGCAAATGCCGCATGAGGTGATGCACACCACAGGTGAGCATGCAAGTGGCACGTCAACGGCGGCGGGCAGCTACTGAACGACCTTCACCGGTTCGCCCGCCCGCGGCTCTGCGCCACCCCCATAGGCGCCGTTGAGCAGCTTCAAATAGGCCTCGGCCTGCGTCTTCAGCGGCGAACTGCGCGCCAGTTCGGCGAAACCGCCACGCGGGTAGTTGATGGTCTTCAGCACCCAGGGTTTGGCGGCGGCACGGTCAGCGGCGGTCAGTGCGCGGAAGGAGGCCTCGGCCTCTTGCAGTTGCGCATCGGCACGCTGCAGGGCTGCAGCATCCTTGGCGGCGTATTGCATCAGGTAGTTGCGCTTGCCGGGCCCGGTGACCACCGACACCCGCACGCCCTGCACCTGGCCCTGGGCGTTGCGCCGTGTGCCCACGAAGTGGGTGGCACTCAGGCCGTTGAAGCTGCGTCTTTCCGCCTTGCCCTCCACGGGCTGGATCACGCTGCGAATGATCTCTTCATGTGTGCTGCCCGCCTTGTCCGGCACCAGCCGCACGATGAGCCCGGCGTCGCCCGCGGCGTTGACAATCGCGATCGACTCGGCCGAGTTCTGCACCGCATAGCCCTGCGGCGCCGTCAGCGCGATGTCCAGGCCTTCGTGATAGAAGTTCTGGCCTCGCACCAGGCCTTGTGTGGCGCTGTCGCCAAACGGCATGCCGTCGATGGCCTGCAGGTAGCGTGCTTTGCCGTCGTCGCCGTAGCTGCCGGAATAGCCCGCAGCCACCTGCTGGATGTCGGCCAGGCGCTTGTCGTTGCTGGGGTGGCTGGCCAGCCAGTTGGCGCCTGTCGGCGCAGGGCGGCCTTGGGCCTTGGCCTGGTCGGCGACAAAACGCTCCTGGTTTTTCAGCACCTGGATGACGGCGATCATGTTGCGCGGGTTGTAGCGGGTGCGGGACAGGTATTCCGCGCCCAGTTGGTCGGCCTGCGATTCCTGGTCGCGGCTGTAGCTGGCCAGGCGGCCCTGGGCCACGCCCTGGCCGATCTGGCTGGCGGCCTGCGCGGTGCCGCCAACGCCGGTGACCCCTTCAACCAACACGCCCAGCACGGTGGCCGCCATGACACCGATGCCGGCATTGCGTTGGCTGGTGGCCCGCTGCGCACCGTGGCGGGCGGTGACATGGCCGATCTCGTGGCCCAGCACGCCGGCCAAGTCGGCCTCGCTTTCCAGGTAGGCCATGAGGCCGCGCGTGACGTAGACGTAGCCCCCGGGCAGCGCAAAGGCGTTGATCTCGGCGCTGTCCAGCACCGTGAAGGTCCACACCAGGTTGGCGCGGTGCGATTCCTTGGCCAGCTTCTGGCCGATGCCGTTGACGTAGGCCTGAAGCCGCGGGCTGGCCAGCACGCCGTATTCGGCCAGCACCGCCTGGTGGGCCTTGCGGCCTTCGGCAATCTCGGTCTGCTCGTCCATCACCGAACGCTCGGTCTGGCCGGTGACCGGATTGACCACTTTGGTGCCGCAGCCGGCAACCAGCAACAGGGCCAGGACGGCAGGGGCCAGACGAGACAGGGCGGTGGGGCGGTAGTTCATGGTCAGTCTCCAGGGGCAAGCCCCAAGTGTGCCTGCCAGGCCAGCCCGGTCAAAGCCGTCCACAAGGCAGGCAGACAGGGCCGCTCCAGGCATGCTCCCGGCCGCATGACCTGACGGTGCACGGCGGTCTGTCCAAGGCCGTCTACGCCTGCCCCAGCGAGCACCTGCCCTCCTGCGCGAGCCGTTTCCGCGCGCGCTCGGGTTCAGGCTCGGGGCGCCGCTGAAACGCGGGGCGGGCGGTCAAGCGGCCACGGCATCCAGCGTGGGGTAGTCGGTGTAGCCCACGGCGCCACCGCCGTAAAAGGTCTTCTGGTCGGGCGCGTTCAACGCCGCACCTTCGCGCAGGCGCCGACCCAGGTCGGGATTGGCGATGAAGGCTTTGCCAAAGGCCACCAGGTCGGCCGCGCCCGCTGCCACAGCCGCTTGCGCCATGGCAGGCGTGTAGCCGTTGTTGACCATCCAGGCGCCGCCAAACAGCCCGCGCAGCGCAGCGTAGTCGAACGGGGCGATGTCGCGTGCACCGCCGGTCTGGCCTTCGATCAGGTGCAGGTAGGCCAGCTGCAGCGGCGCCAATTGCTGCACCACATGCGTCATCAAGGCCTGCGGATCGCTGTCCGGGCCGGCGTCGTTGCTGGGCGTCACGGGCGACAGGCGCAAGCCCGTGCGGCCGCCGCCGATGGCCTGGCTGACGGCCTGCATCACTTCCACCATCAGGCGCGCGCGGTTGGCGATGCTGCCGCCGTAGGCATCGCTGCGGTCGTTGATGCTGTCGCGCAGGAACTGGTCCAGCAGGTAACCATTGGCGCCGTGCACTTCCACGCCGTCGAAGCCGGCGTCCATGGCGCAGCGTGCGGCGTGCACGTAGTCGGCCACCACGCCTGGCAATTCGTCGCTGCGCAAAGCGCGTGGTGGCGAGCAGTCGGCAAAACCGCCAGCGATGTAGGTCTTGCCCCTGGCCCCACGCGCCGTGCTGCTGACCGGCGGCTGCCCGCCCGGCAGCAGCGACACATGCGAGATGCGCCCCACATGCCACAGCTGCACCACGATGCGGCCGCCGCGTTTGTGCACGGCTTCTGTCACGCGCCGCCAGCCCGCCACCTGTTGGGGGCTGTAGATGCCGGGTGTGTCCAGGTAACCCTGGCCCATGGCGCTGATCTGCGTGGCCTCGGTGATGATGAGCCCGGCCCCGGTGGCGGGTTTGGCGCGCTGGGCGTAATACGCAACCATCAGCTCATTGGGCACCTGGCCGGCGCTGGCCCGGTTGCGCGTCAGCGGGGCCATGCAGATGCGGCTGGCCAGATCGATGTCGCCGATGCGGATGGGGTCGAAGAGAGTGGTCATGCGGTCGAGGGTATCCCGGGCCCTGCAGCCGTGCCGGTGAACGGTCTTGGCGCGTGGCACAGTCCAGCCCATGCTTGCCTACCGCCACGCCTTTCACGCCGGGAACCACGCCGATGTGCTGAAGCACACCGTGTTGTCCCTGGTGCTGCGCTACATGAACCAGAAAGACAAGGGCTGGCGCTATGTGGACACCCATGCCGGCGCCGGCGGCTATTCGCTGGAAGGTGAGTACGCCAACAAACGCGGTGAATACGAACAAGGCATCGCGCTGTTGCTGGACCGCAGCGACCTGCCCGTGCCGCTGGCCGAGTTGGTGGCGCTGGTGCGCCAGTTCAACGACGGCAAGGCCGTGCGCCAGTACCCGGGTTCGCCCGCCATCGCCCAGGCGCTGATGCGCGCGCAAGACCAGCTGCGCCTGAGCGAACTGCACCCCACCGACTTCAAGATCCTGTCGTCCTACCTGGGCGATGTGCCCGGCGTCGAGGTGAAACTGGCCGACGGCTTTGCAGCGCTGAAAAGCCACCTGCCGCCCACCACCCGCCGCGGCGTGGTGCTGATCGACCCCAGCTACGAAATCAAGACCGACTACACACGCACGCTGGCGGCGGTGCGCGAAGCGCTGGAACGTTTTCCTGAAGGTGTGGTGGTGGTCTGGCTGCCACAGGTGCAGCTGGTGGAAGCCGCGCAACTGCCGCAGCGTCTGAAGGCTGCGGCCGATGCAGGCGCCAAGAAGGGCTGGGTGCACGCACGCCTGACCGTGGCGCAAGCCGACGAACGGGGCTTCGGCATGATGGGCAGCAGCCTGTTCGTGGCCAATCCACCCCACACGTTGTTTGCCGACCTGCAGCCGGTGATGCCTTACCTGGCGCAGGTGCTGGCGCAGTTTGATGGGGCCAAGAGCACGCTGGAGAAATCGCAAGGCGCTTGACGGTGTGTGTTGTAGGTCCAGTCTTACCGAGATTCGCCCCGCCAACTGACAGACTGGGGCAGCGCGGTGCGGAAGACTGGAGGCCTGAGACAGCCTGAGAAAGCCCACCATGATCGCCAACACCACGGCCCTTCGGCCCGTCACTCCCCTGCGCCCGCCGATGTCTTTGACAGCCGGCTCGACAATGCCAGTGCCGGGCAGACTCAGTCCGCAAGGCAACCGCTTGTTGGAAGCGCTTCCGATGGTCGATTTGCAGTGCTGGTTTCACCATCTGGAGTTGGTGGACCTGCCCCTGGGCCAGGTGCTGTGTGAGTCCGCTTGCAAGTGCGGTCATGTGCACTTTCCGACCTCTGCCATCGTTTCGCTGCTCAATTTGACGGCCAGCGGCGACTGCGCCGAAGTGGCCACCGTGGGCAACGACGGCGTGGTTGGCGTGCCGCTGTTGATGGGCAGCATGTCCAGCAATGGCCGTGCGGTCGTGCAAAGCGCGGGCCGGGGCTATCGGATCAGGACCGAGGTGGTCCTTCAGGAATTCAACCGCGGCGGGGCAATGATGAACGTCCTGCTGCGATACAGCCGCGCACTGGCAACGCAGGTGGCCCAGACGGCAGTGTGCAACCGCCACCACTCGGTCGACCAGCAGGTGTGCCGGCTGATTTTGTTGAGCCTGGACCGCGTGCAGGGCAACAGCCTGCAGCTGACGCAGGAGCTGCTGGCCGCCAAGCTGGGTGTGCGCCGAGAGAGTGTCACAGCGGCAGCGCTGGCGCTGCGGCGCGCGGGGCTGATCCACTACGCACGCGGTTGCATCGAGGTGCTGGACCGCGCGGGCCTGGAAGATCGGGCTTGCGAGTGTTACGGCGTGGTCAAGCTCGAATGCGACCGTTTGCTGCCGCCCACCCCGGTGCGCCCGGCAAATCTGTGGAATTCACAGCTCAGCGTCGCGTAGTTCAATCTTCAATCTGCAATCTGCAATCTGCAAGCTGCAATCGCCGGCAAGCACAGGAGCCCCTAAACCCCGCGCGCCCGATCCACTTTGAACTGCGTCTGAAAGGCTGCGAAGCGCCCTGCGTCCAACGCCTGCCGCACCTCGCGCATCAGGTTCACGTAGTGGTGCAGGTTGTGGATGGTGGCCAACATGGGGCCCAGCATCTCGCCGCAACGGTCCAGGTGGTGCAGGTAGGCGCGCGAAAAGCCTGAAGCGCAGGTGTGGCAGCCGCAGGTTTCGTCCAGCGGCCTTTCATCTTCCTTGTGCCGCGCATTGCGGATCTTCAGGTCACCGAAGCGGGTGAACAGGTGGCCGTTGCGGGCGTTGCGCGTCGGCATCACGCAGTCGAACATGTCCACGCCCTGGGCCACACCTTCCACCAGGTCTTCGGGCGTGCCCACGCCCATCAGGTAGCGTGGCTTGTGGGCCGGCAGGCGGTGCGGTGTGTGAGACATGATGTGCAGCATCTGGCCCTTGGGTTCGCCCACGCTGACACCGCCGACGGCATAGCCCGGGAAGTCCTGCTCGGCCAGCGCGTTCAGCGACGCTTCGCGCAGGTTCTCGAACATGCCGCCCTGCACGATGCCAAAGAGCGCGTTGGGGTTCTCCAGCCGCTGAAATTCGGCATGGCTGCGTGCAGCCCAGCGCAGGCTCAGTTCCATGGACTTGCGCGCTTCGGCTTCGGTGGTGATGTGGCCCTTCAGCTCGTAGGGTGTGCACTCGTCGAATTGCATCACGATGTCGCTGTTCAGCACGGTCTGCACCTGCATGCTGACCTCGGGCGTAAGGAACAGTTTGTCGCCATTGACCGGCGACGCAAACTTCACACCCTCTTCGGTGATTTGACGCCCTTTGCCGTCAGCGCCGCCCAGGCTCCACACCTGAAAGCCGCCACTGTCGGTCAGCATGGGCCGCTGCCAGCCTTCGAAGCGGTGCAGGCCGCCGAACCTTTTCACCACGTCCAGCCCCGGCCGCATCCACAGGTGAAAGGTGTTGGCCAGGATGATCTGCGCGCCCATCTCTTCCAGGCTGCGTGGCATCACGCCCTTGACGGTGCCATAGGTGCCCACGGGCATGAAGACGGGCGTTTCAACCACGCCGTGGTTCAGCGTCAGGCGGCCACGGCGTGCGTGGCCTTCGGTCTTGAGCAGGTCGAACGTCAACATGCGCGGGATTGTCGCCGCGCCAAGACGTGTTTCAGCAGTGGCGCTCCAGCAGCATCGCGTCGCCGTAGCTGAAGAATCGGTAGCGCGATTCCACCGCGTGGCGGTACAGCGCCTTCACCTGCGCATGGCCGGCCAGAGCGCTGACCAGCATCATCAGCGTGCTCTTGGGCAGGTGGAAGTTGGTGATCAGCAGGTCCACGACGCGGAAGTCGAAGCCCGGTGTGATGAAGATGTCGGTCTCGCCGACGAAGGGCACCAGCGTGCCGGGGCGGGCCGCCGATTCAAGCGCGCGCAGCGTGGTGGTGCCCACCGCCACGACACGGCCGCCGCGCTGACGGGTGGCTTCAATGGCGGCCACGGTGGCCGCGCTCACCTCGAACCACTCGCTGTGCATGCGGTGTTCGGACAGCTGCTCCACCCGCACCGGCTGGAAAGTGCCGGCGCCCACGTGCAAGGTGATGGCGGCGCGCTGCACACCGCGGGCCTGCAGCGCATCCAATAGCGGCTGGTCGAAGTGCAGCGCCGCCGTGGGCGCGGCCACGGCGCCGGGGTGGCGCGCAAAAACGGTCTGGTAGCGCGCGGCGTCATCCGCCGTGTCGCTGTGGGTGATGTAGGGCGGCAGCGGCACGTGGCCGTGTTGTTCAAGCAGCAGCAGCGGGTCTTGCGGAAAACGCAGGTGGAACAGAGAGCCCTCGGGCCCGGCGCGGCCCAGCACCCGGGCGTCGAAGGCATCGGCAAACCGCACCAACGTGTCAACCCGCGGCGACTTGCTGGCGCGCAAGTGGGCCCAGACCTCGAAGCCGGGCAGCACCCGTTCGACCAGCGCTTCCACCGCGCCGCCGGTGGGCTTTTCGCCCAGCAGCCGCGCCTTGATGACACGGGTGTCGTTGAAGACCAGCAGGTCGCCGGGCTGCAGCAGGTTGGGCAGTTCGCGGAACACGCGGTCCACCGGCAGCACACCGCGGCCGTCCAGCAGACGTGATGCGCTGCGCTCGGCAGCGGGGTGCTGGGCGATCAGCTCGGGCGGCAGTTCGAAGTCGAAATCAGCGAGCGTGAACGCGCGCGGAACGGGGCTGTGCATGGCTCAGGGTCTGAATCGCTCAGGGCCCACGGTGGGAAGGTCAAAATTGTTCCATGTCCACACCCCCGGCGCCAGCGACGACGGCCAAAGCCCCAGGCGACAACTTGTCGGCTCCGGCGCGTGCCATGCGCAAGCTGGGCCTGGTCCGCGACATTGACCTGGCCCTGCACCTGCCTTTGCGCCACCTGGACGAAACGCGCATCGTGCGCATCGCCCAGCTGCGCGATGGCGACAGTGCACAGGTGCAGGGCACGGTGATCGATTGCCGCGTCGAAACACGATCACGCCGCCAGCTGCTGGTGCGGCTGTCCGACGGCAGCGGCGAACTGCTGCTGCGTTTTCTGAACTTCTACCCGTCCAACCAGAAGACGCTGGCGGTGGACAAGCTGGTGCGGGTGCGCGGTGACGTGCGTGTCGGCTTTCTGGGCCGCGAGATGGTGCACCCCGAGTTCCGCAGCGTCAGCGCGGACACGCCGCTGCCTACCGCGCTGACCCCCGTCTACCCCACCAGCGCGCAGCTGCCCCAGGCCTATTTGCGCAAGGCCGTGGCTTCGGCGCTGGGCCGCGCGTCGCTGGCCGAGCTGCTGCCGCCCGGCGTGGTGCCTGCCGGCCTGCCGCCGCTGCGAGAAGCCGTGTTGAAGCTGCACCACCCCAGCCGCGACGACGACGAACAGCAGTTGGCAGACCGCAGCCACCCCGCATGGCAGCGCCTGAAATTCGACGAGATGCTGGCTCAGCAGCTCGCGCAAGCCCAGGCCCATGCCGCACGCGCGCTGCTGGCGGCTCCGGCCATGACCGCCCGCGCCCAGGGCTTGTCAGACCAGCTGCTGGCCGCGCTGCCCTTTGCCTTGACCGCCGCGCAGCAACGGGTGGTGACGGAAATATGCTCCGATCTGGCGCGCCCGCAGCCCATGCACCGCTTGCTGCAGGGCGACGTGGGTTCGGGCAAGACGGTGGTCGCCGCAATGGCTGCCACGGTGGCCATGGACGCCGGCTGGCAATGTGCGCTGATGGCGCCCACCGAGATCCTGGCCGAGCAGCACTTTCGCAAGCTGGTGCACTGGCTGCAACCGCTGGGCATCACCGTGGCCTGGCTCACCGGCAGCCGCAAGGGCAAGGGGCGCGACGCCATGCTGGCGCAGGTGGCATCGGGCCAGGCCATGCTGGTGGTGGGCACCCACGCGGTGATCCAGCGCGACGTGGTGTTTGCGCGGCTGGGCCTGGCGGTGGTGGACGAGCAGCACCGCTTCGGCGTGGCCCAGCGCCTGGCCCTGCGCGACAAGCTGCACGCCCAGCGACTGGAGCCGCACCTGCTGATGATGAGCGCCACGCCCATCCCGCGCACGCTGGCCATGAGCTACTTCGCCGACCTGGATGTGAGCACCATCGACGAACTGCCGCCCGGCCGCACGCCCGTCGTGACCAAGGTTTTTGCCGACACCAAGCGCGACGCCGTGATCGCACGCATTCACAACGAGGTGCAGCAGGGTCGGCAGGTGTACTGGGTGTGCCCGCTGGTGGAAGAAAGCGAGCACATCGATCTGCAGAACGCCACCGCCACCCATGCCGAACTCGGCGCCGCCTTGCCGGGCGTGATGGTGGGCCTGCTGCACGGCCGCATGAAGGGCAGCGAAAAGGCCGCCGTGATGCAGCTGTTCACCAGTGGCGAGATGAAGCTGCTGGTGGCCACCACGGTCATCGAAGTGGGTGTCGACGTGCCCAATGCCAGCCTGATGGTGATCGAACACGCCGAACGTTTTGGCCTGGCGCAGCTGCACCAGCTGCGTGGCCGTGTCGGCCGCGGCGCGGTGGCCAGCGTGTGTGTGCTGCTCTACACCGCGCCGCTGTCGCCCACCGGCAAGGCGCGGCTGAAGGCGATGGCGGAAACGAATGACGGCTTCGAGATCGCGCGCCGCGACCTGGACATCCGCGGCCCCGGTGAATTCATGGGCGCCCGCCAGAGCGGCGACGCGCTGCTGCGGTTTGCCGACCTGGCGCATGACAACGTGCTGCTGCAACACGCACGCAACGTGGCGCCGCGCTTGCTGGCGCAGCACCCTGAAGCCGCACAGGCCCATGTCGACCGCTGGCTGGGCAGCAAGGCCGAGTACCTGAAGGCTTGAGCAGGGTCACCGTTCAGCGGCTGCCGTTCAAGACCCGTTCAAGGCCCGCACCACGCGCACCAGGCGTCGCTCTGGCCGCCAGTGTTGCCACGCACGTCGGTCTCCAGGCGCTGCCGGCCTTCACAGGCGCCACGCCATCAACGGCCACCAGCCATAGGCCAGCAGCAGCACACACAGCTGCAAGCCGGCCAGTGCCACCGCGCCGTCCAACCACCAGACCGGCCAGGTGCGGCGGTGTCGCCAGGCCTGCAGCGCCTGCGCCGCGCAGGCCAGGGGCCACAGCAACGTGGCCCCCATCAGCAGCGCAGAAGCGAGCGTGAACTCGCCCAGACGCCGCCAGCCCAGGGCCCACAGCAGCAACGCGCCCAGCAGCAGCAACAAGGCCCAGGCCGCGGGCTGGTGCAGGCTGCTGGTGTCGCGGCGCCAGCGCCGCCAGGCGGCCAGCGGCAACACCGCCAGCGCCGCCAGCACACCCGTGGCTGCACTGGTCATGAGCAGGGCCTGTTCGATGCCACTGACGCGGCGCAGCGTGAGATAGCCGCTGGCCACCAGCGGCTGGCCCTGACCGTCACGCAGCAGGGCCAGCGTGGCTTGCTGTCGGTCAGGCTGGCGGTACAGGCCATCGCCGGCCGGCAGCAGCGCCCGCGGTGCGCCAAAACCCTGTCGCAAGGTAGCTGGCTCGGCCTGCAGGTCCAGTTGCCAGAAACCCGCCAGGCGGTCGGGCAGCGCCAGTGCCTGCAGGCGACCGGGTGCGGGCACGTAGATGCCGCTCCAGGCGCGGTCGGCCGCGCGGCTTGCGAAGTATTCGCGTCCTTGACGGGCTTCACGGCCTTCACGGCCTTCCACCCCCACACGCGGCGGGACCGTCGCCGGTGCCTGCGACACGCCCAGGTGCTGCACCAGTCGCTCTTCGAAGCGCAGGTACAGGCCGTCTTCGCGGTCTTGGTTGAGCACCATGAAGAAGCCTTGCTGCGCTTCACGGTAGACGCAGAACATGGCGCGCCAGCCGGCCACGCTGCCACCGTGGCACAGGCCCACCGCCCCGTGGCGGTCGCGTGTGGACAGGCCCAGTCCGTAGCCGGTGTGCAAGCCGGCGCGCGCCGCGTCGGTGGTGCTGGCGCGACCCATTGCGGCCATCAGGTCGGGGCGCAGCAAGTGCGGCGCGGGCTGACCCGGTGGCCGAGAAGACAAGCGTCCATCGCCCAGCAGAAACTGCATCAGCCGGGTCATGTCAGCCGCCGTGGTGACGAAGTACGCTGCCGGGCGCACAGCCACGGGCATGTCGGCTTCCGGCTGGCCAGCGTCCAGGTGGCCCCAGGCCAGCTTTTTGTCGTCGGCCTGGGTGCGAAAGCTGAAGCTGCTGTCCAGCATGCCCAGCGGCAGCAGCAGCTCACGTGCGGCCCAGGTTTCGTAGCGCTCTTGCGTCACCGCTTCCAGCACCATGGCGGCCAGTGTGAAGCTGAGGTTGCTGTACGAAAAGCGTGTGCCCGGCTCGCTGCGCAGCCGGATCGGCCCGTGCTCGGCGCGCAAAGCCAGCGCCAGCGGCTGGTCTGCCGAATGGCTGCGGTTGAACAGGTGCCACAGCTGCAGATCGGGCACGCCGCCGCTCATGTCCAGCAGGTGGCGCACACGCAGCGGGCCCTGCGCGGCCCAGGGGTTGTCCAGCTGCAAGGTTGGCAGCAGCGGCAACACCGGCGCGTCCAGGTCCAGCCGGCCCTGAGACACCAGGCGCAGCACGGCCAGCGCCAGCACGGTCTTGGCGATGGAGCCCACCTGCACCCGGCTGTCCAGCGCCAGCGGCTGCTTCGTGCCGCTGTGGGCCACGCCCAGCGCCAGTTGCCGGCTGCTGCCGCCCTGCACGGTGGCCACCACCAGGCCCGTCAGTTGCTGCGATTTCAGCTGGGCCTGCAGGTCGCTTTCCAGCTCTTGGGCGCTGGCGCCGACTGTGAAGCTGGCGATCAGCGACAGCAGGATGAAGCGAAAAAAAGTTGACATCGGCAGGCATACAGGAGCTGAAGGCCGACACCTTGGCAGCCGCCTGTGAAGGCCAGATCAAGGCCATCTCGTGACCACAAGCGGGGGGCAGATCAGCGCCGCAAGGTCTCGGCTGAGGCTGCTTGCGGGGCCGCCGCTTGCGGTGCCGGATGCCCGATGCGCGCTTCGGTGCAACCGTCGGCATGGCCCAGCACCAGGCGGCTGCCGTGGCGTTCCAGCAAACGCTGCACGATGGCCAGGCCCAGGCCGAAGCCGCCGCTGGCTTCACCCTTCACGAACGCCTGGCCGGCGCCGGCCGGCAAGGCGGCGCTGGGGTTGCGGATGAGCACTCCGTCTGCATCCAGCGCCACCTGCACCGTGCCCCCGGCGTGGCCATGTGCCAGCGCGTTGCCCAGCAGGCTGGACAGGGCCAGCTGCAGCACCGGGGAGGGCAGCGCCACCGTGTCGCCACGCGACAGCTTCAGGTCCAGCTGCAGCTGTCGCGCGTCCAGCCAGTCGGCATGGGCCAGCACCCAGTCTTCGACCAGCGGCAGCACAGGCACTGCCGCGGCTGGCGTTCCTGGGTTGGGCGCGGCATCACCTTCGCGGGCCAGCAGCAGCAGGGTGTGCACGGTCTGCTCCATCAGGCGCGTGGCGGCGTGCAGCGGCAGCAGCTGCTGTTGCACGGCGGGCGGCAGACGGGTGTCGCCCTGAAGGCCCTCGATGCCCATGCGCAGCACGGCCAGCGGTGTGCGCAGTTCGTGACTGGCGTCGCGCGTGAACGCCTGTTCGCGGTTGATGAAAGCGCGGGTGCGGTCCAGCAGTGCGTCGAAGGCACGGGCCACGGCGCCCACTTCGTCGTCGCGGGTGCCTTGTGCCAGGCGCGTCGGCAGGCGCTCGGGTGCGGCTTGGGTGACCTGGTCTGCCAGCCGCGCCAGCGGTGCGCTGGTGTGGTGCGCCAGCCAGCGCGCCAGGGCCAGCGACAGCGCCACCATCACCAGCCCCCAGCCCGCAAGCCAGCCCAGCAGCTCTTGCCGCATGGGCCGCACGATGAGCTGCTGGCTGACCTCGGCCACCAGCCAGGGCGGGCTGCCAGCGGCGCCCAGCGGCAGCAGGTGGTAGTGGCGGCCATCGTTGCCGGGGGCCTCGCGCCGACGCGGTTCTTCAGCCAGCAGCGTGCGCAGTTCGGCGGGCAGCGTGTCGGCCGTGGTGTGCAGCTCGATGAAGTCGCTGCCGGTGGGGCCAAAACGGCCATGCTGCGCCAGTTGGGCCCTTTGCGCGGCGGCTTCCTGCAGCAGCAGCCGCTCCAGGAAACGGTCTTCCACCGTGTAGACAAAGGCCATGGCGAACAGGCCGAAGAGCAGGCTCACGCCCAGCGTGAAGGCCGCCAGCGCGGTCATCAGTCGGCGCTGCAGGCGGTGTTTCATGTTGCGTCTGCCGATGGCTCGGCGGTGGTGTCGGCCTCCAGCCGGAACCCCACCCCATGCACGGTTTTCAGCATCGCCGGGGCCTGCGGCAGGAAAGGCCGGTCCAGCTGCTGGCGCAAGACGTAGAGGTGGCTGCGCAAGGGGTCGGATTCAGGCGGCTCGTCGTCCCACAGGCGGTGGATGAGCGCGCTGCGTGTCAGCGCGCGCGGCCAGGCCTCGGCCAGCAGCAGCAGGATGGCAAATGCCGTGGGCGGCAGCAGCAGCCGCACGCCCTGGCGGCTGGCCTCCCGCGCGCGGCGGTCGATCTGCAGGCTGCCCAGTTGCAGCAGGTAGTCCTGGCCCGCGGTCTTGCGCCGGGCCAGCGCGTGCATGCGCGCCAACAGCTCTTCGCTGGCAAAGGGCTTGACCAGGTAGTCGTCGGCGCCAGCCGCAAAACCGCACAGCTTGTCGGCCAGGGTGTCGTGCGCGGTCAACATCAGCACCGGCACGTGGCGCGGTGCTTCGCGGCGCAGTCTTTCGCACAGCGACAGGCCGTCCAGCCCCGGCAGGCCGATGTCCAGCACCAGCACGTCGGGTGGCTGCGCCAGGGCCGACTGCAGCGCCAGCGCACCGTCGGCGGCTTCGTCCACACGCCAGCCGGCGCGGGTCAACAGCGCGGTAATTTGTTGACGCAGCGGCGCGTGGTCTTCCACCACCAGGGCGTGCGGTCGGGTGGCGGCGTTGTCCATGGCTTGGGGGTGGGTCGCGCAGTGTGCAGCAGGTGCCGGCACGACAAGGGCGCCTTCTTTGAGTGCTGCCTCGAATTGACACGCGTGAGCGGCACTGTGGCCGCCCGATGTGAAGATCAGATCAAGGCTGTGGCGGCCTGCGGCAGCCAGCCGCTCGTGCGGCCTGCGGCGCCGGTTCACCGGACCAACGGCGCAAGACAGCGGGTGAGGCGCCGACCCGGCTGCACGAACTTGGACACAATCGACCCCATGACCCTGACCGAGCTCAAGTACATCGTGGCCGTCGCGCGCGAGAAACATTTCGGCCGCGCCGCCGAAGCCTGCTTCGTCAGCCAGCCCACGTTGTCGGTGGCAGTGAAAAAGCTGGAAGAAGAGCTGGACGTGAAGCTGTTCGAACGCGGCACGGCCGAGGTCAGCGTGACACCGCTGGGCGAGCAGATCGTGCGCCAGGCGCAACAGGTCATCGAACAGGCCGCTGCCATCCGCGAGATTGCCAAGCTCGGCAAAGACCCGCTGTCGGGCCCGCTGCGCCTGGGCGTGATCTACACCATCGGCCCTTACCTGCTGCCCGACCTGGTGCGCCAGGCCATCGACCGTGTGCCGCAGATGCCGCTGATGCTGCAGGAAAACTTCACCGCCAAGCTGCTGGACATGCTGCGCCTGGGCGAGCTGGACTGCGCCATTCTGGCCGAGCCCTTTCCCGACACCGGCCTGGCGGTGGCGCCGCTGTACGACGAACCCTTCCAGGCGGCCGTGCCGTGCAAACACCCGCTGGCCAGGCGCAAGAGCCTGGCGGCCGAAGAGTTGAAGACCGAAACCATGCTGCTGCTGGGCACGGGCCACTGCTTCCGCGACCATGTGCTGGAGGTCTGCCCCGAATACGCCCGCTTTGCCAGCCATGGCGTTGGCGTTGGCGAGGGCATACGCAAGAGTTTTGAAGGCAGTTCACTGGAAACCATCAAGTACATGGTGGCCAGCGGCATGGGCGTGACCGTGGTGCCTCAGCTCAGCGTGCCGACGGAGCCCCAGACGCATATCAAGTACGTCAAGTTCAGCGCGCCGGTGCCCACCCGCCGTGTCGTGCTGGCCTGGCGCCGCACCTTCCCGCGCTACGAGGCCATCGCGGCGCTGCGCAACTGCATCTACGCCTGCCCGCTGGAGGGCGTCCAGCGGCTCACGTCCTGAGCGGCGCCTTCGGGGGCGGCGTCAGGGGCGGCGTCAGGCGGGGCGTCGGGGGCGCCCTTCAGCTGCGGCAGCCAAGCCACCAGCCGCGTGCCCCGCCCGGGCGCGCTGTCCAGCTGCAGCCTGCCGTCGAGCGCCTGCACTCGCTGGCGCATGCCCAGCAGGCCGTGCTGGCTGCCAGGCACGGCGTTGGGATCAAAGCCTCGTCCGTCGTCTTGCACCGCCACCTCGATGCCGGCTGGCGCGCCCGTCGTTTCGCGCAACGTCACATGCACCGTGCTCGCCTTGGCGTGTTTGGCGATGTTGGTCAGCGACTCTTGCACCAGGCGGTAGACCGTGATGGCGCTGCGTTCGTCCAGCGTCAGCTCTTTCAGCTCGGTGTGCACCTTCAGTTCGCTGCGCTGTGCAAATTCGCGTGACAGGATGTCCAGCGCTGCGGCCAGGCCCAGGGTGGACAGGGCCGAAGGGTGCAGGTCTTCGATGATTCGGCGCTTGAGCTCGATGCCCCGATTGACGGTGCCGTTCAGGTGCGCCAGCCGCGCTTCGCTCTCGGCCACCGGGCCGCCCAGGCTGCGCTTCAGACGCGCCGCGTCCAGCTTGGCGGCCGTGAGCAAGGCGCCCAGTTCGTCATGCAGCTCGCGCGCCAGACTGGCGCGTTCGTCTTCGCGTGCACTTTGCAAGTGATGGGCCAGCTCGTTGAGTTCAGCGGTGCGGCGTTCGACCTGCCGTTCCAGCTGGTCACGCTCTGCCTGCAACTCGGCGTCGTGGCGGCGCTGGGCGGCATCGGCGGCGCGCGACTGGCGCAAGAACAGCACCATGGCCAGCGTGCCCAGCGCAGCCATCGCCCCCAGCGCCAGGCGGCTGACACGCAAGGTCTCGGCGACGCCGTCGCGGCCTTCGACGATGCGCGAAGACTCCAGCGCAAACAGGCGGTCGGCGGCAGAGCGCACCGCGTCCATCTGCTCCTTGCCGATGTTGGTGCTCAGCAGTGCCTGCCAGGTGTCGTGGCGACCTTCGCGGTACAGCTCCAGCACCGTTTCCATCTCCGACAGCTTGGACTCGGCAGCCCCGATGATGGCCGCCACGTGCACGGCCGCTTCCGCGTCGTCGCCATAACCTTGGGCGACGGCCTTGGCGAGCATGCGCACGCTGCCCAGCGAGCGCTCGTAGGGCTCGAGGTATTCGTCGCGCCCCGTGAGCAGAAACCCGCGCTGGCCGCTTTCGGCGTCGCCGACACGGCGCACCAGCAACTGCACGTCGCGCCGCAGCTCCACACGCTGGTCCAGCGCTGCCAGCGCCACGCTGGCGCGGTGGTAGGCCAGCTCGTTGATGACCAGCACCAGCAGCACGGCGGCCAGCGCCAGCGGCAAGGCCCAGCGGCTGCGCGGCAGTCGCCGCACGATGTTCATTGGCATCCCTTGCCCCTACACTGCCCGTCCATGAAGCCACACACCCGTTCGATCGGGGCGCCCGCCCGATGATCCGCGTTGCCATCGCCGACGACCACGCGCTCGTTCGAGCCGGGTTGCGCCAGTTTCTGGCCGAGCACGACGACCTGTCGGTGGTGGCCGAGTGTGCCAACGGGCGCGAACTGATGGACGTGGTGCGAGCCGAATCCGTCGACGTGGTGCTGCTGGACATCGCCATGCCCGAACAGACCGGCGTGGACCTGCTGCTGGCCATCAAGGCCCGTGCGCCGGCGCTGCCGGTGCTGATGCTCAGCAGCTACCCCGAAGAGCACTACGCCACCACGCTGCTGCGCCAGGGGGCCGCAGGTTACATCGGCAAGGACACCGACCCCGACGAGATCGTGCGCGCCATCCGCATGGCCGCCGCCGGGCGCCGTTACATCACCCCCGCTGTAGCCGAACAACTGGCCGCCGGGCTGGGTGGCGGCGACAAACTGGCGCACGAAAAGCTGTCTGACCGCGAAATGCAGGTTTTTTTGCACCTGGCGCGCGGCGAAACGGTGGGCCAGCTGGCAACGAGCCTGTCGCTGAGCGTGAAGACGGTGTCCACCTACCGCACGCGGGTGCTGGAAAAAATGGCCCTGGGCTCGAACAGCGACCTGACCTACTACGCGTTGAAAAACGGCTTGCTGAAGTAGGCCCAAGCCTGACTCGCACAGCGGCCGGCGCGGCGCGGCGGCTTCAAGCCAGCGCACCGGGCACCGTGGGCGGAGCGCCCGCTGCCAGGCGCTGGCAGTAGGCGATCAGTTCGTCCAGTTCGCCTGACTTGTCGAACACGCGGTCAGCACCCAGGGCCAGGCACCTGGCCCGCATCTCGGGCGTGGTGTAGTTGCTGAGCACGACACAACGTGCCGGGTGAGCGTGCAAGGCACGCAACACACCCAGGCCCGAGCCTTCGCGCAAGAAGAGGTCAACGATGACCAACTCACAGCGCTTGGCGGGGTCGCTGAGCCAGTGCCGCGCCTCGGCCTCCCCCTCGGCCCAGCCCACCACCTGAACGGGCACGAGCTCCTCCAGGGTCGCGACCAGGTTCTCGCGTATCACCGGGCTGTCCTCGACGACAAAGGTGCTCAGGGCTGGTGACTGGTTGCTCAACTTTGGACCTTCGTGCTGCGCACGCCGGTATTCGCCCTAGGGGCGGCCCGGCGCGTTCATGGCGGGTTCTGCACCCGCGCCGGGGCTTCGGGCGCGGTGGCCCGGAGTGTGCCGCAGTGCGGGCAGGGCATGCACTAGACCATGGCCGCCAGTGCAAGTGCAGCGTCTTCGGCCGGCGCCACCTCCATCAGCACCGGCAGGGCATCAGGGGTAGCGGCCAGTGCCGGCAAGGGCATCAGGTCGGCCAGCAGCGCAGCAGCGGCTATTGCCAGCAGGCTGCCTGCGGGCCAAGCCCAAGCCAGCAACGCGGCCCGCTTGGGTGAGGCAATCGAGGTTCTCATGCGCCTTGCTCCGATAGGGACTGGCGGGCAACAGGTGGCTTGCAGCGGCTCGTCAGCGGGTCAACTCTTGGCCGCCACGATCAGGCGGTTTTCAACCGCCACCACGCCGGCCACCGCAGCGGCGAGCTTCTCGGCGCGTTCGCGCGAGGCGCTGTCGGGCGCGGTGCCAACAAGCGCCACGCGGCCAGCCACGGTGTCCACATCGATGCGCAGTGCGCTGAGCTTGTCGTCGCGCGCCAATTCGGCGTTCACCTGGGCAGTGATGGCGGCATCGCGGGTGGCATTGGCCACGTCCTTGCTGGCTTCACGCAAGGCCTGGCCAACCTGGGCGCCGGCCCTTTCAACATCCGAACGCGCCCCTGCGGTCTTGCGCTCGGCCGTGGCGATGCCTTGGTCTATGCGCTGACCCACGGTGGGGCCGGCAGGCGGCTGTTGATCACAGGCGGCAAGGGCGAAGGCGGCGGCAACGATGGCGAGGCTGCGGGTGTTGAGACGGGTGCGGGTCATGGCATCTCCATGAGTCTGTGGCCGCAGGGGCCGGTAGGCGGAAGATAGACAATCGCTCGGCCGCAGCCCATCGTCCGATGCCGCAGTGCCGTGTCGGACCAGGCCTACGCCAGGCGTCGGACCCGTGCGGTCGCCGACGGCGGTCAGCCCCAGGGGCAGGACACCGCAGCGCAGTTCACAACGGCCACGCACAATTTCCACTGGAACGTGACGGGGCCGATGTTCAACACCCTGCACACCATTTTCATGGCCCAGTACACCGAACTGTGCCGGCCGCCTTTGCCGCCACCTTTGCCGCCACCTTTGCCGCCGCCAGGGTGTCAACCCGCCTGCCCTTTGTCGAGTGTCTGTGCTACCTTACAAGGTATGTACGCCGAATTTGACCAGCGCTTGTCGCAGCTCTCCGAGTTGGCGCCCGAGCTCGCCTCTACCGTGGTGCGGGTGGCGGGCGATATCGCCCTGGTCATCGGCGCCGACGGTGTGATCTGCAATGTGGCCGAAGGCCAGGTGCCACTGGGCAGCCAGGGCCAGGAATGGCTGGGCCGGCCCTGGGCCGAAATCGTGCCCAGCGCCGCGCGGCAGAAGGTGGAACTGCTGCTGCAGGAAGCGCAGAACAACGGGGTGTCGCGCCGCCGCGAGCTGAACCACCCCACGACGGGCGGCACCGAAATTCCGGTCTCCTGGGCCGCCGTGCGCCTGGGCGCCAGCGGCCCGGTGCTGGCCGTGGGGCGCGACTTGCGAGCCGTCAGCGCCATCCAGCAGCGTTTCCTTGACGCCCAGCAGGAGATGGAACGCGAGTACTGGCAGCGCCGCCAGGCCGAAAGCCGCTATCAGCAGCTGTTCCAGGTGGCGCACGACGCCGTGCTGGTGCTGGACGCAGAAACCTTTGCCGTGCTGGAAGCCAACCCGGCCGCCGGCCCGCTGCTGGGTGCGTCGGCGTCTGAACTGGTGGGCCACACGCTGCGCCGTTTCATCGACCCGCCCTTGCGGCCGACGCTGGACGAACTGCTGGTCACGGCAAGGGCCAGTGGCCACGCTGCGGAGATGCGGCTGAAGGTGGCCAGCACCGACTTGCCCATCGACCTGTCGGCCACGCCGTTCAGGGCCGAGGACAAGATGTGCCTGCTGCTGCGCGCACGCCGCGCGCTGGCTTCGGCCAGCGACCCCCAAGCTGTGCTGGACTTCATCGGCCAGACCCCCGACGCGGTGGTCGTCACCGACTCGGCCGGCCGGGTGTTGTGGTCCAACCGCGCTTTTGCCCAGATGTGCGACTCCTCGCATGAATCACGTCTGAAAGGCCGCCTGCTGGCCGAAGCCGTGGGCGGCGACCCTGCGCAATGGGCCACG
>JBBRCN010000024.1:0-51491 GCA_038204775.1 Burkholderiales bacterium | reverse complement strand
GCCAGCTCGGCCGCGTACTCGTTCAACTCGATGCCCAGCACGTTGTGCGGACCGGTCACGTCGTGCTGGCGCTCCAGGCCCAGCGCCTCGGCTTCCAGGTTGACCTGGTGCTCGATGTCCTTGAGGCACTTCAGCGCGAGGTGCAGGAAGTTGCCGCTGCCGCAGGCCGGGTCGAGCACACGGTAGGTGCGCAGCCGTTCCAGGAAGCCCACGAAGACCCCCTGTGCGTCGCGCCAGGCCTTGTCGCCGTGCCGCTTGCTCTTGGCCATGGCTGCGGCCAGCGTGGCTTTCGCTCCCGCCCACTCGGCCAGCAGCGGCCGCTGCACCACCGGCTCAACCAGGCGCAGGATGGTGGCAGCGTCGGTGAAGTTGGCGCCGAGCTGGCTGCGCTTCGCGGGGTCCAGCCCGCGCTCGAACAGGGTGCCGAAGATGGTGGCGTCGATGGCGCTCCAATCGAGCCCACTGGCGGCCTTGAGCGCAGCCACGTCTGCGGCCTGAAGCTGCGGCACCTCGATCTTCAGGAACAGGCCACCGTTGAACCAGGGCACCGAGTCGACGCCGAACATGCCCCCATCTCGCATCGACTCGAACAGGTGCGCGAGCTGAACCCGCATCTTCTCCGGCGTCAAGGCCACGCTGACCAGGCGCTCGAACAAGCGGGCTGGAAGCAGGCCCACGTCCTCGGCAAAGAAGCAGAACACGCACTGCGTCAGGAAGTGACTGACCTGAGCAGGCGCAACGCCAGCGGCACGGAGACGCTCCGCTGTGCCTGCGAAGGTCTGCGCAGCCTCTTCGGTGATGTCCCGGTTGCTGCGGCGGGGCTTGAAGCTCTCGGGGTCCAGCCAGAGTTGCCGTAGGCGCTGCTGCACTTCCGGCCGGCCAAGATCGGCCAGTGCGAAGCGATGGCATTCGCTCGGGGTGCCCGTGAAGTGCGTGTGAACCTCAATGCGCAGCCGATCGCTGACCACCAGCAGCGGCGGACTCTCCAGCGGCAGCGCGTACATCATCAACTGGCGCAGCGCGCCCTCAAGGCTCTTGCCCGGCGCCTTGTACTCCCACCCGAAGCAGCCGCGAAGCCACACGTCGGCGAAGCCATCAGTCCGTTGGCCGGTGCTGCCGGTCTTCGTGAGGCCACGCTCGAAACAGTAGTTCTCGGCATCGTTGGGCTCCGGGACGCCCAGGAGACGACAGAGCTCAATGAAGTGAAGCTGGGCCCCTGCTCTCTCACCAAGTTCGTGGGAAGCGCCGCCCGGGGACCACCTTTCGATGAAGCTCCTAACCCCACGCGGAGAGGTGGGACCAGAGTTGGTCGCTACCAAATCGACACTCATCGAAGCCCTCGACTTGGCCGATTCAAACGCATCCTCAAATTCGGGGTCTTCATGCCCCGATTCTGCCGCCGGAAGACCGATTCACCTCGGTTCCCCAGGGTGAAGGTCGATGAGATGGTGCAGGTGCTGGAAGCGATCAAGCAGTTCGCAGTGGCCTGAGGTCAGGAGTTTGTTGCGCTCCTCGCGCGCGCGTGGGGAAGGTAAAAACCCCGGTATCTTGGGGTGAGAGCAAGGTTCGGCGCGGCTTGCCTCGTGGGTGAACACGCATCGGAGCCTTCACGACAGCGCAACCTCACGCATTTCCAGGATGGCGGGTCCGACGATGGGTGGTGAAGATTCATGCACCTATTTTCATAGGTGGCCGTGGCGGAAGGGGCGGGATTCGAACCCGCGGGGGGCTGTTAACCCCCACATGCTTTCCAGGCATGCGACTTAAGCCGCTCATCCACCCTTCCAAGTCTTGAAGGTCGCAAAACTCACTGCGCCGCATTCAAGCAGATGGCATTCTAGCCTTGCGCTGCAGGGCTCACGGCGTGTTGGCGCAGCCACTCCATCAGCACGTATTCCAGCGCCTTGGCGTGAGTGCTCTCCAGCACGACGGGCGGCGCGCACCCATGTTCATAGGCCTCGCGCCAGCGCAGCGCGCAAACGCACCAGCGGTCACCGGGCTTCAGACCCTTGAAACGGTGCTCAGGTCGGGGCGTGATGAGGTCATTGCCACGTTCCATCTGGAAGTTCAGGAACTCGACGTTCACGCGCGCGCATATGACGTGGCTGCCCGCGTCCTGCGCGTCGGTGTGGCAGCAGCCGTCGCGGGTCCAGCCTGTCAGTGGGTCATAGGAACACGCCACCAGGGCCGTACCCAAGACGTTGAGCGCGGCTTGCGGATTCACCCTAGCTTGCCACCCTTGAGCAGCGTCATCGCGGTACCGATGAGTGCCGACACCTCGCTCATGTTGCCGGGCACGATCATCGTGTTGTTGGTCCTGGCCAGCTGGCTGTAGGCCTCCACTGCCTTTTCGGCCACCTTGAGCTGGATAGCCTGCTCACCGCCGGGCGACTGGATGGCCTGGGCCACGATGCGGATGGCGTGTGCGGTGGCGTCGGCCACGGACTTGATCGCTTCGGCTTCACCCTGCGCATTGTTGATCTCGGCCTGCTTTTCGCCTTCGGATCTTGCGATGAAGGCCTCGCGTTCGCCCGTGGCAATGTTGATCTGCTCCTGGCGCCGGCCTTCCGACGCCGCGATCAAGGCGCGCTTTTCGCGCTCGGCGGTGATCTGCGCTTGCATGCTGCGCAGGATCTCGGCCGGCGGCGTGAGGTCCTTGATCTCGTAGCGCAGCACCTTCACACCCCAGGTCATGGCCGCTTCGTCCAGCGCGTTGACCACGCTGGCATTGATCATGTCGCGCTCTTCGAAGGTCTTGTCCAGCTCCATCTTGCCCACCACGCTGCGCAAGGTGGTCTGCGCCAGTTGGGTGATGGCCATCAGGTAGTCGCTGCTGCCGTAGCTGGCGCGCATGGGGTCGGTGACCTGGAAGTACAGGATGCCGTCCACCTGCAGTTGCGTGTTGTCGCGCGTGATGCACACCTGGCTGGGCACGTCCAGCGGCACTTCCTTCAGCGAGTGTTTGTAGGCTACGCGTTCGATGAACGGGATGACGAACTTCAGGCCCGGTGTCAGCGTGCGGTCGTACTTGCCCAGTCGCTCGACCACCAGGGCGGTCTGCTGCGGCACGATCTTGATCGTGCGCGAGATGAAGATGATGGCGATGACGGCCAGGACGATGGCAATTTCCATGGGTGCTTTCAGGTGAATGGTTTGTTCAGGGGTGCGGTGCGGGCGCCACACCCAGTTGGTTGCCTTGCAACGAGACGATGACGTGGTCGCCCGGCAGCGGCGTACCCGTTCCGGCAAATCGCACCGACCAGCCCGCGCCTCGGTACTGCACCCGGGCGGTGCCATCGGCATCCCACAGCGGCACACGCACCGACTCGCCGATGTCCAGCACCACGTCGCGGTTGAATGCCGCAGGTGCCGAGCTTGGGGATTTGGCCCGTTTGACGTGCCAGACCGCGGTGGCGCCCCCACTGGCCAGGGCAGCACACACCACCTGCAGGCTTGTGCCCAGGCCCAGGTGCGCCAGCACGGCAGCCACAACACAGCCCACGGCCAGCATCAGCAGGTAGAAAGTGCCGGTGACGAGTTCAGCTGCCACCAGCACGCCAGCCGCCAACCACCAAGCGGTGGGTGCGCTCCAGTCCATCGTCGTGCTCCCAGTGGGTGAATGTGCGATCAAGTGTAGCGATGCGGTGCAACAGCAGGGCCCCGCGCCGAGCGACCCTACACTCAGTGTCCTTCTGCCCGTTCAGCCCAGCCTTCAGCCGAGCCCACACCATGCTCCGATTCCGTTTCCCCATCGTCATCATCGACGAAGACTTCCGCTCAGAGAACACCTCGGGGCTCGGCATTCGGGCCCTGGCCGACGCGATCGTCAAAGAGGGCTTCGAGATCCTGGGTGCCACCAGCTACGGCGACCTGAGCCAGTTTGCGCAGCAGCAAAGCCGCGCCAGCGCCTTCATCCTGAGCATCGACGACGAAGAGTTTCAGGGTGGCCCCGATCTGGACCCCGCGGTGCTGAACCTGCGCAAGTTCATCGAAGAGATCCGGCGCAAGAACGCCGACATCCCGATCTACATCTACGGCGAAACGCGCACCAGCCAGCACATCCCCAACGACATCCTGCGCGAACTGCACGGCTTCATCCACATGTTTGAAGACACGCCGGAATTTGTGGCGCGTCACATCATCCGCGAAGCCCGCAGCTATCTCGACGGCCTGGCGCCGCCCTTCTTCAAGGCGCTGATGGACTACGCGCAGGACGGCTCGTACAGCTGGCACTGCCCCGGGCACAGCGGCGGCGTGGCCTTCCTCAAGAGCCCCGTAGGGCAAATGTTCCACCAGTTTTTTGGCGAGAACATGCTGCGTGCCGACGTCTGCAACAGCGTCGAAGAACTGGGCCAGCTGCTCGACCACACCGGCCCTGTGGCGCAGAGCGAACGCAACGCGGCGCGCATCTTCAACGCCGACCACTGCTTCTTTGTCACCAACGGCACCAGCACCAGCAACAAGATGGTGTGGCACCACACGGTGGCTCCCGGTGACGTGGTGGTGGTGGACCGCAACTGCCACAAGAGCATCCTGCACAGCATCATCATGACGGGCGCCATTCCGGTCTTCCTGACACCCACGCGCAACCACTACGGCATCATCGGGCCCATCCCCGAAAGTCAGTTTTCGCCCGACACCATCCGGCGCAAGATTGCGGCCAACCCGCTGCTGTCGCACGTGGACGCGGCCACCGTCACGCCGCGCATCCTGACGCTGACCCAAAGCACTTATGACGGTGTGCTCTACAACACCGAAACCATCAAGCACACGCTCGATGGCTACATCGACACGCTGCACTTCGACGAAGCCTGGCTGCCGCACGCGGCTTTCCACACCTTCTACGGCTGCTTCCACGCCATGGGCAAGAAGCGCCAGCGGCCCAAGGACCAGTTGGTCTTCGCCACCCAAAGCACGCACAAGCTGCTGGCAGGCATCAGCCAGGCCAGCCAGGTGCTGGTGCAGGACGCACAGGAACGCAAGCTCGACCGCCACCTCTTCAACGAGGCCTACCTGATGCACTCCAGCACCAGCCCGCAGTACGCCATCATCGCCAGCTGCGACGTGGCCGCAGCGATGATGGAGGCGCCGGGCGGGCCAGCGCTGGTGGAAGAGAGCATCCTGGAGTCGCTGGACTTCCGGCGCGCGATGCGCAAGGTGGAACTGGAGTTTGGCGAGAAGGACTGGTGGTTCACGGTCTGGGGCCCTGATGAACTGGCTTCCGAGGGCATCGGCCACAGCAGCGAATGGGTGCTGAAGGCCGGTGAGACCTGGCACGGCTTTGGTGACCTGGCCGAGGGCTTCAACCTGCTGGACCCGATCAAGTGCACCATCATCACGCCGGGCCTGGGCATGTCGGGGCAGTTTTCAGAGACCGGCATCCCGGCCAGCATCGTCACCAAGTTTCTGGCTGAACACGGCGTGGTGGTCGAGAAGACGGGTCTGTATTCCTTCTTCATCATGTTCACCATCGGCATCACCAAGGGCCGCTGGAACACGCTGCTGACGGCACTGCAGCAGTTCAAGGACGACCACGACCGCAACGCGCCGCTGTGGCGCATCCTGCCGGAGTTCGTGGCGGCCTACCCGCGTTATGAGCGCATGGGGCTGCGCGACCTGTGCCAGCAGATCCACGCCATGTACGCCAAGGGCGACATTGCGCGTCTGGTCACCGACATGTACCTGTCAGACCTGCAGCCGGCCATGAAGCCCAGCGATGCCTTTGCGCACATCGCCCACCGCAAGACCGAACGTGTGGACATCGACGCGCTGGAAGGGCGCATCACGACCAGCCTGCTGACGCCTTATCCGCCGGGCATTCCGCTGCTGATTCCGGGAGAGCGCTTCAACAAGAAGATCGTCGACTACCTGCGCTTCACTCGCGAGTTCAACGGCGCCTTCCCTGGCTTCGACACCGACGTGCACGGGCTGGTGGAAGACGACTCAGAACCCGGCACGCGGCGCTACTATGTGGACTGCGTGCGCGAGGCGTGACTACGCGTCGGCGGCGCCAGCGACCATGGCGTGGCTGAAGCCACCGTCCACATAGGTGATCTCGGCGGTGACGCCGCCGGCCAGGTCGGACAGCAGGAAGGCCGCGACGTTGCCCACGTCGTCGATGGTGACGTTGCGACCCAGAGGTGAGGTGGCGGCCACCAACCCCAACAGCTTGCTGAAGTCCTTGATGCCGCTGGCGGCCAGCGTCTTGATGGGGCCGGCGCTGATGCCGTTGACGCGAATGCCCTTGGGCCCCAGGTTGGCGGCCAGGTAGCGCACGCTGGCTTCGAGCGAGGCCTTGGCCAGGCCCATGGTGTTGTAGTTGGGCACGGCGCGCAGTGAACCCAGGTAGCTCAGCGTCAACAGCGCCGCCTGTGGCCGCAGGTAGGGCAGGGCGGCTTTGGCCAATGCCGGGAAGCTGTAGGCGCTGATGTCGTGTGCGATGCGGAAGTTCTCGCGCGTCAGGCCGTCCAGAAAGTCGCCGGCAATGGCTTCACGCGGCGCAAAGCCGATGCTGTGGACAAAGCCGTCGAACTGCGGCCACACCTGGGACAGGTCCTTGAACACGGTGTCGATGTGGCTGTCGTTGGACACGTCGCATTCGTAGACCAGGCTCGACCCAAAGTGGCCGGCGTACTCGGTCACCCGTTCCTTGAAACGCTCGCCGACATAGCTGAAGGCCAGTTCGGCCCCTTGTGCATGGCAGGCGCGCGCGATGCCGTAGGCGATGGAACGGTTGGACAGCACGCCCGTGACGAGGAAGCGTTTGCCGGCGAGAAAGCCCATGGTGTCTCCGTTTTTCTGTGAGGGTCAAAATCGGGCGCGATTCTGTCACGCGGGCGTCCCATGGTCCCGCGGCCGCACTTGTGCTGCACGCCATGGCTTGGCCCCCAGCACATGCCCAGAACACACCGGTGTTGCCCGTGCAATGCAGCACAGCTATAATCCGCCCTTTTCCGGGTAATGCTGCGTGGGCGGAATCTTCCAGCCCATTTTTTTTGCTCGATCGACTCTCGTGGCTCCGTGCCGCCGCCTGAATGCACAAAAGCATCTGGGCAGGCAGCGCCGGTCACCGGACATGCGGTCTTGGCGGCGCGCCCGGCGGCATGGCGCGGGCCGGGCATCCGCACGGTGAACCAGGCAGGGGCAGACGGGTTTGGGGCAAGTTTCAGGCAGCGGCGCAAGCCGCAAGACACAGGTTGCAGCAAAGGTTGCAGCAAAGGGTGCAGACAGCGCGCGGCACGAGCCCGCAGCCGTCGGCGTGCGCCTGGGCTGGCAGGAAGCGATCCAGGCTACGGTGTCGGGACTGGCTTATGACCTGGTGGACGTGGAGCGCGCCCCGCGCGGCCTGCTGCGCATCACCATCGACCGCCAGTCCGGGCGCAGCTACACCGTGGGCAGGGGCCCTGACGCCGTTCAGGACGACGGCGAATTTGTCACCGTCGACGATTGCGAGGCCGTCACCCGGCAGTTGCAGTACGCGCTGGAAGTGGAAGGTCTGGAATACGCCCGGCTCGAGGTGTCCTCGCCGGGGCTGGACAGGCCACTCAAGCGCGAGGCCGACTACGTGCGGTTTTCGGGCCAGGCGGTGAACATCACGCTCAAACAGCCCTTCGAAGGGCGCAAGTCCTGGCAGGGCGTTTTGTCAGCAGCCGAAGGTGGCGGCTGGCAACTGGTTTTCAAGAACGGCAAGACCGAGCAGGTGCTGGGCTTCACGCTGCAAGAAGTGCGTGAAGCGCGACTCGTGCCGGTGGTGGATTTCAAGGGCCGCCAGTCCAGGCAAGTCAAGGACGGTGGTGCGAACCAGGCCGCGGCGAAGGCCGCGCCTGCAACAGACCAGGCTGCGGCAGAAGCCGGGGCCGGGGTTGACGGAGGCTTGTGAAGCGATGAACCGCGAAATGCTGATGTTGGTGGATGCCATCTCGCGAGAGAAAACGGTGGAGCGTGACGTTGTCTTCGGCGCCGTGGAAGCAGCGTTGGCGTCAGCCAGCAAGAAGCTGCACGGCGGCGAAGTGGACATGCGTGTGGCGGTGGACCGCGACACGGGTGTCTACGAGACCTTCCGCCGCTGGCTGGTGGTGCCCGACTCCGCCGGCCTGCAGAACCCCGATGCCGAAGAGCTGCTGTCCGACGCACTGGACCGCATCCCCGACATCGAAGAAGGTGACTACATCGAAGAAGCGGTGGAGTCGGTGACCATTGGCCGCATTGGTGCGCAGGCGGCCAAGCAGGTCATCCTGCAAAAGATCCGCGATGCCGAGCGGGAGCAGCTGCTCAACGACTTTCTGGCCCGGGGCGAGAAAATCTTCGTCGGCACCGTCAAGCGCCTGGACAAGGGCGACATCATTGTCGAAAGCGGTCGTGTCGAAGGGCGTCTGAAGCGCAGCGAGATGATCCCCAAGGAAAACCTGCGCAGCGGCGACCGCGTGCGGGCTTTCCTGCAAGGCATCGACCCCACGCAGCGTGGCCCGCAGATCATGTTGAGCCGCAGCGCGCCGGGTTTCATGATCGAGTTGTTTGCCCAGGAAGTGCCCGAGATCGAACAGGGCCTGCTCGAGATCAAGAGCTGTGCCCGCGATGCCGGCAGTCGGGCTAAGATTGCCGTCGTCAGCCACGACCGCCGTGTCGACCCCATCGGCACCTGCGTGGGTGTGCGCGGCTCGCGTGTCAATGCCGTCACCAACGAAGTGGCTGGTGAACGTGTGGACATCGTCTTGTGGTCAGACGATCCGGCCCAATTTGTGATCGGTGCCCTGGCGCCGGCCAATGTGCAGAGCATCGTGGTCGACGAAGAGCGCCACGCCATGGACGTGGTGGTGGACGAGGAGAATCTCGCCATCGCCATCGGCCGTGGCGGTCAGAACGTGCGCCTGGCCAGCGAACTGACCGGCTGGCGCATCAACATCATGACGGCCGAAGAGTCGCAGGCCAAACAGGCCAACGAAAGCGAATCGGTGCGTGCGCTCTTCGTCGACAAGCTCGACGTGGACGCCGAAGTGGCCGACATCCTGATCGCCGAAGGTTTCAGCAGCCTGGAAGAGGTGGCCTACGTGCCGCTGACCGAGATGCTGGAGATTGAAAGCTTCGACGAAGACACCGTGCACGAACTGCGCACGCGGGCGAAAGACGCTTTGCTGACGATGGAAATCGAGAAGGAAGAGCAGGTCGGAGAAGTGTCGCAAGACCTGCGCGACCTGGAAGGCCTGACGCCCGAGCTCATCGTCCAGTTGGCCCAGGGTGGCATCCACACCCGGGACGACCTGGCCGACCTGGCGGTGGACGAACTCACCGAGATGACCGCCATCGACGACGAGCAGGCCAAGATCCTGATCATGAAGGCCCGCGAACATTGGTTCACCGCCTGAACCCCCTGCACGCAAAAGCCTTGCAGCGCCAGAAACACCCGAGGAAAAAGAACCCATGGCCGTGATGACCGTCGCCCAGTTTGCCACGCAGCTCAATCGCCCGACCACGGCGCTGCTGGAGCAACTGCAATCGGCCGGAGTGACCAAGCAGTCGCCCGATGACGCGCTGACCGAGTCCGACAAGGAGCGTCTGCTGGACTTCCTGCGCACCTCGCACGGCACGGTGGTCGGTACCGAGCGCAAGAAGATCACGCTGACCAAGAAGACCACCACCGAGATCAAGCAGGCCGATTCCAGCGGCCGCGCGCGCTCGATCCAGGTGGAGGTGCGCAAGAAGCGGGTCTTCGTCAAGCGCGACGACATGCCGGCCGGCCAAGAGCCCACCGGCCCCAGCGCCGAAGAGCTGGACCTGCAGCGCCGCGAAGAACAAGCGCGCGCCCAGGCCGAAGCCTTCCGCGTGCAGGAAGAGGAACTCGCAGCCGCCCGCCTGGCGCGTGAGCAGCAGGAACGCGCCGCGCGTGAAGCAGCCGAAGCCGCAGCAGTGGAAGCAGCCGCACGCGCCGCAGCAGAAGCGGCTGTGGCCGCCGAAGCCGCAGCAGCAGCCGCCTTGAGCAAGGCCGCCGGCAAGGCCCAGGCCGCCAGCAGCCCGGCAGCGGCTCCGGTGGCTGCGCCCGCCGTGCCTGTCGTGGCCGTTGAAGCCGCCAAGGCCGCAGAACCGGCCAAGCCCGTGTTGCGTGTGGTGAAGGCCGCCGACAAGGCCGCCGAAGACGCCGCCAAGTCCGACGACCTGGCGCGCCGCCGCAAGGCTGCAGAAGCCGAAGCTGCCGCCATCCGCGCGATGATGAACGCACCCAAGAAGGTGCTGGTGGCCAAGAAGCCCGAAGAGCCCAAGCCGGCAGAGGCGCCCAAGGAAGCCATCAAGGGCACGATCCACAAGCCCACGGCCAAACCGGGCGCGCCGGGTGCCACCACGGCTGCCAAGCCGGGTGCGAACAAACAGGTCAAGTCCGAGAAGTTGTCGTCCAGCTGGGCCGATGACGCGGCCAAGAAGAGGGCTGCGCTCAAGGGCCGCAGCGACGGTGGTGGCGGTGGCCGACCCGGTTGGCGTGCGCCGCGCGGTGGCGCGCGCCGTGGCGATCGGGGTGACCATGAGGGCACCCAGCAGTCGGCCGAGCAGGTGGTGCAGGAAGTGCACGTGCCCGAGACCATCTCCGTGGCCGACCTGGCGCACAAGATGAGCGTCAAGGCGTCCGAGGTCATCAAACAACTGATGAAGCTGGGCCAGATGGTCACCATCAACCAGCAGCTGGACCAGGAGACCGCGATGATCGTGGTCGAAGAAATGGGCCACAAGGCCATGGCCGCCAAGCTGGACGACCCGGAAGCCTTCACCGAAGAAGAGGCCGCGCTGCACGACTCGGAGGAGGTACCGCGCGCGCCGGTGGTCACGGTCATGGGTCACGTCGACCACGGCAAGACCAGCTTGCTGGACTACATCCGGCGGGCCCGTGTGGCCGCGGGCGAAGCTGGCGGCATCACGCAGCACATCGGTGCTTACCACGTGGAAACCCCGCGCGGCATGATCACCTTCCTGGACACCCCGGGCCACGCGGCCTTCACCGCCATGCGTGCGCGTGGAGCCAAGGCCACCGACATCGTCATCCTGGTGGTGGCAGCCGACGACGGTGTGATGCCGCAGACCAAAGAAGCCATCGCCCACGCGAAGGCCGCCGGTGTGCCCATCGTCGTGGCCATGAACAAGATCGACAAGCCCGACAGCAACCTCGAACGTGTGAAGAGCGAGCTGGTCGCCGAAGGTGTGATCCCCGAAGAGTTTGGTGGTGAATCGCCCTTTGTCGGTGTCTCGGCCAAGATGGGCACGGGCATCGACACGCTGCTGGAACAGGTGCTGTTGCAGGCTGAAGTGCTGGAACTGAGAGCACCGACCGACGCAGCTGCCAAAGGGCTGGTCATCGAAGCCAAGCTGGACAAGGGCCGCGGCCCGGTGGCCACGGTGCTGGTCCAGACCGGCACGCTGAAAAAGGGCGATGTGGTGCTGGCCGGCAGCAGCTACGGCCGCGTGCGCGCCATGCTGGACGAGGACGGCAAGCCGATCGAATCCGCTGGCCCGTCCATGCCGGTGGAGATCCAGGGTCTGACCGAAGTGCCGCAGGCCGGTGACGAATTCATGGTGCTGGGCGACGAGCGCCGGGCGCGCGAGATCGCCACTTTCCGCCAGGGCAAGTACCGCGAGGTCACGCTCAATCGGCGCCAGGCCGCCAAGATGGAAGGCATGTTCGAGAACATGGGCGAGGGCCAGGCGCAGACGCTGTCGCTCATCGTCAAGGCCGACGTGCAAGGTTCGCAGGAAGCGCTGGCGCAGAGCCTGCTCAAGCTCAGCACGCCCGAAGTGCGGGTGCAGATCGTGCACGCCGCGGTGGGTGGCATCAGCGAGAGCGACATCAACCTGGCAATCGCCTCCAAGGCCGTGGTCATCGGCTTCAACGTGCGTGCCGACCAGTTGGCGCGCAAGCTGGCCGAGGGCAACGGTGTCGAACTGAAGTACTACAACATCATCTATGACGCGGTAGACGAGATCAAGGCGGCCATGGGCGGCATGCTGGCACCCGAGCAGCGTGAAGAGATCATCGGCACCGCCGAAATCCGCACCGTGTTCGTGGCCAGCAAGATCGGCACCGTGGCCGGTTGCATGGTCACCGCCGGCCAGGTCATCCGCAACGCCCGCTTCCGCTTGCTGCGCGAGAACGTCGTCATCTACACCGGCGAAGTGGAATCGGTGAAGCGCCTGAAGGACGACGTGCGCGAAGTCAAGGAAGGCTTCGAGTGCGGCATCAAGCTGAAGAACTACAACGACATCAAGGAAGGCGATCAGCTGGAGTTCTTCGAGGTCAAGGAAGTGGCACGCACGCTGTAAGGCGGATTTGCCCTCACCTGCAAACCCCGCCTCCTGAACAGAGGCGGGGTTTGTGTTTGAAGGGCCCACCTCGGACACCACCACATGCGACACAAAAAAGCCGTCCCCAACCGCAGCTTCCGTGTGGCCGACCAGATCCAGCGCGATGTGGCCGAGCTCATCCGCGACCTGGCGGACCCGCGCATCGGCATGGTCACCATCAACAGCGTGGACGTGACGCCGGACTACGCACACGCGCAGATCTTCTTCTCGGTGCTGCTGAATGATCCGCAAGAGTGCGCCAAGGCGCTGAACGAAGCCGCCGGCTTCCTGCGCAACGGCTTGTTCAAACGCCTGTCGATCCACACCGTGCCCACGCTGCACTTCCACTATGACAAGACCACCGAACGTGCGGCCGATCTGAGCGCCCTGATCGCCAAGGCCAATGCCTTGCGCGCCAAAGAAGACTGATGCAGCCGGCTCTCCCGTCCCGTCCGCCCCGCCAGCCCCGCCGTGTGCTGCACGGCGTGCTGCTGCTCGACAAGCCGCTGGGCTGGACGAGCAACGACGCGCTGCAAAAGGCCAAGGGCATCCTGCGCGCGGAAAAGGGTGGACACACGGGCACGCTCGATCCCCTGGCCACCGGCCTGCTTCCGCTTTGTTTTGGTGCCGCCACGAAGTTCAGCCAGGCCAGCCTGGACGCAGACAAGCGATACACCGCCACGCTTCACCTGGGCCAGCGCACGAGCACGGGCGACCGTGAAGGTGCCGTGGTCGAAGATCGGCCTGTCTCGTGCGACTCTGCCGCCATCGTGGCCGCCTGCTCACGCTTGACTGGGCAGATCGACCAGGTGCCGCCCATGCATTCGGCGCTCAAGCACGAAGGCAAGGCGCTCTACGAATACGCCAGAGCCGGCGTGGCCATCGAACGCCCGGCGCGCCGGGTGACGATTCACGCCATCGACATCCTGAGCTGGCAAGGTGCAGCGCTGGTGCTGGACGTGCGCTGCAGCAAAGGCACCTACATCCGTACATTGGCCGAAGACATCGGCGCGGCCCTGGGCTGTGGCGCGCACCTCAGTGCGCTGCGCCGCACCGGCAGCGGCGCTCTCAGCGTGCAAGACACCGTGACCCTGGAAACACTGCAAGCCTTGACTGAAGCCGAACGTGACGCGCTGTTGCTGCCGCCCGATGTGCTGGTGGCCGGCTGGCCCGAGGTGCATCTGCACGACGACGAAGCGGGTCGATTTCTGACCGGCTTGCGCCGACGCGTCACGCTGGCCGATGCGCCTGCCGTGCGCGTCTACCGCCGCCCGCCAGAGCCCCCCGACTCGACGCGTGCCTTTCTCGGCACCGCCCATATCACCGCAGGCGAACTGATCGCTGACCGCCTGCTGAGCCCCGTCGAGGTGATGTGGACTTGCCACTCACCTCGAACCCCCTCGAGGGGCGGCGATGGCCAGGCCATCGCCTCGGGGCCCAAATTACTCGTCCAGGATTCCCCATGACCCACGCCATCCGCAACATTGCCATCATCGCCCACGTCGACCACGGCAAGACCACCCTGGTCGACATGCTGCTGCGCCAGAGCGGCACCTTCCGTGAAAACGAGAAGATCGCCGAACGGGTGATGGACAGCAACGACATCGAACGCGAACGGGGCATCACCATCCTGGCCAAGAACTGCGCGGTGAAGTGGAAAGAAACCCACATCAACATCGTCGACACCCCCGGGCACGCCGACTTTGGCGGTGAGGTTGAACGGGCGCTGAGCATGGTCGATGGCGTGGTGCTGCTGATCGACGCCCAAGAAGGCCCCATGCCGCAGACCCGGTTTGTGACGCGCAAGGCGCTGGCCCTGGGCCTGAAGCCCATCGTGGTGGTGAACAAGGTGGACAAGCCCGGTTCGCGCCCCGACTACGTCATCAACGCCGCATTCGACCTGTTCGACAAGCTGGGCGCCACTGAAGAGCAGCTGGACTTTCCCGTGGTCTACGCATCGGGCCTGAACGGCTGGGCTTCTTTGAAGGAAGGCACGGCAGGCGAGCCCTGGGCCACCGACATGAGCGCACTTTTCGACACCGTGCTGCGCCACGTGCCGGCGCACCAGGGCGACCCCGCTGCGCCGCTGCAACTGCAGATATCGTCACTGGACTACAGCACCTTCGTCGGCCGCATCGGCGTGGGCCGTGTCACCGCCGGCACGCTTCGGCCCATGCAGGACGTGCTGATCTGTGAGGGCACGCCGGAAGAGGGCGGCAAGACTTTCAAGGGCCGCGTCAACCAGGTGCTGACTTTCGAGGGCCTGGAGCGCATCCCGAGCACAGAGGCCGGCCCCGGCGACATCGTGCTGGTCAACGGAATTGAAAACATCGGCATCGGCGTCACGCTGACCGACCCGCTGAACCCCATGCCGCTGCCCATGCTGCACGTGGACGAGCCGACGCTGACGATGAACTTCTGCGTCAACAACAGCCCACTGGCCGGACGCGAAGGCAAGTACGTCACCAGCCGCCAAATCTGGGACCGCCTGCAGAAAGAACTGCAAAGCAACGTCGCGCTGCGCGTGAAAGAGTCCAGCGAAGACGGCATCTTCGAAGTCAGCGGCCGCGGTGAGTTGCACCTGACGATCCTGCTGGAAAACATGCGCCGTGAAGGGTACGAGCTGGCGGTGAGCAAGCCGCGTGTGGTGTTCCATGAAGTGAACGGCGAGCGCCATGAGCCCATCGAGATGGTGACCGTGGACATCGAAGACCAGCACCAGGGCGGCGTGATGCAGGCCCTGGGCGAACGCAAGGCCGACCTGGCCAACATGGAAACCGACGGCCGGGGCCGCGTGCGGCTGGAATACCGCATTCCGGCGCGGGGCCTGATCGGCTTTTCCAACGAGTTCATGAACCTGACGCGTGGCACCGGGCTCATCAGCAACATCTTTGACGGCTACGAGGCCTACAAGGGCGAGATCGAAGGCCGCAAAAACGGCGTGCTGATCAGCATGGACGACGGCGAGATCTTCACCTACGCGCTGGGCAAGCTGGACGACCGCGGCCGCATGTTCGTCAAGGCCGGAGACCCGGTGTACGAAGGCATGATCGTGGGCATGCACAGCCGCGAGAACGACCTCGTGGTCAACGCCACACGCACCAAGCAGCTGACCAACTTCCGCGTCAGCGGCAAAGAAGACGCGATCAAGGTCACACCGCCCATCGACGCCACGCTGGAGTACGCGGTGGAGTTCATCGCCGACGACGAACTGGTGGAGATCACGCCCAAGAGCATCCGCATCCGCAAGCGGCACCTGAAAGAACACGACCGCAAGCGCGCCGGTCGGGATCTGTGACACCCCCCGAGGCGCCTTCGGCGCTCCCCCTCAAGGGGGCGCCGCCTGTGGCCCGGCAGAGCCGGTTCCACGGCGGCCGCCGGGTGTGAGCGCTGCGCCATGACACACCGCAAGGCGGTGTGGGTGATGATCGCTGCGGCGCTGATGTGGAGCATCGCCGGTGTCGTTTCTCGCCACCTCGAAACCGCACGCAGCTTCGAAGTCACCTTCTGGCGCAGTGCGTTCAATGCGCTGGCGCTGGTGCTGCTGCTGTCATGGCTGCGTGGGCCCGCCGTGCTGATGCAAGCCCTGCGCAACGGTGGCCGCGCGCTGTGGGTGTCGGGTCTGTGCTGGAGCGTGATGTTCACGGCCTTCATGGTGGCGCTCACGCTCACCAGCGTGGCCAACGTGCTGGTCACGATGGCCATCGGGCCCTTGTTCACCGCCTTGCTGGCCCGCGCTTGGCTGGGCCACCGGTTGGCGCCACGCACCTGGGCCGCGATCGCGCTGGCCGGCGTGGGCATTGCCTGGATGTACGGCCACGAGGTCAGCGCTGGCGACCCGCGCCACCTGCTGGGCATGGCCGTGGCGCTGGCCGTGCCGGTGGCAGCGGCCATCAACTGGACACTGCTGCAGAAGCTCAAAGGCCAGGCCGGCGGTGGTGCCGACATGCTGCCTGCCGTGCTGCTGGGCGCGCTGATCTCTGCATTGCTGACGCTGCCCTTGTCCTTGCCCTTTTCTGCCTCGAGCAACGACTTGGGCCTGCTGGCGCTGCTGGGTGTCGTGCAGCTGGCCATTCCGTGCCTGATGGCCGTGGCCGTGGCCCGTGTGCTGCCGGGGCCCGAGATTTCCCTGCTGGCGTTGTTGGAAGTAGTGTTCGGTGTGGCCTGGGCCTGGGTGGGTGCCAACGAAGCCCCTTCAACGGCCGTGTTGACCGGTGGCGCGCTGGTGTTGCTGGCGCTGGCTGGCAATGAAGCGCTGGCGCTGAAGCAGGGGCACCGCCAGTCCTGATCGGCTAGGGTGACTCCGGGGCCGTCGCGCACCGGCACCGGCCTAGCATGCAGCCACAGGCCGGGCGCACCGGCCCGGAGCGCGCATGAAACAACTCTCGGGCCTGGACGCCACCTTCCTGTACCTGGAAACACCGCAGATGCCCATGCACGTGGGCGCCTTGCATGTGTTTGAGCTGCCGCTTGGCTACAAGGGCAAGTTCATCACTGCCCTGCGCAAGCACATTGCATCGCGCCTGCCGGTGGCGGGTGTGCTGCGCCGCAAGCTGTGGTGGATGCCGCTGAACCTGGCCAACCCGGCCTGGGTGGACGCCGAGCCCGACATGAAAGTGCACATCGTCGGGGTCAAGCTGGAGTCGCAGTCAAGAGGCGGCGCCGGCGTGGCCGAACTTGAAGCCGCCGTCTCGCGCCTGCACCCCGTCTTGCTGGACCGCAAGAAGCCTTTGTGGAAGTTCCACATCTTCGAAGGCCTTGCGCCTGGCGCCAACGGCCTGAGGCGGGTGGCCATGTACACGCAACTGCACCACGCTGCGGTGGACGGCCAGGCAGCGGTGGCGCTGGCCAATGCGATCCTGGACGTGACACCCGAGGCCCGTGTCATCGACAGCGTGCCCAGCAAGCGCCCGCGCACCTTCCGCCTGGAGATGACGGAGATGCTGCGCGGCGTGCTGGGCAATCAGGCGCAAAAGGTGGCCGAAATCGTGCGCAACCTGCCCGGCACCGTGGGCACGCTGAAGGACGCGGCTTCGTCGGCGGTGAGCACGTCGTCGTTGCTGACCGGCAAGAAGGGCCCCAGCAACCTGACGTTGGCGCCGCGCACGCCGCTGAACGTGTCGGTCACCGACACCCGTGCCTTCGCCAGCGTGACGCTGCCACTGCGCGAGGTGCGCGAACTGGGCCGCGCACATGGCGCCACCATCAACGACATGGTGCTCATGGTGTGCAGCAGCGCGCTGCGCCGCTACTACAGCAAGCGCCGCCTCTTGCCGCGCAAGAGCCTGGTGGCAGCGGTGCCGATAACGCTGCGCGAGAAGGGCGACATGACGGCAGAAGTTGTGAAGGGAAACCAGGCCAGCATGAGCCTGATCAGCCTGGGCACGCACATCAGCGACCCGCGCCAACGCCTGGACCATGTGAAAGCGGCCACTGCAGCCATGAAGTCCACCATGGGCAGCGTCAAGAGCATCCTGCCCACCGACTTTCCTTCGCTGGGTGTGCCCTGGCTCATCGAAGCGGCCACGGCGCTATACGGCAAGGCCCGTGTCGCCGACCGCATCCCGCAGGTGGCCAACCTCGTCATCAGCAACGTGCCCGGGCCGCCGGTGCCGCTGTACATGGCCGGTGCACGCATGGTGACCAACTACCCGGCATCGATCATCGTGCACGGTCTGGCGCTGAACATCACGGTGCAGAGTTACGACCAGAGCCTGGACTTCGGGCTCATGGCCGACGCGCAGGCCATGCCCGATGTGCGCGAGCTGGCCGACGCCGTCGCCATTGCCTTTGACGACCTGCGCGCGCTGCCACGGCCCGGCGAGGCCGAGAGCGACGACACACTGCCCGAGGGAGTGGTTCGCCGCACCACGCGGCGCGTGGGTGGTGTGGTCACGGGGGCGGTCACCGGCGCGGTAGCCGGCGCTTTGAGCAAGGCTGCGCGCAAGGTGATGAACTCCGCGGTGGACGCCGCTGTCTCGCAAGTGACAAGGAAGACAGGCAAGACGCGCACCACACCCACGACAGACAAGAAGGCGGCGCTTCCCAGGGCATCTGCTCCAGCCCCCAAGCGGCGCAGAGCCTGACAATGGCGGCATGAGTTTTTTCAAGCATCGGGCCAGCGCCCGCCAGAAGCCCGAACCCGATCCCTTTGCGCCAGTGGCCCCGCACGATCTCGTCGCTGCGCCCGGCCCTCTGTTGATGATGATGGAAGCGCGTGCACCCTGGGAATATGCCGCCATGGTGGCAGCCGCGCCTTGGTTGAACCGCCTGCCCGTGGGCGATGGCCACCCGGTGGTGGTGTTCCCGGGCCTGGGCGCGGCCGACATGAGCACCGTGCCCTTGCGCAACTTCCTGCGTGACCGCGGCTACACGCCCTATGCCTGGAAGCAGGGCTTCAATTTCGGCCCGCGCCACGGTGTTCTGGACGCTTGCCGCGACCTGGTGCGCCACACCGCGCAGCGCCACAAGGAAAAGGTCAGCCTCGTCGGCTGGAGCTTGGGCGGCATCTACGCCCGAGAGATTGCCAAGGAGCAGCCCGAACACACCCGCTGCGTCGTCACATTGGGCACACCCTTTGCCGGCCACCCACGCGCCACCAATGCCTGGCGCTTGTACGAGATGGTCAGCGGCCAATCGGTGCACGACCACGAACTGGTGGACCAGGTGCGGCTGGCACCCGAGTGCCCCACCACCAGCATCTACAGCAAGACCGACGGCATCGTGGCCTGGCAGTGCAGCATCAACGAAGCCACGCCGCACACCGAAAACGTCGAGGTCCACGCCAGCCACGTGGGCATGGGCATGAACCCGCTGGCACTGTACGCCGTGGCCGACCGCCTGGCGCAAGATCCCAAGCACTGGAAGAAGTTTGACGTGAAGGGCGCGCGCAAGTGGTTCTACAAGGTCACCCACCACTCGCCGTTGCAGGCGAGTGCCTGGATATGAACTCGCCGTTGCAGGCGAGTGCAGCGCAGTGGCCATGAAGCAGGACAGCTGAATGCAGATCGTCGCCAACGGCATCGGCATCGAGATCGACGACCAGGGCCCAGCCTCGGCTCAGCCGCTGCTGCTGATCATGGGCCTGGGCATGCAGCTCATCGGCTGGCCCGGCACACTGGTGCAGATGCTGGTGTCGCGCGGCTTTCGTGTCATCCGGCTCGACAACCGCGACGCAGGGCTCAGCCAGGGCTTCGATGACCGGGGTGTGCCCAACCTGGCGCTGGCTGCGCTGCGCCACACGTTGCACCTGGCGGTCCGCTCGCCCTATGCCATGCGCGACATGGCCGACGACGCGCTGGGTGTGCTGGACGCATTGGGGCTGCAGCAGGCCCACGTCTGCGGTGCCTCGATGGGCGGCATGATGGCGCAGCACCTGGCGGCCGAACACCCCCAGCGTGTGAAGAGCCTGACCTTGATGATGACCACCACCGGCGCGCGCCACCTGCCGCAGGCCAGTTGGCGTGTGCAGCGGGCGCTGCTGTCGCGGCCCGACAACCGCGACCCGGCCGCCGTGGTGAAACACCTGCAGAAGGTGCTGACGTTGATCGGCAGCCCAGCCTACCCGGCTGACCCCGAAGCCCTGCGCCAGCGCCTCCAGGTCACCGTGCACCGCGCGTGGCGTCCAGCAGGCACTGTGCGCCAGCTGGCTGCGGTGGCCGCCGATGGCGACCGCAGCGCGCTCTTGCCGCGCATCGAGGCACCCACTGCAGTCATCCACGGGCAGGCCGACCCGCTGGTGCCAGTGGCGGCGGGTCACGACCTGGTTGCGCGCATCAAGGGCGCAACGGCCGACATCGTGCCCGGCATGGGCCACGACCTGCCGGACCAGCTGCTCAGCCGGTTTGCCGACACCATCGCCGACAACGCAGGCCGCGGCTGAGCGGCCCTGGGGCATGATTGGCCGGTCGCCACCGGCCCGCAGCCCCCCCCATGAGCATCCGCCACCTCGACTCACTGTTCGACCCTCATTCGGTGGCCGTGATCGGCGCCACCGACCGCCCCGGCAGTGTGGGCGCCACGGTCTGGCATAACCTGCGCAGCGGCGGCTTCAGCGGGCCCCTGTGGCCAGTGAACCCGGCTCGCGCCACCGTGGGTGGCGAGCCGGCCTTTGCCAGCGTAGCCACACTGCCGTCGGCCCCGGAACTGGCCGTGGTGTGCACACCACCGGCCACCGTGGTCGAGGTGATCGCGGCGCTGGGCGCCAAGGGCACAAGGGCCGCCGTGGTGCTGACCGCTGGCCAGTCGCGTGAACAGAAGCAGGCCATGCTGGATGCCGCACGACAGCACACGCTGCGCATCTTGGGCCCCAACTGCCTGGGCCTGCTGTCACCGCATGCCAAGCTGAATGCCAGCTTTGCGCACACCACGGCGGCGGCGGGCAGCCTGGCCTTTGTGTCGCAGTCGGGCGCACTGGTCACTGCCATGCTGGACTGGGCCGGCGGCCGCGGCATCGGCTTTTCGCACTGTGTGTCGCTGGGCGAACACGGCGATGTCGACTTCGGCGACATGCTCGACTGGTTGGCCAGCGACGCGCGCACCCGCGCCGTGCTGCTCTACATCGAAAGCATCGAGGCACCGCGCAAGTTCATGTCGGCGGCGCGCGCGGCTTCGCGCAACAAGCCCGTGCTGGTGGTGAAGGCCGGTCGCTCGCCGCAAGGGCAGGCCGCTGCGGCCTCGCACACGGGTGCACTGGCGGGCTCTGACCTGGTCTACGACGCGGCCATCCGCCGCGCCGGCATGCTGCGCGTGGACACGTTGCAGGAGTTGTTCGACGCTGCTGAGACGCTGTCGCACTTTCGCGGCAAGCTGCCCTCGGGCGGCGCATGGCAAGAGCTGACGGTGGTGACCAACGGCGGTGGCGCGGGCGTCATGGCGGCCGACGCCGCTGCGGTGGCAGGCGTGCCGCTGGCATCGCTGGCCGACACCACGCTGCAGAAGCTGAATGCGGTGCTGCCCGCCAACTGGAGCCGCGCCAACCCGATCGACATCATCGGTGATGCACCGGTCGAGCGTTATGTCCAGACGCTGCAGACTCTGCTGGCCACGCCCGACAGCGGCACTTTGCTGTTCATGCATGCACCCACGGCTATCGTGCCCAGCGCAGACATCGCGCAGGCGATTTTGCCGGTGCTGCAGGCCCACCCCGGCCGCACACTGGCCTGCTGGCTGGGCGACGCGGCCGTGCGGCCGGCGCGTCAAGCCTTCCAGGCCGCTGGCATACCCTGCCATGACACCCCTGAAGACGCGGTGCAGGCCTTTTCGCGCCTGGTCACCTACCGCCAGAACCAGGACCAGTTGATGGAAGCGCCGCCGGCGCGCAGCAACGGGCCCGCCATGGACCTGGCCGCGGTGCGCCACCAAGTGGACGAAGTGCTGGCCAGCGGCCGCGAGTGGCTGAACGAACCCGAGGCCAAGTTGCTGCTGGCGGCCTGCGGCATTCCCGTGGTGGGTGCGCAGGTGGTCGGCGCTGATGCCGAAGCTGCCGTGGCGGCAGCGCGAGCCATGGGCTACCCGGTGGTGATCAAGCTGCTGTCGCCGCAAATCACGCACAAGAGCGATGTCGGCGGCGTGGCGCTCGACCTGCAGCACGACGATGCCGTGCGCCATGCCGCCACCACCATGCTGGAGCGTGTGGCGCGCTTGCGCCCCGACGCCACCTTCAGCGGCTTCACCGTGCAGAGCATGGTGCAGCGGCCACAGGCGCTGGAGCTGATCGTCGGCGCCAGCATCGATGCGCTGTTCGGTCCCGTGCTGCTGTTCGGCCAGGGCGGCACCTCGGTCGAGGTGGTGGCCGATCGCGCACTGGCGCTGCCGCCGCTGAACGCACCGCTGGCCCGCGCACTGATCGCCCGCACGCGCATTGCGCGCCTGCTGCAGGGCTGGCGCGATGTGCCGGCGGCTGACCTGGACGCGGTGGTGCACGCACTGACCGCCGTGTCCGAACTGCTGGCGGCCGAACCGCGCATTGCCGAGATCGACATCAACCCGCTGCTGGCCGACGCCAGGGGCGTGATCGCGCTCGACGCCAGGGTGCGCGTCAGCGCCGCCGGCCCGGGCGGTGCCGGCCATTTTGCGATCCTGCCGTACCCATCGGAACTGGCCGAGCAGCAAGACTGGCAGGGCCGGACGCTGACGCTGCGGCCCATCCGCCCCGAAGACGAAGCCCAGCACCTGGCTTTCCTGGAAAAGCTGGACCCGGCCGACATCCGCATGCGGGTGTTCTACAGCCGCCGCAGCATCGAACGCACCGAGCTGGCGCGCTTGACGCAGATCGACTACGAGCGCGAGATGGCCTTTGTCGCCACCGTGCCGCTGCCCGGCGGCGGCGAGGAGACACTGGGCGTGGCACGGGCCGTCGCCGACCCCGACAACCTGACGGCCGAGTTTGGTGTCATCGTGCGTTCCGACATCCTGGGCGGCGGCCTGGGCCGGCGCCTGATGCACAAGCTCATCGGCCACTTTCGCCAGCGCGGCACACAACGCATGGTGGGCGAGATCCTGCATGAGAACAGCCGCATGTTGCAGCTGGCGCAGAGTCTGGGCTTCAAGGTGCAGCCACGGGCGCTGGGTGACGACACGCAGAAGGTGGTGCTGGACCTGCAGCCGCCCGGCTAATTCGGTCGCTTGGTCGCTCAGGCGTCGATGCGCCAGGACAGGTCGGCCGCGTGCACGTCCTTGGTCAGCTTGCCCACCGAGATGCGGTCCACACCGGTGGCGGCGATGCCGCGGATGGTGCTCAGGTCCACACCGCCCGACACCTCCAGCACCGCGCGGCCTGCGTTCAGCGAAAAGGCGCGGTGCATGTCGGCCAGCGTGAAGTCGTCCAGCAGCACGTTCTGCGCACCGGCATCCAGTGCCTGCTGCATTTCGGCCAGGCTTTCCACTTCCACCTGCACCGACACACCGGCGTTCAGCGCAAACGCGGCCTGCAGCGCAGGCACGATGCCCCCGGCGGCGGCGATGTGGTTTTCCTTGATCAGGATGCCATCCCACAGCGCCATGCGCTGGTTCTGACCGCCACCGGTGCGCACCGCGTACTTCTGCGCCTGGCGCAAGCCGGGCAGCGTCTTGCGCGTGTCCAGCACGGCGCAACCCTTGGGATTGGGGCTCAGGCCCGCGATGGCGTCCACGTACTGGCGCGTCAGCGTGGCAGTGGCCGACAGAGTCTGCAGGAAGTTCAGCGCAGGCCGCTCGGCGCTGAGCATGGCGCGGGCGTCGGCAAGGATCTGGCACAACTCGGTGCCGGCCAAAACCGCCGCGCCTTCGTTCACCATCCAGTTGATGTCGGCCGTCGGGTCCAGTGCGCGCACGCAGCCGTCAAACCAGGGGCGGCCGCAGATGACAGCGGCCTCCTTGGCCACGACGCGGCCGGTGACGCGGCGGCCGGCCGGCACCAGCAGGGCCGTCCAGTCGCCGCGGCCGATGTCTTCGGCCAGCGCGTCGCGCACATTGCGCGCCAGGGCGGTTCTCAGGGTTTCGTTGTGCTCGACCATGGGTGTCCGTGTTGAGGGCTCAAAAGGGGATTTGCCGGGTGCTCAGGCCGTGACGGCCAGGATCACGCTGGAGGCTTTGAAGAACGCGGTGGCCCGCACGCCGGCCACCAGTCCCAGCGACTGCACGCTGCCTTGCGTGACGATGGCGGCGATGCTGCCACCGCCGTCGATGTCGATCACCACTTCTGCGTTCACCGCACCCGCTCTCACCGTGCTGACCGTGCCCGGCAACTGGTTGCGTGCCGACAGCCTGGCGCCTTGCAAGTCGGTGGCCAGCAGAACCGAAGAAGACTTGATCAGCGCGATGACCGTCAGCTGCGTGCGCAGGCCCAGCGCATGGGTGCTGTCGCGCGTGACGATGGCCACGATGCGCGCGCCGCCGGGCAACGTCAGTTCCACTTCATCGTTGACCGCCCCGGCGCGCACTGAAGTGACGATGCCGACATACTGGTTTCTGGCACTGGTCTTCATGTTCAGCACTTTCAGCAGCGAGAAGTCCTGGTCGAGGTCTACCGACCCATCGTCCAGCAGCTTCAGGAAGCGCTGGTGCGCGGCGTTGATCTGCTCGTAACGTTCCACCAGGCGCAGGCCGTGCGGGGTGAGATGAGTCGATCCGCCGCCGCGCCCACCCGTGCTGCGTTCCACCAGCGGCGTGCCGGCCAGGCGGTTCATGGCGTCGATGGCGTCCCAGGCGCCCTTGTAGCTCAGGCCGACGGCCTTGGCTGCGTGCGTAATGGAGCCCTGCTGCGACACCGCGCGCAACAGGCCAATGCGGTCTTGCCCGCCCAGGGTGGTCTCGCCCACCGCCATCCACACCGCGCCCTGCAGTTCAAGCCGCTTGACCTTCTTACGGGGCGGGGCTGCCATGCACGCTCCTGACTGGGGCCTGCTCCGGCCCGTCGGGCCAGGAGGATAGCGGCCGTGAAGCCACTTCTTTTGCGGCCACCACCCGCCCGGCATGCAGGTGCACGACCTCGTCGGCCAGCGCCCGCACGTCGTCGTCGTCGTGCGTGATCAGCAGCATGGGGATCTGCAGCTGCGCTTGCAGGTCTCGCAGTTCGTCACGCAGCCGTTGGCGCAAGGGTTTGTCCAGTGCCGCAAAGGGTTCGTCAAGCAGCAGCGCAGCAGGCTTGTTGACGAGTGCGCGGGCCAATGCCGTGCGCTGCCGCTGCCCGCCGGAAATCTGGTGCGGTTGGTGCCCGGCCACGGATTGCAGGCCGAAGGCAGCGATCCAGCGGTCCACCGCGTCGTCAGCCACGTCGTGCGCCGGGTTGAGCCACGTGCGGCCTCTGGCCTGCCGCGCAAACGCGATGTTCTGGCGCACCGTGAGGTGCGGGAACAGCGCGTAGTCCTGAAACACATAAGCCAGGCTGCGCTGCTGCGGCGACAGGTGAATGCCTCTGGCGCTGTCGAGCAGCACACGGCCGGCGATGGCGACACGGCCGCTGTCGGGCTGCACGATGCCGGCCACCATCTTCAGCGTCTGTGTCTTGCCCGCGCCCGAAGGGCCGAAGAGCACCAGGCGCTGCGCGTCGCTGCCGCACCGCAGGTCCAGCTCGAACGACGAGTCGCCCTGGCGCAACAACTTTTTGAGGACCACCTCCCAGATCATGAACGTGACCTCATGCCCTGGGCGCCACACGGCCCGGCAGCAAACGGCCCGCCGACAGCAGCACCACCAGGCACACGATGGACGTCACAGCGACCAGGAAGTTGGCCGTGTGGTCCTGCCCGGCCTGCACGGCTTCGTAGACCGCGATCGACAGGGTCTGTGTCTGGCCGGCGATGCTGCCGGCGACCATCAAGGTGGCACCAAACTCGCCCAGCGCGCGGGCAAAGCACAGCAGCAAACCGGCCAGGATGCCGCGCCAGGCCAGCGGCAAAGAGACACGAAAGAACACGGCCCATTCGCTGACGCCCAAAGACCGAGCGGCGTCTTCCAGTTGGGTGTCCACGGTCTCGAAGGCGGCACGTGCAGCCTTGAAGACCAGCGGAAACGACACCACCGTGGCCGCGATCACAGCCGCCTGCCAAGTGAAGATCAGCCGGATGCCGAAGTGCTGCAACAGCCAGGCGCCGATGGGGCCCTGGCTGCCGATCAGCACCAGCAGGTAGTAGCCCAGCACCGTGGGCGGCATGACCATGGGCAGCGTCAGCACGGCGTCCAGCACGTCGCGACCCGGGAAGCGCCATCGCGCCAGCGCATACCCTGTGCCCAGGCCCAGGAACAGATTGAAGAAGGTGGCCCATCCAGCCACCTTCAGCGTCAGGGCCAGCGGCACCCAGGCGGCGTCCATCCTTTGCCTGTGCTTTCAGACCTTCAGGCCGTCAAGGCTTGCCAAAGCCGTGCCGGGCCAGCACGGCCTGCGCGGGTGCGCCCAAGAGGAAGTCGACAAACTGCTGCGCCAGCTGCGCCTGGGCACTGGCGGCCATGACAGCCACGGGGTAGACGATGGGCGTGGACGTGGGCACCTGCAGCGCCACCTTCACCCTGTCGGGCATCAGCGCCGCATCGGTGGCGTAGACAAAGCCGGCATCCACCTCGCCACGCGCCACATAGTCCAGCGCCTGGCGCACGTTGATGGCGCCCACCATCTTGGGCTGCACAGTGGCCCACAGCCGGGAGGCTTGCAGTGCACTCTGGGTGTAGCGGCCCACAGGCACGCTGGCGGGCAAGCCGATGGCGATGCGGGCATAGGTGGGCTGTGCAAGGTCGGCCACCGTACGAGGCATCTGGGCGCTGCGGGTGGGCACCACCACCACCAGCATGTTGGACACGAAGTTGCGGCGCGATGCCGCCTTGATCAGCTGCCGTGCCTGCGCCTGGTTCATGGTCACCTGGTCGGCGCTGGCAAACACATCCACCGGCGCGCCCTTGGCGATCTGCTGCATCAACGCGCCCGTTGCCGCAAAGTTGAACAGCAGCTTGTGGTCCGGTTGCGCGGCTTCAAACAGCGGCGCCAGCTCCTTGAAGGCGTTGCTCAGGCTGGCAGCGGCCGAGACGGTGAGCTCGGCTGCCTGCGCGCCCAAGCCCAGCGTCACGGTCAGTGCCAGGACGGCAAGGCGGCGAAGGTCGCGAAGGTCGCGAAGGGAGCGAAGGACGGTGAGGCGCATAAAACCGAAGCCTAGAAATGTGCTTCAGTATATAGCGCGACATCTGGCGAAGGTTCCAAGCAACATTTAGCAGAATGTTCCCCATCTTGAAGTGCGGGCAAGCACCGTCATTACCCAATGTGTATATCGATTCGAAGCAGGGCCCTTGGCTACTTGACGCCCAAGCCCATCTGCCGACCCACCTCGGTGTAGACCTTGATCTTTTCCTTCATGAACGTGTCCATGCGGTCGGTGCCGATGTTCACCAGCTCGAAGCCACTCTTGGCCGCCAGCTGCAGCATTTCGGGGTCGGCGTTCATCGCGGCCCACAGGTCGGCGATGCGCTTGCGCGCTTCGGGCGGCGTGCTGCGCGGCACACCAATGCCGCGGAAGGCTCCGTCCACCCACTCCACACCCAGTTCCTTGAACGTGGGCACGTCGGGCAGCAGCGGGTGGCGCTGTTCCATGGCCACTGCCAGGCCGCGCACCTTGCCCTTTTGTGCAATGGCGAAGGGTGTGTAGGTCATTGCACCGTCGACATGGCTGCCCAGCACGGCCATGGTCATGTCGCCGGTGCCCTTGAAGGGCACGTAAGTGGTCTTGAAACCGAATGCGCGGTTCATGCGCTCGTGCGCCGCATGGTTGGCCGAATTGAGGCCCGACCCGCCCAGGTTCAGCTTGCCCGGATCGGCCTTGGCCGCCTTGATGAAGTCGGCGAAGTTGCGGATGGGGCTGGCGTCAGGCACCACCAGGATGTCGGGTGTGTAGTGGAACCAGAACACCGGCGTGATGTCCTCGGTTTTGTATTGCACGATGCCTTCCATCGGCTGCAGCACGGTGTGCGGCAGGTTGATGCCGACCACGTTGACACCGTCGCCCGGCAGTGTGTTCATGGTGCCCCACATCAAGGCACCACCGGCGCCAGCCTTGTACTGGATGATGGTCTCGATGGCCGCGCAGCGTTTCTTCAGCACGATCTGCTGATGGCGCGCCGAAAGGTCCGACTCACCGCCGGGCGGAAACGCCTGCCAGTACATCAGGTTCTTGTCGGGGCAGGCTTGCGCCAGGGCCGCCGAAGCGGCAAATACAGTGGTGCACAGGGCGATGGCCTGCAAGGCGGTGCGGCGGTTCATATCTTGTCTCCTTCGTGTGGGGGCTGCGGTTTTGCCGGGGGCGCTCTGCAGCGCGCTTGGCGGGACTCTGATCGGACGTGTTCACTGGGACAGCAAGCGGGACACGGCCTCGGTGACGTCGGTCGTGCGTGCGTTGCCGCCCAGGTCGCGGGTGTGCAGCGACACGTCGGCGGTGACCGTTTCGATGGCCGTCATCAGCCGCGTGGCAGCGGCGGCTTCGCCCAGGTGCTCCAGCAGCATCACGCAGCTCCAGAAGGTGCCGATGGGGTTGGCCAGGCCCTGACCCATGATGTCGAAGGCCGAGCCGTGGATGGGCTCGAACATGCTGGGGTAGCGGCGTTCGGGGTCCAGGTTGGCAGTGGGCGCAATGCCCAGGCTGCCGGCCAGGGCCGCGGCCAGGTCGCTCAGGATGTCGGCATGCAGGTTGGTGGCCACCACGGTGTCGATGGACGCCGGGCGGTTCACCATGCGCGCCGTCATCGCGTCCACCAGTTCCTTGTCCCAGCGCACGTCCGCGAACTCCAGCGCCACCTGCGCCGCGATCTCGTCCCACATGACCATGGCGTGGCGCTGCGCATTGCTTTTGGTCACCACGGTCAGCAGCTTGCGAGGGCGCTGCTGCGCCAGCCTGAAGGCATAACGGATGATGCGCTCGACCCCGACACGCGTCATGATGGACACGTCGGTGGCCACTTCGATGGGCTGGCCCTGGTGGGCGCGGCCGCCCACACCAGCGTATTCACCTTCTGAGTTTTCGCGCACGATGACCCAGTCCAGCTGGGCCGGCGAACAGCGCTTCAGCGGTGCATCGATGCCCGGCAGGATGCGCGTGGGCCGCACGTTGGCGTACTGATCGAAGCCCTGGCAGATTTTCAGACGCAAGCCCCACAGCGTGATGTGGTCGGGGATGTGGGGGTCGCCGGCCGATCCGAACAGGATCGCGTCCTTGTGGCGGATGGCGTCCAGCCCGTCGGCCGGCATCATCACGCCGTGCGCGCGGTACCAGTCGCCGCCCCAGCCGAAGGTCTCGAAGTTGAACCTGAATCGGCCGTCGGTGGCGGCCAAAGCCTGCAGCACCTGCTGGCCTGCGGGCACCACTTCCTTGCCGATGCCGTCGCCGGGAATGCTTGCGATGGAGTAGGTTTTCATACCGCCGCACTCTAGGCCTGCCTGTCTCGAACAAGCGCTGCAGAATTCAAGGCATTGTCAACCTGGGGTTCAGAATGGCAACGTCGCAGAATCGAATCACGAAGCCCCGGTCAACCCCAGCGCCTGCGGCCACCGTGGCGCCTGCCGACCTGGGCTTTTTTGCCACCTTGTGCACCAGCGGCAGCCTCAGCGCCGCAGGGCGTGAACTGGCGGTGTCCACTGCGGCGGTCAGCAAGCGGCTGGCGCAGATGGAGCAGCGCCTCGGGCTGGCCCTGGTGCACCGCACCACCCGCCGCATGAGCCTGACACCCGAGGGCGAACTGGTGCTGGAACACGCCCGCCGCATGCAGGCCGAACTGGACGACCTGGACCGCCTGCTGGGCGGCAGCCGCGACCAGCCGCGCGGCCTGCTGCGGGTCAACGCCACGCTGGGCTTCGGCCGCAGCCACGTGGGGCCAGTGACCTCGCGCTTTGCGCGCCAGCACCCGCAGGTCGAGGTGCAACTGCAGCTGTCGGTGTTGCCGCCGCCCATCACCGACGACAGCTGGGACGTCTGCATCCGTTTTGGCGCCCCGCCTGAGTCGCGTGTGGTGGCGCGCCTGCTGGTGCGCAACCGCCGGCTGCTGTGTGCGTCGCCGGCCTACCTGGCGGCTCACGGCGTGCCCAAGGTGCCAGCTGATCTGGTGCGCCACAACTGCATCGGCATCCGCCAGGGCCAGGAGGCGTACGGCCTGCTGCGCATGACCCCATTGCGTGGCCGCAGTGCACGCGCCGAGGCCGTCAAGACCCGCGGCACGCTGAGCACCAACGACGGCGAGATTGCCGTGGCCTGGGCACTGGACGGCCACGGCATCGTTCTCCGGTCCGAGTGGGACATCGTCCGCCACCTGAAGGCCGGCCGTCTGGTGGAAGTGCTTCCACAGCACGCCACACCCGACGCCGACATCTACGCGGTCTACCCACAGCGCCTGCAGATGTCGGCACGCGTGCGGCACTACGTGGACTTCATGGCCTCGTCGTTTGCCTGATTCGCAGACTGTTCTGGGCGGCCCTGTCGCTGAAGCGGGCACACTGCTCCTGAACTCGCACGGGACCCCGGATTTCGGGGGGTTGAAAGAAAGACCCTTCAGATGCTGGTACCGTTGTCGCACAAGTCTGGCGGCTGCGGCGCCGGACTGTTCATTTGCGGTCACACCCAATTCATCTGGAGGGTCTTCGTGAACATTTCTGGACCAGGAGTTTTCAAGTCGCCGGCGCCGGCGCTGTCGCTGGCTGTTTTGCTGGCGGTCTCGCTGTCTACGGCCGGCTTCATCGGCAGCGCCAGCGCTGCCCCTGCCGGCATCACCAAGTCCGCCGTGGCCAAGGGCGGCGCCGAAAGGGCCCAGACCTGGGCCGCTTCCAGCGGCACCGTGGGGGTGCGCTGGAACCGCGACCTGGCGGGTGACATCGGCCTGGTGGTGGGCGCGGCCAACGGCCGCCACGCGCAACTGAGCTGGCACGATCACGAGATGTTCGACCTGGGCCGCACCGGCAGCCTGGAATTTGACGTGCGCAACGGCAACCTGCGCAGTTTCATCGGCGGCTCTTTGCAGGCCCGCGGCGGTCATGTCATCGACTCGGCATCAGGGCGCATCGACCTGAGCAACTTCCGCCTGGTGCCGCGCCGCGGCGGGACACCCATCCTTGACCTCGTCAGCGCCGACGGCAAGGCCTGGTTCTACATCGACCGCCTGATGTACGAACTGATCGACGACAAGCAGCGCCTGGCAGTGCGCACGATGGACTTGCGCATCACCCCGGAACTGGCCGCACGCATCGGCCACCCCGAAGTGGCCGGCTGGGCGATTGCCGACATGGAACTGACCACCGACGTGCTGCGCCAAGGCATGGATTCGACACCTGTGCTGGGCAGCATCAAGTGGCACGGCAACCCCGTGCCCGGCGTGCCTGGCGCCACTTACCAGGCCGACCTGTTCATGCAGACCTTCAGCACCCAGTACAGCCGATGTGACGGCTGCACGGGGGTCGGCGGCAATGGCCGCGTGGTGTTCACGCCTGCGTCCACGCTGCGCAACAACGTCAACAGTGGCTCGCTCGCGCCCACCGTCGCCGGTGACCCGCTGGGCACCAGCAGCGCGCTCTATACCGCCGACATCCCCTGGTACGCCAAGTTCAGCGGCAACTTCGCGCCGTACAACAACGACCAGCACCCCTACCTGATCTGGAACCTGTACCGCTTCAACGCCGACGGTTCGATCGACCAGATCGGGCGTTCCGGCGTCAAGCACGCGTTTCTCACGCTCAACACCGCCTGCCTGGACAACCCGGGAGACAGCCACATCCTGGGCCGCGGCTGCTCTGACCTTTACAGCGTGGGCAACAACGACACCAACAACGCCCTGGGGCCGCGTACCGAGATCATCCCGTCCACCAACCAGTGGGGACGTTGCGGTTCGATCTATGACACCAACTGCGACGGCGTCTCCAACGCCTCGGGCAACGGGTCTTACGACCAGCGCATGATCGTTCGCGAGTCGCAGTTCAGCGGCGCTGCACACGCCGGTGCCACCTACATGTTCGAGTCGTGGTACCTGGCACGCCAGGACATCAACATCCTGAATTCGATGGCAACCACGCGGGCCACCTTCACGCGCACATCTGTATGGAGCGTGGGGGCCAACGACCAGTACAAGCTGGGGCCTGCCATCGACCGCTGGGTGAACCCGGCTGCGCCCGGAGCCAACGCACGCACGGTTGAGGTTGTCACCGGCGAAGGCCGGGCCAAGGTGGCGGTCAAGGCCACCGATGTGGGCGGCGGCCGCTGGCGCTACGACTATGCGGTCATGAATCTGGACTTTGCGCGGGTGCAGACCTCGGGCGCCGAGCCCAACCTGCGCATCCTGGACAGCATCGGCTTCGACCGCTTCAGCGTGCCGGTGGGCACGGCCACCATCACCGACCTGACGTTCAGCGACGGCGACCTGGACCCGGCCAACGACTGGGTCGGCAGCATCCGCACCGGCGGCATCACCTGGGCTGCGCCCAACCGCAGCGATGCGTTGAACTGGGGCACGATGTTCCGCTTCTCGTTCATCGTGAACCAGGCGCCTGTTGAAAAACCGGTGGTCCTGAGCATCGGTGCACGCGGCACCCCGCAGACCATCAAGACCCTGCCTTTGCTGGCACCGGGCAGCCCACGTTAAAGAGAGGGCAGGCCAAGTGTGCGCTGAAACCGGGGCGGCTTGTCCGCCCGGTCTTCAGCGTGCCACCACCGGGAAACGCGCGCTGCCCAGGTAGCCCGACACCTTCTGCTGGTAGCCGGGCAGGGTGCGTGAAATGCGCGCCACCGACTTTTCAACGAGGGCGCTCATCTCCACGACCGACAGCGTGCGGTCATCGGCGTCTTCGGCCTTGCGCGCCAAGGTTTCCAGCAGGGCCGCGGTAAACACCCCATGGCCCTTGTAGCCTTCGCGCGCCAGTTCGCCCTTGCGGCTGGCGCCGATCAGCACGTGCTGGGTCAGGCCGTTCAGGCGCCGGTAGGCGCCGGCCACCATGTCCTGCGCACTGCCGGCCTCGCAGGTGTCGATGAGCAACAGCGTTTTCTGCGGGCTGCTGGCCAGCATGGCCTGCAGGCGCGCTTCGTTCAGGCCCTGGCCTTTGGCACCGGCGCCGCCGCGCTCGAAGTCCCAGGGCAGAAAGACATAACCGCCACCTGCTCCGGATTCGCCGTGCCCGGCCAGAAAGATGACCAGCGTGTCGTCGGGCTTGAACTGCGCACGCAGCTCGGCAAAGGCGGCTTCGATGCCCGCCAGGCTGGCCTGCTCGTCACGCAGCACGCGCAGGTTCACACCGCGCGGGAACAGCGGCTTGGCGCGCTGCGTCAGGTCGGTCCCCAGGCGCGTGGCGTCGTTGGCGCTGTTTTTCAGCTCGAGCTTGCTGTCGCGGTACTTCTCGACGCCAACGGCCAGCACATGCAGCGCCGCCGGGGCAGGCGCGCCGCTGACCACCAGCTCCTGCTCCACACGCCGGCCTTCGACACCGCCACGGCTGCTGGCGGCCACTTCCAGCTTGTAGCGGCCGGGGGGCAGCGCAAAGCTGCGGCTGACCGTGCCGTCGGTCACGACACCGGCTTGGCGGCCTTCCATGGCCTTGCCGTCCAGATAGAAGGTGAGGCCGCCGACACCACCGCCTTGTTCGTTGACCCGCACCTGCACATTCACGTCGCCGCCTGCCGTGTTGGCGGCCAGCAGTTGCACTTGCGGCGCCAACCCGGCGACGCCACCCAGCAGCTGGCGCACGTCACCCAGGTTGCGTGTGGCCGCGGCCATGAGGTCCGCACCTTCGGGTGTCAGCCGACGCGCCACCAGGGCGGGCTGGAAGTAACGTTCGCGAAGTTGCCCGGCGCTGATGAAGTCGCCCGCGCGGTCGGCACCCCGGTTGAGGTGATGGCCGATGAGTTGTTCGCCCCCAGGCGATGCGTCGTAAAAACCCTCCGGCGTCCACGCCACCCAGCGTTGGCCATCGGTGTGCAGAAACAGCGCCAGCACCTCGCGTCCGTCGCTGCTGTTGCGCCAGCGGATGCTGCCGTCGCCATGGCCGACGACGACAAAGCGCCCGTCGGCCGACAGTGCCACGGCCCAGGAGGACGAGGGCGGCTGCTGGGCCCAGAGCTGGCGGCCCTGGCGATCGAACATCACCAGGCGCCAGTCGGTGCCCAGAACAAAGCGCGAGCCATCGGCAGCCACGGCCAGGCTGCGCGCGACTTCGCCGCCTTGCATGGACAAGGGCTGGCCGTTGAGCGTGGGCCTGGACGTGCCGCGCCACTGGTCCAGCTGAAGCCCGGGGGCCTGTTGCCGCGTGGCTGGCATGGCGGGATCGTCGGCCACCAGGCCGCCCGCGCTGAAGTCAAAGATCTGCGGCGCCCGCAGTCCCATCTTCTGGCTGAAGCGCACACGGCGCGCGTCCGCCGACACGGCAAAGGCGCCGTCCTGCAGCCGCAGGTCGGCGCCCAGCGGCGTGTAGTTCTGCACCTGCCCGTTGGCGTGGATCAGGCCCCAGGCCGGGTCGAGCGTGGAGAACAGCACCCGACCGCCTGGCAGGGCCACCAACCCGGTGGCGGTGTTGGTGCCGATGCGCACTTCAGTGAACCGCGATGGGTCTTGCACGGGCCACGTGCGCATGACGTTCCAGGTGCCGACAAAACCGCTCGTGCCCGCATGCAGATGCTGGCCGTCCACCGACCAGGCGAGCGCCGTGTAACGCGCGTTGGCATCGACAGCCGGGCGGGCCACCTCGTTCAGGGTTTGGGCATCGAACAAGCTGACCACCGGCACATCGAAGTAACCCAGCGCGATGGTGCGGCCGTCGCCTGAAAAGCGGGGCGTGGTGGGCACGCGTCCCGGCAGTGGCCTGGGCGCGCCGATGCTCAGCTGGCCGCCTTGCAGCGAATAGGGGTGCATCAGACCGTCCAGCCCGCTGGCCACGATGAGCTGGCCGTTGGGACTGAAGCCCAGGCGTTGCAGCCCGCCCAGGTAGTTGGCATCGCGCGCCACCTCACGCCCGCTGGCCGGGTCATACACACGCAGGCTGGCGCCAGCACCGACGGCTGCCGCCAGCAGCCGGTCGTCGGGCGAAAAGGCCAGCCCGTTGACGGTGTTGGGCAGCCCTTCGATGCGCCTGAGCAAACGGCCCGATGGCAACTCGAACAGGTAGATGGCGTTGTTGCGCACCGACTCGGGTGCAGTCCAGCCGCCGACGGCGGCCAGGCGCCCGTCGGCCGTGACGGCCACGGTGTACAGGCGCCCCAGGTAGCCGGCGCCCTGCGGCGGCCGCAGCACACCCAGTGACGCGCCCGAGTTGATGTCCCAGACCCGCGCCGTCTTGTCTTCCGAGACCGTCACCGCAATGCGCCCGTTGCGGTCGGCCGCGATGTCGGTGATGCCGCCGGTGTGCATGCCCAGCTCGATCACGGGTATCGGCTCAGTGGGGGGCTGCCAGGCCTGCGCGCCAGCGGTGGCCGTGAGCAGACCACCCACCACAACGGCAAGGCATGCTCGCCACGTACGCATCGGATCAGGCTGCCAGCGCGTGCAAGGGTTCATGGTGGCTCCAGATGTCATGAAGGCGCGTGCGCGACGCAGCGGTCGGTGTCGCCCAATTGATTGCGCAGCGTGGTCACGGCTTGCTGCACGGCGGGATCGACGCCGCGCACGTAGCGGTCCAGGTCGAAGTCGAGTGCCTGTTTCACGGCACAAACCGGTGTCGGACAGGCCAGGGGAGGAAAGGCCGACTGCGTGCCGCCGGCCAGCCGCAAGGATGCGGCCAGCGACCAATGCGCATAACACTGCTTGTCGGCCGTTGGGCCCAGTTGCACCAGGCGCCGGCCGTAGAAGGTCCAGGCGCGGGTGTTGAAGCCGTCCTGGTCGGCGTCCGACCGTTCCAGCAGGCTGATGGCGGCTTGTTGCCGCTCGGCGGCCAGGCCAAATTCACCGCGCGCCCAGTGCGCCTTGGCCTGTTCCAGTGGCGCCAGCGCAAATCGTTTGATGCGTTCGTAACTGGCGATGGCTTCTTCGAAGCGGCCGTCTTCGAGTTGTGTGTGCGCCAGGTTGTTGCGATAGTGCGGCGACTCGGGAGCAAGGTCCGCTGCGCGCCGGTAGTCGGCTTCTGCAGCCTTCAACTCGCCATTGGCATCTTGCACCGATCCCCGAACGAACCAGGCCTCGGCGTGGCGCGGATCGCCCTGGGTGGCCAGGTCAGCGGTCTTGCGCGCGGCGTCCCATTGGCCTTCACGCATCTCGTTCTGCGCACGCAGCACCAGCAGGTCAGTGTCCTGCGGCGCCTGGGCCAGCAGACGTTTGAGCTCCAGGCCAAACCGCTCCCAGTCCGGACGCGGCACAAACTGGCTGTCGCCCAACCTGGCCTTGTCGCTGGCCAGGCGCACCGAAGGCCACCAGCGGGATAGACCCGGCACGGCCTGCAGGCGCTTGTCGGCCAGGTCGTAGCGGCCGATGCGCAGTTGCTCCTCGGCTTCTTTCAGCCCCGATCGCGCCTGCAGCCCGGCCCACAGCGCCACACCGGCCACGGCAGCCAGGGCGGCCGCCGCCAAGGGCCAGAGCCGGCGCCGGGCGCGCGGTTCGTCGGGCTCGGGCACACCGGGCACGGTCGCAAGCATCTGCAGCAGCTGCTTGAACTTGAAGTCCCAGTCTGCACGGTTGCCTTGAAAGACCACGGCATTCAGATCAGCCAGCTCGCGCAATGCGGCCGGCAGGTCAGCCGCCGACGGAGGCAGGGCACCGCCCAGCAAAACGGGCAGCACCAGCGGTTGGCCCGTGGCCCTGCGGCGGTCCAGGGCCAGCTGCACCTCGCGGTGCACGAAGTCGGTTTCCGAGCGCATGGCGCGGCGGCCCAGCTCGGCCACCCAGTCGGGCCCGATGAGCACCAGCAGGGCCTTGGCGTCGTCCACGGCCCCGGACAATCGGTCGGGAAAGTCGGCGCCGCCGTCGATGCTTTCCAGGTCGTAGAAGACCACACCAGGTTCGAAACACTCGACCAGCCTGTCGTGCATGCGCCCGGCGTGGCCACCCGCGTCACTGCGGCGGTAGCTGATGAAGATGGCGCTGCTCAAGCGCTGGGCTCCTGCATGACCTGCACCCTGAACTGTGCGCGGGTCTGAACCGGGTTCTGGTGCTGCACCATGAAGGCCAGTTTAGGCCCAACTGCGCGGAGCCATGCCGCGCAGACGTGACCGCACAGACGTGACGGTCGCGTGACGCCCATCCACTTAGCGTCCAGGCATGGTCGTCATGCTGGATCATTCGACATGAGCAATTCCTGCCCAAGCCCCGAGGGTCCGGCCTTGCGCCTGCGTTTGCACGGCGCTGCCCAGGTGCAGCCCGACGAAGGGCCGGCAATCGCGCTTCGAGGCCGAGCAGCGGCGCTCGTGGCCCTGGCCGCCTTGGAGCCCGGCATCCGCCGCGAACGTGCGGCTGCCATGTTGTGGCCCGATGCCGCCAATGCTCGCCACAACCTGCGCCAGCAACTGCTGCGGTTTCGCCAGTGGCTGGGCGTGCCGCTGGTGGAAGGCGAAGATGGCTTGCGGCTGGCCGGCGCGGTGTCACTGGAGGCCGCCATGCCCGGCGCTGAACTGTTGGCCGGCGAGGTGGCGGCTGCTGATGACTTCGGTGTCTGGCTCAACACCCGGCGCCGCGAACTGCGCCAGGCGCAACGCGAACCCCTGCAGCAGTCCCTGGCGCTGGCTGAATCGGCTGGCGACCTGGACCTGGCCCTGCAGCAGGCCCAGGCGCTGGTCGCTCTTGACCCGCAAGAAGAAACGAGCCACGCCGCCCTGATGCGCGTGCACTTCCTGCGGGGCGAAGGGGCTGCGGGCCTGGGCGCCTACCAGGTGCTGCGTCAGCAACTGGCCGCCGTGGCCGGCACGGCCGACAGTTTGCCTTCGGCAGCCACCCAGGAACTGGCAGCTGGCTTGCGTCGCCTGGGCCGCGCGCCCATGCCGTTGGCCGTGGCTGCCCACCCTCTGCCTGCCGCGCTGAAGCGGCCGCCGGTGATGGCCGGCCGCGCAGCCGAACGCGCCGCCGTGAGCGTCGCCTGGGGCGATGGCCGCGCCGTGCTGCTGGAAGGTGAAGCGGGCATGGGCAAGAGCCGCCTGCTGTCTGAATGTCTTCTGCCTCAAAGCCTGGCTGGCAAGGCCGGCCGCCGGTTGCATGCTGCCGGGCGCCCGGGAGACAGCGGCGCACCGTACAGCAGCCTGGCCCGTCTGCTGCGGCCGCTGCTGCAAACCGCAGACCTGGCATTGAGCCCTGCGGCCCGCAACGCGCTGGTCCGCATCGGCGCACCGGCGTCGGGTCCGGATGCCCCCGACCTGGCCGCCCTGCCGCCTGGCGCCATGCATGCGGCCGTGCTGGAGCTGTTGGAACAAGCGCACGTTTGCACAGTGGCCCTGGACGATCTGCACTTCGCCGACGCCGCCACGCTTGAACTTTTCAGCGGGCTGGCGGCACAGGAATCATCCTGGCATTGGCTCTTCGCCCAGCGCCCGGCCGAAGCCTCGGCGGCGGCCTCCGCCTTGCGCCACGGGCTCACCGAATTGCGCCGGCTGACCGTGGTGACCCTGACACCGCTGGACGGCAAGGCCGCGGCCGAGCTGGTGGATGCACTCGGGGTGCAGGGACTGGAAGGCCGCACGCTGGCGCCGCTGCTGGTGCAGCACAGTGGTGGCAATCCGCTGTTCCTGCTGGAAACGCTGAAACAGGGCTTGCAGGATGGCAGCCTGGCGCGCGGCGAACTGCCACGCCCGGCCAGTGTGGGCGCGTTGATCGAACAGCGGCTGCAACGCCTGTCACCACCGGCACTGACGCTGGCCCGGGTGGCGGCCATCGCGGGTGTGGACTTTTGCATCGAGCTGGCCGAAGCCGCCATCGGCCAAAGTGCCGTGCAACTGGCCAGCGCCTGGCAAGAGCTGCAAGACGCGCAGATCTTGCGCGACGAGGCCCTGGCCCACGACCTGGTGGCCGATGCCGCCGTGCGCGGCGTGCCGCCCGTGGTTGCGCGGCGCGTGCACGCGCAGTGCGCAGCCTGGTTGGCCCAGCACAGCGGTGAGCCCACGCGGGTGGCCCGCCATTGGCGCGCTGGCGGCCAGGCGCAAGCGGCCGGCGCCGCCTTTGAGCAGGCGGCCCGGCGGGCCCGGGAAGCCGCGCGCCAGCCCGAAGAGGCCGATCTCTACGCCCAGGCCGCGCAGGCCTACGCCGAAGCCGGTCTGCCGGACGCGCGCTTCGAGGCACTGGCCAGCCGCGTATCGGCGCTCATCGGCGCCCAGTCCGATGAAGCTGCCTTGGCCGAAGCCCGCGCCTTGCCTGAGCAGGCCGGCAACGACACACAGCGTGTGCGGGCGCTGCGTGTGCTGACCGACCAGCTGGGGCAGCGCGGGCCCTTTGAAGAGGCCATCGAATCCGGTCAGCAGGGCATGGCCCTGGCGCGCAAGGTGGGCGCGCAGCAGGAACTGGTGCGCCTGACCAGCTTGACCGCCGGCAACCAGATCAAGATCGGTCGCACACAAGAAGCCTATTCGCTGATGCTGCCGCTGCGCGACTGGGTGGACCGCGAGGCCGACGACGAGTTGCGCCAGATCTGGTACGGCTACTGGGCCGCCGTGCTGGGCCACACCGGCCGCCTGCGAGAAGGTGTGGCCTGCTTCGACGTGTCCATCGCCTGTGCCGAGCGAACAGGAGCACGCCCCTTGCAATGCACGGCCCTGCTCAACCAGAGCGTGGTGCTGCGCACCATGGGCGCTTTGCCGCTGGCTGCCGAAAAGTCGAAGCGGGCACTGCTGCTTCTGCCCGATGGCCCCGACAGTGCTGCCCACCGCATGGCGCGTTTGATGCACGCCAGGAATGAAGCCGAAGTGGGCCTGCTTGGCCCTGCGCAAGTGGCGCTGGACGAACTGCTGCCGCACTTCGAAGCCATGGGCGCCCCGTTCTGGGTGCATGCCGTACGCGCCACACAGGCGCGCCTGTGGCAGCACCTGGGGCAGCACGCTCGCGCCCTTCAGTCGCTGCAATTGGCCGACACCGGCTTGCCGGCCTGGATGCAGGCCGGCCGCCTGTGGCTGCGGCTGGAAGTCGAACAGTGGCTGGGTCTGCCGCTGGCCGCCCAGCAGGCGCAACAGGCGTTGGCACTGCTGGACGCCGACACCAACCGGCGCACCGGCAACGCCGTGCGTGGCTTGCGCTTTGCCGCACCCGCGGATGTGCTCGACCAGGCCACTGCGCTGTCTGACGCGGCGATCAGACAGGAATTGTTCGGGACACTCGCCGCCTTGCAGATGCACCGTGCGCGTGCCGCGCTGGACTTGCAACAGCCCGGGCAAGCAGCCGTTGCTGCGACCGAACTGGTGCGCCTTCTGCGCGAAGGCTACGTGCCCGATTTCGTCTACACACCGGAAGCCTGGTTGGTGGCCGGCCAGGCCCTTCACGCGGCCGGTGATGGGCCTGCATCGCAAGCCGCGCTGGCCGCCGGCCGGCATTGGGTGCAAGCCCAGGCCTTGCCGCAGGTGCCCGCGCCTTTCATCGATTCCTTTTTGCACCGCAACCCGGTGAACCGGGAGCTGCTGACCACGTCCCCCACGTTCATTGGGTCCGACGCGGATGTCGTGTGACGCCTGCGTGACGTCGGGCTGACCACAGTGCCAGTCATGGGCCGCGACCGCTGGCCCCGGAGCTGAGCCATGACACAGACGCTGATGTTCGGGACCACCCGGTTCGGGAAGTCTTGCTTGCCCATTCAGAAGCCGGGCCGGCAAAGGCCGCCGGCAGCGGTGCGCGGCCCTGCAGCGCTCAGGCGCCACGCACTGGCCTGGGCCGCGTGCGCGCTGCTGGCCGCGCCAACCGCACAGGCGCTGGACATCTTCACCGGCAGCACGCCGGTGTACATGGGCAGCTGGTTCAACGGTGTCTTCGTCGAGGTGCAGGAATTCCAGTTCGCCCTCGACCGGGCAGCCTGGTGCGGCTCGCGCGCAGGCGCCATCTGCACCTCGGACCGATACTGGAACGTGGCCGGCAACTGGGACACGGGCGCCGTGCCTGGCCCGTTCAGCGATGTGCGCGTGGTGGCTGGCGACACCGTGCGCATCGGCGCCTTCAACAGCTTCTACCAGGGGTCGCTGTCGGGCGACGCGGCCGCGGGCACGCTCAGCGCGGCAGGTCGGGTGGAGCTGTACGGCACGCTGCGCGTGGGCAACGCCAGCTTTGCCGACCTGCACAACGACCGCGACAATGCCGGTACCCTGATAACCACGGGGCTGTCCTCGATCAGCCTCTTGTCATCGGGTGCCGGCCGCTCCCAGGGGGTGGGTGGCACCGCCCGCGTCGAGGCCTTTGCACCGTCGCCCGTGAACGGCCTGTTCGAGCCCCTGGTGGGTGGCGGTCATACGCTGCAATTCAGCGGCACCAGCCTGACGACGGGCCTGGCCGTGCGCCTGCAGCCCGAAGCCCGCTTCTTGAACACCGGCGTGCTGGTCATGGGCGGTGGTTCCGTCGGGCTGCAAGGCACGGCCACCTTTGCGCAACTGCCCACCTTTGTGAATTAAGGCATGTGATGGCGGCCCGCACCTTCCGAAGCGTCGATCCGGCGCAGCCGACGCATCCGGGCTCCCGGCATCAAGCCGCGGCGAGCCGCGGCGCCTGGTGCAGCAGCGCGGCGATGGCAGGCAAGGCGGCCTCGGTGGCGCGGCGGCCCGCATCCACCGGTTAGGGCATCGCAGCCGTGTTGAACAAACCCACCCGGCGCTCAGGATGCGCACCGCCTCGTCGGCGGGCCCCCGACGGAAATCCGTCGACGAATGGTCGATTGCGTGCGAGCCGACCGCGCCGGAGCGTCCCCGCCCTCGGCATGCGTTCAGACAGCAGGCTGTATGGCCATGCTGAACGAGAAGGTCGAGCCCACACCGACTTCGCTGATGGCCGTCAGCTGCCCGCCCATCGCCTGGACCAGGCGGCGCGAGATCACGAGTCCGATGCCCGTGCCGGCAATGATGCCGCGATCCTGGCCGAAGCGGTTGAAGGGCTCGAAGAGGTGCTTCAAATCGGCCGCCGATATGCCGCAACCGTTGTCACTGACGTCGACCTTCAGCGCGGGGCCGGAGCGCAAATCGACGCGGCTAGCCACGACCGCTATCTTGCCGCCGACGGCTGTGTACTTGGCGGCGTTGCTCAGCAGGTTCAGCAGGATCTGCCGCAGCCGCTTGGCATCGGCCATGATGTGGCCCTGAACGTCGGCCAGATCGACGCTGACGGCGAGCGAGCGCGCTTCGACCGGCCCTTCGATCATGTGCAGCACTTCGCCCACCAGGGCCTCGAGGTTGATCGGCCCGAGTTCCAGCTTGAGTTGCCCGGCCTCGATCAGCGACAGGTCCATCAATTCGTCGACCATCTGCTGCAGATGATTGCCCGCCTTGAGAACGTCTCTGACCCAGTCGCGCTGTGCACCATCCAGCGGACGCGTTTTGGACACCTCGAGCATCTGGGCATAGGCCATCACCGCCGCCAGCGGCGTTCGCAGTTCGTGGCTCATGTGCGACAGGAACAGCGACTTGGCCACGTTGGCCTGCTCGGCGGCGTCGCGCTCAGTGCGTGCCGCCGCCGCAGCCCACCGTGCCGAGGCGTCCGACAGCGTGCCGCGGTACCCCACGAAAGCACCCCGGTCGTCGTGCACCGGCTCGGCGTTGAGCAGCAACGGCCAGCGGCTGCCATCGGGCAGCACCGCGTGGCACTCCAGGTCGCGGAACGTGTCATGCCGCTCGAGCGTCTTCAGCAGCGGCCGTGCATCGGCGGCGTCGGGAATGAAGGCCGATGCCAGGGGCTGGCCGATCGGCGGCAGGCGCGCCGCCAGCGCTCCGAGCCGCGTGTCTGCCACCGCCTTGACGCAATGCTCGGCATCGGTTTCCCAGTAGGCGTCGGACGACAGGGCTGTCAGGCTCCTGAACTTGTCCTCGCTGGCGCGCAATTGCTCGTGGGCACGCTGGGTATCGAGCACGTGCCCGAGCGCGCGCAGCGAGAGCGCGGCTTCGTGGTCTTCAAGCCGCCATGGCGCGCACTCGCCCTGGATGGTCTGCTTCCAGGTCTCGAACGACTGTCGTGGGCTGAGCGTGATGCTGCCATCCGGGCCGGGTGTCTCGATGACCGGCTTGTCCGGGTCGCCTCCCCACAGCGCGACCTGACGCAATTCAGGCCGCAGCCACAGCAGGCCATCGCAGGCCCTGGGGTCCAGCGCGATGGCCAGTGCCCCGCCGAGCACCGGGGCACCGAAGCTCGCCTTGGCCAGGTCGATGCGTTGCCAGGCCTGCTCAGGCACGCGGACCAGCGATTCGCGCGCCTGGGCCAGCACGCCGGCCAGCATGCCGGCATGCGGCACGTGTCCGAAAGGCAGCACCCGGTCGCCCAGCCACAAGGCGCCGCCCGTCGCGTTCAACAGCTTGGTCAAGTCGACACTGGCGGACCTCAGCGCGGCTTCGATGGATCGGCCGGGCACGTTGAAGGCCTCGATGATGGCGGACTGGGCATTGGCCTGGCGCGCGCGCTGCCGGCCGCGCTGCTGGTCCTGAAGCGACTTGACCATGGCGCTGGCCACCAGCGCCACCATGCCGCAGACCTGCCGCTGCACCAGGGTCAGCGCCGTCGGCGCGTAGTGGTGGCAGGAGATCAGGCCCCACAACTCGCCGTCGACGACGAGGGAAAGCAACAGCGTGGAGCTCACGCCCATGTTCTTCAGGTACTGCACGTGGATCGGGGAAACGCTGCGCAGCGTGCAGTAACTGAGGTCGAAGGGCTGTCGGTCGTATGGGTTGACCGGTGGCTCAAGCGGCACTGGCGTGTACGACACGTCGGCGATGTAGCGAACCATGCTCGTGCGGTAGAGCGCCCGCGCCTGGGCTGGAATGTCGCTGGCCGGAAACCGCAGCCCGAAGTACAGCGGCAGTTCGGCACGGCTGCATTGCTCCTCGATGACCTCGCCGTTCCAGTGCTCGTCGAAGCGGTAGACCAGTACCCGGTCCAGCCCCGAGACCTGCTTCACGTAGCCCGCCGCAATGCTGAGCATGGACTCGAGCGAGTCGGCTGCCGTCAGCCTGCCCAGAACCGGGTAGGTGTTCTGCAACGCCGCGTACAGCGTCTGGACCTGGGCGTCCCCCGTCGCGCCGATCTCGATGTAGACCACCCCCAGGTGGGCGTGGACCTGGGCCGATCGAACGCTGCCGTCGTGCAGGCGCAATTCGATCAGGCTGGGCATGTGGGGCCGCACGACGGCGTCGTCGAGCGCGCTGCGCACGCCGGCCACGCTTTGGGGGTCAAACACCGACGCCAGCCGCCGGCCCGTCAATTGCGCCGGGGCCAAGCCGAAGAAGCGCTCGGCGTTGGCGCTGGCCGACAGCACCGTGAAGCTTTTCTGGTCGCACGCCAGCAGCGCGCCGTGGGGCTGGACGGCGCCCGGGATGTGGATCGGCTCTCGCGCGCACGCGTCGAGATCGAGCGCGGACGAAGCGGCAGCGACGGCAGGGGGCAATCGTTCAGGCATGGGCAATCCTCGAGCCAGTCACCCAGCAAGGCAAATGTTTGGGGGGCAGGCGCCCCATCAGCGCGCAGTGCACGGCTGCGGGAAGCGGCTGCATGCGCTCCAGACAGCGCGGGTAGCGCAGCAGCGTGATGCTTGAACTGGCGCTTGAACTGGGGCTTGAACTGGGGCTTGAACTGGCGCTTGAACTGGCCAGTGCCGCCAGCGGGACCATACGCTCCAGGCGTTCGTGCGGACCCTGGGTCTGGACGCGAAGGATCCGAGATATCGGCCAGACTCGAACCTTGACTTCTGCAGGTGGGCTCACGGGGCGCTTTCGCTCGTTACAGCGCAGTGAGTATCCCTGGTGTGGGCTCAGCAACTGCAAACCCGACGCGGGTGTTGCACCGACCGATGCGTCCATCGGGCTTATGCGCGGTGTCGGCCGCAGCCACCGCAGTCACCAATCGGAGGCACCAATCGCAGTCAACAATCGCAGTCAACAATCGAAGGCACCAATCGCAGTCACCGAGTGCAGTCACCGAGTGCAGTCACCGCAGAGTGCAGTCACCGAGTGCGCGCCGGCCCAGGCGCTGCCGCTACACTGAAGGCGTGAATCCCGCGACTGCACGACCCATCTCAGCCTTCGCGCAGCTGGGCAAAATCCCCCCAGCCGGCGGCCTCCCCCCGCCGTGAGCGAACCGGGCTTCGAATACGGCATGCGCTTGGCGCTGGACCAGGCGCACAACGCCTTGTTGGCCGGTGAGGTGCCCGTGGGTGCCGTGATCCTGCGCGACGGCCAGGTCATCGCCACCGGCTACAACAGGCCCATCACCACGCACGACCCCACGGCACATGCCGAGATCGTGGCCTTGCGCCATGCCGCCACGCTGCTGGAGAACTACCGCCTGCCCGAGTGCGAGCTGTACGTGACGCTGGAGCCCTGCGCCATGTGTTCGATGGCCTTGCTGCACGCCCGCTTCAAGCGTGTGGTGTTTGGCGCCACCGACCCCAAGACCGGTGCCGCCGGTTCGGTGCTGAACCTGTTTGCCGAGGCCCGCCTGAACCACCACACGCAGTTGGTGGGTGGTGTCATGGCCCCGGCTTGCGGGCAGTTGCTGAAGGATTTTTTTGCCGAGCGCCGTGCGCGCCACCGGGCCTTGCGAGGTGACAGTGTGGATGCCGGCGAAGAGCCGACCGACAACGCCATACCGGCCGGTGAGGCCATCGAACTGCAGGCCCCGTCCGAGGGCCGCTCCTCATGACCACCTTGACACTGTTTTCGCCTTCGGGCGTGGTGGCGCGTGCGCCCGCCTTGCGCCTGGCGGCGCGACGCCTGCAGGGGCTGGGGTTTGACGTGCAGCTGGACGAAGCCGTGCTGGCCCGCCAGCAGCGTTTTGCGGGTGACGACGACACCCGGCTCGCGGCGTTGCACCGTGTGGCCGACGCTGCGCCTTCGATTGCCATGGCCTCACGCGGCGGTTACGGGCTGACGCGCCTGTTGGACCGGGTGGACTGGAAGCGGATGGCCCGCAGCGTCGCGCAAGGCACACGCTGGGTCGGCCACAGTGACTTCACCGCACTGCAGCTGGGCCTGCTGGCGCACGGCGCCGGTCCGTCCTGGGCCGGGCCCATGGCGAGCGACGACTTCGGCCGCGATGAAGCCAGCGGCGGCGTCGACGACGTCACCAGCGACTGCTTCTGCGAAGCCATGTCGGGTGAGCTGGAAGCGGTGGGCTTTCGCACCGAAGCGGGCTTCGACGGACTGCAGGCCAAGGGGCTGTTGTGGGGTGGCAACCTGGCGATGCTGATGTCGCTGCTGGGCACGCCGCACTGGCCCGCTGCGCGCATCACCCGTGGGGGCATCCTGTTTCTGGAAGACGTGAACGAACACCCCTACCGCATCGAACGCAGCCTGCTGCAGTTGCAGCAGGCCGGTGTGCTGCAAAGCCAGAAGGCCGTGGTGCTGGGCGCCGTATCGGCCTGGAAGCCTTCGCCGCTGGACCGCGGCTACACGCTCAAGACCATGGTGGCGCGTGTGCGTGCCGGCATGAAAACACCGCTGCTCACCGGGCTGCCCTTCGGTCACGTCAACCCCAAGGTGACGCTGCCGGTTGGGCAGCGGGTGCAACTGGTGGTGCAGGGGCGTGAAGTGCTCATGGGGTGGTAGGCCGCGCATGACCTTCATCGGCAGCGGCGTGTGCATTGGCAGGGCGATTCTTGTGGTTGCCGCAGTGCTGCTGAGCGCCTGCAACAACAACCCCTGGCCCGACAACGCGGCCGCTTCCAACACGCTGTACACGGCGGTGGTCGAATCCTCGCCGCGCCACCTGGACCCGACGGCTTCCTACTGGAACAACGACACGCCCTACACCTTCCAGATCTACGAACCGCCTTACGGCTACCACTACCTGAAGCGGCCGTTCCAGCTGGTGCCCAAGTCGGCAGCGGCCGTGGTCCAGCCTTACTTCGTGGACAAAAACGGCCAGCGCCTGGCCGATGACGCGCCCACGGATCAGGTGGCGGAAAGCATCTACGAGGTGCCCATCAAACCGGGCATCCTGTTCCAGCCGCATCCGGCGTTTGCAAAAGACGCAAAGGGCAAGCACCGCTACCACGCCATGGAGCCGGGTGCTTTGGGCGAGCGCCGCACGCCGCTGCAGTTTGAACACCAGGGCACACGCGAACTGGTGGCCGCAGACTTTGTCTACGCGCTCAAGCGCCAGGCCACGACACGCATCACGGCGCCCATCTACAGCACCTTTGCTGAATACGTGGTGGGCTTGAAGGCGTACGGCGACTTGATCAAGCAAGAAGACCGGAAGCTGCGGCAGGGCCTGGACCCGGCCAGCCAGGACAAGCCCTTTCTGGACTTTCGCCAGTGGCCGCTGGCCGGCGCCACGGCACCGGAAAAACACCTGCTGCGCATCCGCATCAAGGGCAAGTACCCGCAGTGGAGCTACTGGATGCAGATGACCTTCATGGCCCCGGTGCCGTGGGAGGCCGATGCCTTCTACGCCCAGCCCGGCATGGCCGAACGTGCGCTGACGCTGGACGTGTGGCCGGTGGGCACCGGCGCCTACATGATGGTCGAGTTTGTCAAGGACCGTTACCACGCGATGAAGCGCAACCCCAACTACCGCGGCGAACCCTATCCCTGCGAAGGCATGCCCGGCGACAAGGAAGCCGGCCTGCTGGACGACTGCGGCAAGACCATGCCCTTCATCGACAGCTACGTGTCCAGCATCGAACGCGAAGCCGTTCCGCAGCGGGGCAAGTTCCGCCAGGGTTTTTACGACGTCGAAGTCTTCGAGCGCACCGACACCGGCATGGACTACCTGGTAGCCATGCAGGACAGCGAAGACGTGCGCGCCGAGTACCTGGACAAGGGCTTCCGACTGAACCGTGGGTCGGACGTCAACAGCTACTTCATCGGCTTCAACATGCTGGACCCGGTCATCGGCAACGGCGACGGCGCCGAGGCCACACCCGAGCGCAAGTTGCGCAACACCAAGCTGCGCCAGGCCATCAGCATCGCCATCGACTGGGAGGAATACGCCAAGGTCTTTCCCAAGAAAGCCGGCGACACCGCCCAAAGCCCGCTGCCGCCGGGCATCTTCGGCAGCCGCGAGGGCACGGCCGAAGGCGTGAATCCGGTGACCCATGTCTGGCAAGACGGCCGCGCCGTGCGCCGTCCCATTGCCGAGGCCAAACGCCTGATGGCCGAGGCCGGTTACCCGCAGGGCCGCGATGCACAGACCGGCAAGCCGCTGGTGTTGAACTACGACTTCTACGCGCCACCCACGCCCGAGCGCAAACCCGAGATCGACTGGGTCGTGCGTCAGTTCGCGAAGATCGACATCCAGCTGGAAGTGCGCGCCACCGACAACAACCAGTTCCAGGACAAGGTGCGCAAAGGCAAGTACCAGGTGTTCTGGCTGGGCTGGAACGCCGACTACCCCGACGCCGAGAACTTTCTTTTCCTGCTCTATGGCCCCACGGGCAAGACCCGGTTCGACGGCGAGAACACGGCCAACTACGCCAGCGCGGCTTATGACCGCTTGTACGTGCAGATGAAGACGCTGCCCGACGGCCCGGCCAAGCAGAAGCTGATCGACGAGATGGTGCAGGTCGTGCGCGAGGACGCACCCTGGACCATGGGCTTTTTTCCCTATGCCAGCGCTGCAGCGCAGCAGTGGGTGCACAACTTCAAGCCGGCCATCCTGATCCGCGACCATGGCCGCTACCTGCGGCTGGACGTGAAACAACGCCTGGCCAGCCACGCGGCCTGGAACCGACCGGTGTGGTGGCCGCTGGGTTTGATGTTGGCGCTGGTGCTGGCCTTGTTCTGGGTGGCGCGCCAGCACTTTCGCAAACGCGAGCGCACCAACGCACGTGGCGAAGTATTGACTTGATGAACTTCGTCAGATGCTGAACTTCATCCTGCGCCGCATCGGCTACGGCGTGCTCATCCTGATGGGCGTGAATCTCTTCACCTTTGTCCTCTTCTTCGCCGTCAACACCCCCGACGACATGGCGCGCCTGAACCTGGGTGGCAAACGCGTCACGCAAGAGGCCATAGAAAAGTGGAAGTCCGAGCGCGGCTACGACAAGCCCATGTACCTGAACGTGCAGCGGCAGGGCGCAGCGCAAGTCACCGACACCATCTTCTGGGATCGTTCGGTGTCGCTGTTCGCGCTGGACTTCGGCCGCGCCGACAGCGAAAGCGCCGGTGACATCGGCCACGAGGTGGGTGCGCGCATGTGGGTCAGCCTGCAGATGGCCTTGCCGCTGTTTGTGTTGCAGGTCATCGCCAGCACGGCATTTGCGCTGCTGCTGGTGATGTTTCGCAACTCGCGGCTGGACTTCTGGGGCGTGGTCAGTTGCGTGCTGATGCTGTCCATCAGCAGCTTGTTCTACATCATCGTGGGTCAGTACCTGTTCTCTCGCGTGCTGAAGCTGGCACCCATTTCGGGCTATGCGCCGGGGCTGGATGCAGTGAAGTTCTTGCTGCTGCCGGTGGGCCTGAGCCTCATCGCGCGCCTGGGCGGCGAAGCGCGGCTGTACCGCGCCATGTTTCTCGAAGAGATCGGCAAGGACTACGTGCGCACCGCACGGGCCAAGGGCCTGAGCGAACAGGTGGTGATGTTCCGCCACGTGCTGCGCAACGCGCTGATTCCCATCATCACCAGTGCCGGCAGTTATCTGCCGTATGTGTTTCTGGGCAGCCTGGTGTTCGAGAGCTTCTTCGGCCTGCCGGGCCTGGGCGCCTACGTCATCGAAGCCATCGGCAAGCAGGACTTCGCCATCGTGCGCACCATGGTCTTCGTGGGTTCGCTGCTGTACATCGCCACCTACGCACTCATCGACATTGCCTACACCTGGGTCGACCCCCGAGTGCGGCTGAGTTGATCGATCCGGCCCGACACCATGCCCAAACTCGTGCTGCTGTGGACCGACGCTGCCATCTGGCTGCTGCTGGTCTCGGTGCTGGCCTATTCCGTGAGCGTGCTGCGCAAACCCGAGTTGGCCGCCAAGTGGGGCCGGGTGTTCCGCAACGCGCCTGCGCTGGCATCTTCCATCGTCCTGCTGCTGTGCCTGGGCGTGACCCTGCTGGACAGCGTGCACTTCAGGCCGCTGCTGCCGCCCGCGCCTGGGGTGAAAGACGCGGCACCGGCCTACGACTCGCGCACACGCTCGCTGCTGGACGTGATGCTGGCCGACTTGCTGGCGGCGCGTGAGTCCACCTACTCCCGTCCCTTGGCTTACGTGGGTTTCACCAAAGAATCTCTGCTGGTGGAAGGCGAGGTGCGGCGCGTGGCACCGCGACTGGCCTTTGGCGGCAGCCACCTCAGCGCGCCTGAACAGCAATGGCTGGGCGACGTGGCCGTGCGCGCATCGCAAGGCCTTTTCATCGGGTTCCTGCTGGGCGCCGCGACTGCTGCGTTTCTGGTGGCCGCCGTCGCCCGCAGCCGCCGGCAGGCGTTGCGTGACACCTGGCGCGCCATCCGCGGCCAGCAAGGCCAGGTGCCCTGGCACGTGGCCGTCGTCACGCTGCTGGTGCTGGGCCTGGTGGTCGGCCCCGCGACGATGTTGTCCGGCCCCTACCACTTGCTGGGCACCGACCTCACCGGCAACGATGTGCTGTACCAAAGCCTGAAGAGCATCCGCACCGCCTTTGTCATCGGCACGCTGGCGACAATGGCCACGCTGCCGCTGGCGGTGGTGCTGGGTCTGCTGGCGGGGTACTTCAAGGGCTGGGTGGACGAGTTGATCCAGTACCTCTACACCGTGTTGTCGTCGGTACCCAATGTGCTGCTCATCGCGGCCTGTGTGCTGATGGTGCAGGTGTTTCTGGACAAGAACCCCGACCTCTTCGAGACCGGCGCCGAGCGCTCTGACCTCAAGCTCTTCTTGCTGTGCGCGGTGCTGGGGCTGACCGGCTGGGCGGGACTGTGCCGGCTGCTGCGCGCCGAGACATTGAAGCTGCGCGAGCTGGACTACGTGCAGGCGGCGCAGGCCTTCGGCATCGGCCACACACGCATCATGGCGCGGCACATCTTCCCCAATGTGGCGCACCTGATGCTCATCGTCACGGTGCTCGAATTCAGCTCGCTCATCCTGTACGAAGCCGTGCTGTCTTATGTGGGCGTGGGCGTGGACCCGTCGATGAACAGCTTCGGCGGCATGATCAACCTGGCCCGCAACGAGATGAGCCGCGACCCCGTGGTGTGGTGGTCCTTCGCATCGGCCTTTGTCTTCATGGTGACACTGGTGCTGGCGGCCAATCTGTTTGCCGACGGCGTGCGCGATGCCTTCGATCCGCGCGCACGGGTCTTTCGCAGCCAGCGGCTCCTGCGCCTGCGAAAGAAGGCGGGCTGACCATGCTGAACATCCAGGACCTGCAGGTTGAACTGGAAGGTGATGCCGGCCTGGTGCGCGCCATCGATGGCCTGCGCCTGTGCATCACCCGCGGCGAAACCTTTGCGCTGGTGGGCGAGTCTGGCTGCGGCAAGAGCATGACGGCGCTGGCGCTGATGCGGCTGTTGCCGGAAAACGGCTACGTGGCGGCGGGTGACATCCACATCGGCAGCGGTGCCGACGCGGTGGACGTGCTGGCCCTGCCCGAAGTGCAGATGCGCAGCGTGCGCGGCGGCCGCGTGGGCATGATCTTCCAGGAGCCCGGCACCAGCCTGAACCCGGTGATGAAAGTGGGCCAGCAGATCGTGGAAGCGATCGAGGCGCA
>JBBRCN010000023.1:0-51648 GCA_038204775.1 Burkholderiales bacterium | reverse complement strand
GTTCTAAAGTGCCTGGCGTGGCAGCGGGGCGGACAAGGCCTGGCGCAGCGTGTCGAGGCTGTCTTCAAGGTGTGCGCGCGTTTCAGCGTCGTTGCGTTGTGCCGTGCGCTGCGCGGCCTGCAGCCGTTGCACCAGGCTCTGGGCCTGCAGACGCAGCAGGCCGCGCGCGTCGTTGCGCGTTTGGCCGCTGGGGCGCAGCATGGTGGCGGCCAGCCGGTTGACGTGGTCTCGCTGCAATTCGCGGCGGGCTGCCGGCACGCCCTTGCCGCCGCCCAGTTGGGCTTGCAGGCCTTCCCAGACGTCTCGGTCCAGCCGGTCGTAAAGCTCGCTCAGCGCAAAGGCTTCGGTCGGTCGGTCGGTCTTGCGCTGGTTGTCGAGCACGCGGCGCGCCACGAAGTCGCTCATCAGGTAGTTCAGCACGGCGCGCTGCAGGTCCAGTACACGGTCGGCAGCTGAATAGTCGGTCGGCGCCAGGCCTTCGCCACGTTCCAGGAAGTCGGGCGCGATGCGACGCTGCAACGCCGGCGACAGTGTCAGCCCGCTGCGCGCCAGCACCGTGCTGGAGATCAGGTCCAGCGCCTGGCGCTGCACGCTGGTGGCCACAGGCTGCAAGGGGTCGCGGCCGCTGCCTGGGTAGTCGCGCAGCGTCCGCAGGCCGCCAATCTGCCGCACCAGCACGCCCACAGCGCGCGTGGCGTCGGTCAGCGCAAAGTCGATCGAGCGGCGCAGCACGGCGTAGTCGCGGTCGGGGGCCAGCACGCGTGTTTCCTGGCGCTTGAACAGGTCGCGTGCGATGTCCAGGCGCTTGGCCGCGAAGGCGATGGGGTCGCTACCCAGGTCGAGCTGCAGCGTCTCGGGGTCCAGGCCGAAGGCGCTGTCTTCGTCGGTACCGAAGGCCAGCAAGGGTTCTGCACTGCGCCCGGCGATACGCTGCAGCATCGCCTTTTGCTCGGCCGCGCTGCTGCCCGCAGGCACCGGACGGTAGGCGTATTCGATCGCCCAGTAGTCGTAGGGCCCCAAAGTTGCCTGAAAGGGCAGCCCGCCGGTCTTGCCTGGCGCAGGCAGGTTGACGGCGTTGTATTCCATCACCGAGCCTGTGGTGCCGAAGGCGCGTGTGAATTCGGGGTCGGCCAGCTGCGCCTCGGTGTAGACGCGCGAAGCGCGGAAGTTGTGGCGCAAGCCCAGTGCGTGACCCACCTCGTGCATGATGGTGTCCTTGACGTAGTCCATCACGAACTGCTGTGCCAGCGGGCTGTCGGGTTCAAGCTCGCCACGCGCTTCCAGCACGTCCATCGCGTAGCCCAGCTGTTCGACACCCAGCTGCGCGTGCAGACACTGGCCGTCGTGGGCATGCAGCGGCCCGGGCTGCAGCAGGCCCAGGTCGATGCGCGGCGCGAAGTCGATCAGGGCGGGTTCGACCTGCAGGCCAGAAGTTGGCGAGACAGAGCGTTCACCTGCCAGCAGTTGCGTGCGAAGGCGCCGCACGGCGCGGGCAGACATGCCTTCAAAAGCGATGTCGGCGTCAAGAATCTCGCCTGTGCGCGGGTCTACATGGCTGGGCCCGATGGCGCCGAACACCGGGTCGGCGTTGAGCATCCAGCGCACCGACGCGCGTCCGTAGTCCAGGGTGTCCCATTCGGCGTCTTCGGGCTGCTGCTGCACGACGATGGCGTTGATGAAGCCGATGGCGTCGAAGGCCTTGTTCCATTCCAGGATGGCGCCGCGCACGGTCTCGCGGTAGACCAGGGGCACGTTGCGGTCGATCCAGAAGGTGATGGGCTTGACGGGCTCGCTGCGTTCGGCGGCCGGGTCCTTTTTTTCCAGGCGCCAACGGTTGACGACCCGTTGGCGAGGGCTGCGCTGCAGGTCGTCGCTGAAGTCCAGTGTGCTGCTGGTGAACAGGCCCAGACGGGGGTCGGCCGCGCGCACCGGCATGGGGGTGGCAGGCAAAGGCGCCAGCGAGTAGTGCATGCCGATGAGCATGCTGCGCGCGTCGGGCAGGAAACGTGGCCCGGAAGGCCCTTGCGGCGCCATCAGCGCACCCAGCAGCCCAGCTTGCGCAGGCGGGCTGCCGCCGCCTACAAAGTGGTTCTGCACTTCAATCACCGTGGCCTCGGGCGTGCCGCGCACGGCCGTGAAGACGGTGTTGCCGCGCTCCAGCGAGTAACTGGCACGCAGGCCGCGTTGCAGGCGCTGGCCGATGGCCATCAGGTCGTTCATGAACAGGGCGTTGGCCTCGACCAGAATGCTCTTGCGGTCAGGGTGCGGGCCGCTGGCCACGGGAGATGAGGCCAGCAGGCTGTTGGAATACGAGGCCGCCACTGCCCGCGCTTCAGGCGTGCCGGCGCGGGCCGTAACGTCGGTGTTACGCGCCTGCATCCGGATAGTGTTGTGCACGCGCACGAATTCAATCACCAGCGGGCCACCGATGCCGTTGATGCTGTCGTAGACCATCAGCCCGCCCAGCACCCAGCCTTCGCCGATGCCGTTCTTGATTTTCGGGCTTAGCAAGAAGGGCTGGTTCAGTTGCTCGGGGCCGAGCTCGATCCAGACCTTGTCTTCTTTTTGCCAAAGCGTCAGCGGACCTTCGACACGCCGCGCGTCGCGAATGATGCTGGCGAAGGTAGGCGGCGTGGCAGCGGCCGGCGCGGCAGCGGCCGGGGCCGTCGCCGCTGCCGCGGGAGCCGCCGCTGTAGCCACGACGGGCGCTGCGGCAACCGCCACTTTGGCGGGCGCGGCCAGAACAGCAGGTGCAGCCACTGCAGCGGTGCTTTCGCCCGGCGCTTTCGCAGGTGGCACGCTGGCGCAGGCAGCCAGGGTCGAGGCCAACGCCAGCAAGCCGCAGCGGGCTACGGGGGTGAAATCAGGCATGCACACAACCTCTGGGCACGACAACGGCCCGCTTCGAGACCATTCTGCGCCAAAGGAACGCCCTTTGCCCTGCGTTCAGCGGATAGGCTTGAAACGCACGCGCTTGGGGCGTGCACCCTCCTCGCCCAGGCGTTTTTTCTTGTCGGCTTCGTATTCCTGGTAATTGCCAGCGTAGAAAAACCACTGGCTGTCGCCCTCGCAGGACAGGATGTGGGTGCAGATGCGGTCCAGGAACCAGCGGTCGTGGCTGATGACCATCGCGCTGCCGGCAAATTCGAGCAGCGCTTCTTCCAGCGCGCGCAGGGTTTCCACGTCCAGGTCGTTGCTGGGCTCGTCCAGCAGCAGCACGTTGCCGCCCTTGGCCAGGGTCTTGGCCAGGTGCAGGCGGCCGCGTTCTCCGCCTGAAAGGCTGCCCACCAGCTTTTGCTGGTCGTTGCCCTTGAAGTTGAAGCGGCCCAGATAGGCCCGGCTGGGCATCACGAACTTGCCCACGACGATATTGTCCAAGCCGCCCGAGATGTCTTGCCAGACGGTGTTCTCGTCGGCCAGGGTTTGCCGGCTCTGGTCCACGAAGGCCATGCGCGCCGTCTTGCCGATGATGACTTCGCCCGAATCGGGCTTTTGCTCACCTTGCAGCATGCGAAACAGCGTCGACTTGCCTGCGCCGTTCGGCCCGATGATGCCGACGATTGCGCCTGCCGGCACCTTGAAGCTGAGCTTGTCGATGAGCAGGCGGTCGCCGAAGCTCTTGCTGACGTCCTTGAACTCGATGACTTCGTTGCCCAGGCGTTCGGCCACGGGAATGAATATCTCGTTCGTCTCGTTGCGCTTCTGGTAGTCGACATCGCTCAGCTCTTCGAAGCGGGCCAGGCGGGCCTTGCTCTTGGTCTGGCGGGCCTTGGCGTTGGAGCGAACCCATTTCAGTTCCTCCTTCATCGCCTTCATGCGCGCGTCTTCGCTCTTCTGTTCTTGCGCCAGCCGCGTTTCTTTCTGTTCCAGCCAGTCGGAATAGTTGCCTTTCCAGGGGATGCCCTGGCCGCGGTCGAGTTCAAGAATCCATTCGGCCGCGTTGTCCAGGAAGTAGCGGTCGTGGGTGATGGCCACGACGGTGCCCGAGAAACGTTTCAAAAACAGCTCGAGCCATTCCACGCTTTCGGCGTCCAGGTGGTTGGTGGGCTCGTCGAGCAGCAGCATGTCGGGCTTGCTCAACAGCAACCGGCACAACGCGACTCGGCGCCTTTCACCGCCTGAGAGCACGCCGATCTTGGCGTCCCAGGGCGGCAGGCGCAGGGCGTCGGCGGCCATTTCCAGCTGCAGGTCGGTGTTTTCGCTGCCGGCTGCGGCAATGACGGCTTCGAGATCGGCCTGTTCGGCGGCCAGCTTGTCGAAGTCGGCATCTTCGGCGGCGTATTCGGCATAGACCTCGTCCAGGCGCTTCTTGGCCGCAAGGACGCCGCCAATGCCTTGCTCGACCGATTCGCGCACCGTCTGCTCGGGGTCCATCTGCGGCTCTTGCGGCAGGTAGCCAATGTTCAGCCCCGGCATCGGGACGGCTTCGCCTTCGAATTCCTTGTCGACCCCGGCCATGATCTTCAACAGGGTGCTCTTGCCGCTGCCGTTGACCCCCAGCACGCCGATCTTGGCGCCCGGGAAGAAGGACAGGCTGACGCCCTTCAGGATCTGCCGCTTCGGTGGCACGATCTTGCCGACGCGGTTCATGGTGAAAACATACTGGGCCATGGGCTTCTCGTGTTGGCAGGCAGGTAAACCGCTAATTATCCATGCGGGCCGTGGAGTGCACTTCACACGCGCCAGCGCCGGTCTGTCGTACCCGGCAGCAGGCTGTCGCGCCAGCCAGATCATGGTCAGGGGGTGGGGATAATCACTGTCTTCAAGACCTCAGGTTGACAAGGAGCCCTGCATGAACACCACCCCTGCCAGCTTGCAAGCCAGCGATTCACTGGTCCGCATCACCCACATCGTCTATGCGCTGCATGCGCTGGGCTTGGCCCTGGGGGCCTTCGGGGCGGCCACCGTGCTGGGTTCGTTCCTGTTCGGCTGGCCGTCGATCATCGCTGTGATCATCAACTACGTGAAGCGCGGTGAAGTGCAGGGCACCTGGCTGGAAAGCCACTTCACCTGGCAGATCCGCACCTTCTGGTTCGCGCTGGCGTGGGCCGTGCTGGTGGGCCTGGTGTCGCTTCCGCTGACCTTGATCCTGATTGGCCTGGGCACCTGGGCTTTGGGCATGTTCATGCTCGGGGTGTGGGCGATCTATCGAATTGCCAGGGGTTGGCTGCGGTTGAATGCGCGTCAGGCCATGCCCGTGACTTAGAATCTAGTCCAGCGCTGTGGCTTCCAGTCATCATGGCGCGGTCGATTCCGACACCTCAAAGCCTCTCGCGCCTACCCGACTGGTGCACCCGTGCAAATGCCCATGGCATGCGCCACAGGTGACAGCAGGCTGCGAACCATGGCCCGCACAACGCTTTGCGTTCAGGGCCCCAAAGCCAACACATGTTATTTACCGATCTCGGCCTGGCCGAGCCGCTTCTGCGCGCCGTCAGCGAACAGGGCTACGACACCCCCACCCCTATCCAGGCGCAAGCCATCCCGGTCGTCTTGAAGGGCGGCGACCTGATGGGCGGCGCGCAAACAGGCACCGGCAAGACCGCAGGCTTCACGCTGCCGATGCTGCACCGTCTGGCTGCTCAGCCGCAAAAGAAAGACGCGAAAGGCCGCATCGCGATTCGTGCGCTGATCCTCACCCCCACGCGTGAGCTGGCCGCCCAGGTCGAAGAAAGCGTTCGCACCTACGGCAAGTACCTGCCGCTGACGAGCATGGTGATGTTCGGCGGCGTGGGCATGCAGCCGCAGGTGGACAAGCTGCGCCGCGGTGTGGACATCCTGGTGGCCACCCCCGGCCGCCTGCTGGACCACCACCAGCAACGCCACCTGGACCTGAGCCATGTCGAGATCTTCGTGCTCGACGAAGCCGACCGCATGCTGGACATGGGCTTCATCCACGACATCAAGAAGGTGCTGGCCGCGCTGCCAGCAAAGAAGCAAAGCCTGCTGTTCTCGGCCACCTTCAGTGACGACATCAAGGCGCTGGCCGACAAGCTGCTGAACGAGCCGGTGTTGATCGAAGTGGCGCGCCGCAACCAGACGGCCGAGACCATCGCCCAAAAGGTGCACCCGGTGGGCCGCGAACGCAAGAAGGACCTGCTGGCGCACCTGATCAAGAGCGGTGACTGGCACCAGGTGCTGGTTTTCACGCGCATGAAACACGGCGCCAACCGCCTGACCGAGTACTTGAACGACCAGGGCATCAGCGCCATGGCCATTCACGGCAACAAGAGCCAGACGGCGCGCACCAAGGCGCTGGCCGACTTCAAGACCAACGACCTGCAGGTGCTGGTGGCCACCGACATCGCCGCGCGTGGCATCGACATCGACCAGCTGCCGCACGTGGTGAATTTCGAGATGCCCAACGTGCCCGAAGACTACGTGCACCGCATCGGCCGCACCGGCCGCGCCGGCGCCACCGGCGAGGCCATCTCGCTGGTGTGCCTGGACGAAGAGGTGTTCGTGAAGGACATCGAACGCCTCATCAAGCGCAGCATCCCGCGTGAAGCGGTGGCGGGCTTCGAGCCGCCAACGGGCGAGAAGGCCGAGCCCATCGTGCTGGGTCGCATGACCATCGGCGTGGGTGGCACGCAGCGCCATGGGGGCGGCGGTGGCCGTTCGGGCGGCGGTGGTGGCGGTGGCCGTGCCGGATCGGGGCGGCCTTCGGGCGGTGGTCGGCCGGGTGGCGGTGGTGGTGGTGGTGGTGGTGGTGGCGGCGGTGGCGGGGGCCGGCCAGGTGGCCGACCAGCGGCCTCGCGCGGCGGGCCGCCCAGGCGCTGACGTCTCCAGCGCTCGGCCAATGGCCGGGTGCACGGGATGGCTGTCCACTGGCGGAGAGTTCTTTGCTGGACTATGATCGAACATCAGTCCAAAACTGGATTCTTCGATGAACGCTGTCCTCAGCCCTGAACTTGCGCCGCCGGTGTCACCGGAACGGATGGCGGCGGCAGGTCTGCGGGCCTTTGCCCGCATAGCGCAGGCCTGGGCGTTGAACGTGGACGAACAGTTGGCCTTGTTGGGCCAACCGCCACGATCGACCTTCTTCGCCTGGCGCAAGCAGCCCGAAAAGGCCACGCTGTCGCGTGACACCCTGGAGCGCCTGTCCAACATCCTGGGCATCTACAAGAGCCTGCAGATCCTGCTGCCTGATTCAGCAGTCGCCGACGCCTGGGTGCGCCAGCCCAACGGCGCCGCGCCTTTTGGCGGCGGTACGGCGCTGGCGCGCATGCTGGCCGGCAATGTGAGCGACCTCAACCTGGTGCGGCGCTACCTGGACGGCGTGCGCGGCGGGGGCTGGTCCTGACCGCTGCCCAGGCGGCGCTTGCCCAGGCTGCGCCGCCGGCTGCACCGTCTGATGAGCTGACAGATGAGCTGACCGATGAGCCGACCGGCGAGCTGATCCAGCGACGCGTGCGCTGGCAGCAAGCTTGCCGAATCGTGCCCACGCGATACCCGGCCGTCAACCTGTTCGACCGTGTCGCCGCTGCCGAAGACTTCGACGCGCTCTATGCGCTGGAGGCCATGAGCAACGAACGTGCGCGCAACGACCTGGGCCAGATCGAACGGGTGCCACGCGAGCAGCGCCTGTACGGTCCCGGCAGCGGTCCCATCATGGCCGCCTTCACGCATGTCAACGTGCTGGGCAGCCGCTTCTCGGCGGGCCACTTTGGCGTCTTCTATGCCGCGAAGGATCGCGCCACCGCGATGGCCGAAACACGGCACCACCACGGCCGATTCCTGGCCGACACGCGCCAAGGGCCGCTGCACCTGCCGATGCGCCTTTATGCCGTGGCCATCGATGCGCGCCTGCATGACCTGAGGCGCGAAGGCAGCGTGGAAGCAGCAGTCTACGACCCCGACAGTTATGGCACCTCACAGGCACTGGGTGCTCGGCTTCAACAGGCGGGCTCGGCCGGGGTGGTCTACCGTAGCGTGCGGCACGCCGGCGGCCAGTGCGTGGGCCTGTTCAAACCGCGAGGCGCCAGCGTCTGTCTGCACGCGGCCTACCTGCTGTATGCCTGGGACGGCCAGCGTTTCACCGACGTCTACGAGAAGACCGAGTGAAGGCGCAACGATTCGACCGCCTGGATGTGTTGCGCGCCCTGGCCATGGTCTGGATGGCGGCTTTCCACCTGGCCTTCGATCTGAATCACTACGGCTTCTTTGATCCGCGCCACAGCTTCCACCGCGACCCGCTGTGGACGACGCAGAGGGTGTGCATCGTGAGCCTCTTCTTGTTCAGCGCCGGGCTGGGTCAGGCAGTGGCGCTGCAGGCCGGACAGGGCTGGGCGCGCTTCTGGAAGCGTTGGGGCCAGGTGGCCCTGTGCGCCGTGCTGGTCAGCGTGGGTTCGGCCATCATGTTTCCGCGCAGCTGGATCTTCTTCGGCGTGCTGCATGGCATTGCGGTGATGTTGATCGTGTGCCGCCTGGCTGCGCCGCTGGGCAGATGGCTTTGGCTGCTGGGCGCTGTGGCGCTGCTCTTGCCGCGGCTGGTGCAAAGCCCCTTTTTCGACGCGTCCTGGCTCAGCTGGATCGGCCTGGTCACGCACAAGCCGTTGACCGAAGACTATGTGCCGCTGTTGCCCTGGCTGGGTGTGATGTTGTGGGGTCTGGCCGCAGGGCAGTGGTTGCTCAAGAACCGGCCAGAAATTTTGGCCGACACCGTGCCGTCGGCACTGCAACCGCTGGCGCTTCTGGGCCGCTGGAGCCTGAGCTTCTACATGCTGCACCAGCCGGTTTTCATTGGCGCCATCCTGGCCGGTCGCGCGCTGGGCTGGTGGTAAGCCGGCGCTGGGGCCGGGCTACGATCGGACGATGAGCACCAAAGTCCTGTTCGGCTTCCATGCCGTCACCGTGCGGCTGAAGACTGCAGCCGCGTCCATCTCCGAGATCCACGTCGACACGACGCGGCGCGACGCCCGCATGCGGCAATTTGTGCAGCGTGCACAAGATGCCGGCGTCAAGGTGGTGGACAGCGACGCCGACCGCCTGGCCCAGCTGGCCGGCAACACCCGCCACCAGGGCGTGGTGGCGCGGGTGTCGCCGCTGGCGCTCCGCCATTCGCTGGACGAGGTGCTGGACGACGTGCAAGGCCCGCCGCTGGTGCTGGTGCTGGACGGCGTGACCGACCCGCACAACCTGGGCGCCTGCCTGCGTGTGGCCGATGGCGCCGGCGTGCACGCCGTCGTCGCCCCCAAGGACCACGCCGTGGGCCTGAACGCCACGGTGGCCAAAGTGGCCAGCGGCGCCGCCGAGACCGTGCCGTACCTGATGGTGACCAACCTGGCGCGCACGCTGGGCGAGCTGAAAGACCGCGACATCCGCGTCATCGGCACCAGCGAAGACGCCGAGAAGACGATCTACGACGTCGACCTGAGCGGCCCTGTGGCCCTGGTGCTGGGCGCCGAAGGCACGGGCATGCGCCAGTTGACGCAAAAGACCTGCGACGAGCTGGTGCGCATCCCCATGCAAGGCGCGGTGGAAAGTCTGAATGTCAGCGTGGCCGCTGGCGTGTGCCTGTTTGAGGCCTTGCGCCAGCGGCGCGGCTGACAGTGGCCGGCAGGCTCAGGGCGGCTTCAAAGCCGCCAAAGCCGCCGCCAGCGCGTCCGAATAGGCCGCAAAACGCTGCAGGTCGTTGTGCCCGGCGTCGGCCACCACCACGTGGCGCGACTGGGGACGCACAGCCAGCAGGCGCCGGCTGTGCGAGGGGTCGATCAGCCTGTCGCGTGCGCCATGAACCAGCACCACCGGGCCGCGCAGTTGCGGCAGCAGCAGGTCGCTGCGCAGCGGGTAGCGCAGCAACGCACCGGGCACCCACGGGTAGTGCTCGGCGGCCAGGGCCTGCATGCTGAAGTAGGGCGAGACCAGCAGCGTCAGCTCGGGCTGCACCTCGGCTGCCAGCGCCGCCGCCAGACCGGTGCCCAGCGATCGGCCGAAGAACACACGTGGCCGGCCAGCATACTGCGCCGAGATGCTGCGCCATGCGGCGCGCACGTCGGCATGCAATTGCGCTTCGCTGTCGATCTGGCCGGTGCTCTTGCCGTAGCCGCGGTAGTCGATCATGAACAGATCGAAGTTCGCGCGGCGGTAGATGTCGAGGTTGACGAACCAGTTGTCCAGACTGCCACCGTTGCCGTGCAGGAAGAACACGACGCCGGCAGGCTGGGGCAGGCGCAGGTGCAGCGCGTTCAGGCGTGCGCCGGGCACGTCGACCCAGGTTTCGTGCACGTCGACGCCACGATCGAAGCGGTGTTCTGCCGGCAGGGTCTGCGGCAGAAAGAGCAGGGTCTCCTGCTTCCACCAAAGCAGCGCCAAGAGGCCCAGGTAGACGAGAAGCAGCGTCGATGCGGCTTGCACCAACAGGCGTGCTGGGCGGCGTGTGGGTGAACGGGCAGAAGTCATGCTCGGGCTACGCAAGGTCGGCGCTGCCGGATGCAGGCAGCGCCATCACACCCACCACATCACACCCACAACACATCACACCCACCCCATGGCCCCGGCCAGCGCACCGGCCGCAATGGCCCACAGGGGGCTGAGCCGTGTGCGCATCATCAGCAGCAGCGTGCCGGCCACCAGCAAGGCGGGTTGCCAATGCCAGCCCACGGGCTGCAGCAGGATCCAGCCTGTGGCCAGCAACAAGCCGATTGTCAGCGGCGCCAGGCCCGAGGTGAAAGCACGCAGGCCGCGCGAGAGCTGGTTGCGGTTGCCCCAACGTGATGCCGCCAGGGCCAGCGTGGTGGACGGCAACAAGGTGCCGCTCAGCGTGGCCAGCACCCCAGCAAGGCCGCCCACGCTGAAACCGATGACGGCGACAAACAGCACGTTGGGCCCGGGAGCGGCCTGGCCCAGCGCGATGCAGTTGCTGAACTGGGCATCGCTGAGCCAGCCCTTGTCTTCAACGACAAAGCGTTGCATGTCGGGCACGGTGGCGATGGCGCCACCCACGGCCAGCAGCGACAGCGTCGTGAAGTGCAAAAACAGCTGGGTCCACTCGGACAGCCCGATGCCCAGCGGCCCCCACACGATGGCGGACCAGCCCATCATGTTGCGCTGCGCCGCCAGGCCCAGGCGACGGCAACAGCACCCAGGCCCAGCACCACGGCCGCCAGCGGCCAGCGCAAGCCGCCGATGGCCAGCACGGTGAGTGTCACCAGGGCCGCAGCGGCAGGCCTGCCCACGATGTTGTGCTGCAGCCCAGGCGCCAGCTTCAAGGCCGTGCTCAGGATCAGCCCGGCGGCCACGATGCCCATGCCACGCAAGGCGCCGCTGACCTGCGGCACGCCGCTGAACTGGGTGGCAGCAACGGCCAGCGCCAGCACCAAGGCCGTCGGGGCCAACATCAGGCCAGCCACTGCGGCCACGCCACCCCGCCAACCAAGAAAGCGGTCGCCCAGGATCAGCCCCAGGTTGATGATGTTGGGCCCCGGCAGAACCTGCGACAAGGACAGCAGTTCCAGAAACTGCTCGCGGGTCAACCAGTGCAGGCGCTCCACCAGTTCACGCTGCGCCACCGGCAGCACACCGCCAAAACCCTGCAAGGCCAGCCGATTGAAGGCCCAGAACAGGTCGGCCACCCGGGCCGGCCGCGCGGTCGATGCTTGTGCCGATGGGGCAGCGAAGTCAGGCATGCAGCTTCTGGCCTTTCATGCGCTGGCCCAGCCGCAGGCTCAGCGCCAGGCCCATGAAGGCCAGCGCCGGCCAGTGCAGTTGACTAAAGCCCGAAGCCGCGAGCATGGCGCCGCCAGTGGCTGCAAACAACGCCTGGCCCGGGTAGATGGCCGAGGTGTAGAGCGCCAGCGGTGCCGGCGAAAAGCCCGGCGCGCTGGCCGACAAACGACTCCGTGCAAAGTGCCGCCTGAGCCACGGTTCAGCGCAGCACCTTCAGCGCTTGCGGGTTGACCAGGTTGGTGGGTGTGTTGTGGATGAAGTTAATGACGTTGTCGAATGCAGCGCCAAAGTAGAGTTCGTAGCTGTCCTGTTCCACATAGCCGATGTGCGGCGTGCAGACGGCGTTTTCCAAGCGCAGCAACGGGTGGCCCTGCAGGATCGGTTCGCTCTCGAATACGTCCACCGCGGCCATGCCGGGGCGGCCACGGTTGAGTGCGGCCACCAGGGCGTTGTCTTCCAGCAGTTCAGCGCGCGAGGTGTTGACCAGCAGTGCCGTGGGCTTCATGCGCGACAACGCGTCCAGCCGCACGATGCCACGCGACTGATCGGTCAGGCGCAGGTGCAGCGACAGCACGTCGCTGGTCTCGAAGAAGTTCTCGCAAGTGGGTGCGGCGATGCAGCCATCGGCCACGGCACGTTCGCGCGACAACTCGCTGCCCCACACCTGCACCTGCATGCCGAAGGCACGGCCGTAGCCGGCCACCAGGCGGCCGATCTTGCCGTAACCCCAGATGCCCAGCGTCTTGCCCTTGAGCACCAGGCCAACCCCGAAGTTGGGTGGCATCGACGCGGCCTTCAGGCCGCTTTGTTGCCAGGCGCCGTGTTTGAGGTTGCCGATGTACTGCGGCAGCCGGCGCATCGAAGCCATGATCAGGGCCCAGGTCAGTTCGGCCGGCGCCACTGGCGAACCGACACCTTCGGCCACCGCAATGCCCAGGCGCGTGGCCGCTTCGACATCGACGTGCGAACCCACGCGCCCGGTCTGCGAGATGAGCTTCAGTTTGGGCAGCTTTTCCAGCAGCGCGCGTGGAAATTGCGTGCGTTCGCGGATCAGCACCAGCACTTCGGCATCGCGCAGTCGCACCGACAGCTGACCGATGCCCTTGACCGTGTTGGTGAAGACCTTGGCGTGGTAGGGCTCCAGCAGCTGCGCGCAATGCAGCTTGCGCACGGCGTCCTGGTAGTCGTCGAGGATGATGATGTTCATGGGGCCTGATGCTGCCGATTCTGCCTGTTCCTGCGGGGTGGGCCGGCTGACGCTAGCATCCGCGGGCCGCAAATCTTTCAGGAGACAAGACCATGAGCATCACCATGCATTCGGCCAGCGCGCCGATCTTCGTGCGCACCCTCACCAGCATGCTGGTCTGGCTGGACAAGGCCCAGGCCCATGCCGAAGCCCGCAAGTTCGACGCCAACAACTTCCTGGGCCTTCGCCTGGCGCCGGACATGCTGCCCTTCACGCGCCAGATCCAGATCACCACCGACGGTGTCAAGGGCTGCATGGCCCGCCTGTCGGGCCAGGACATTCCGAAGTGGGACGATACCGAAGCCAGCCTGGAAGAGCTGCGCGCACGCGTTCACAAGACCATCGCCTATGTGCAGTCCTTCAGTGCTGTGCAAATCGATGGCACTGAAGAAAAGGAAATCCTGCTGCCCACGCGCCAGGGCGACCCCTTGCGCTACACGGGCGAGGCCTACCTGAAGCACTACGTGCTGCCCAATTTCTTCTTCCACGCGACCACCACTTATGCGCTTTTGCGCCATGGCGGTGTGGACCTGGGCAAGCGCGACTACCTGGGGGCGGCCTGAGCAACGTGGGGGCGGGCAGCGGCCGGCTGGGCGGCGGTCTTTTTCGTTGACTTGCCTTTGCCTGCCTGTGCGGTCGGCCGTACGACCGGCGGCCGCGCCGCGGCTTTTCGACGCACCGAGCTCTGTGCCGCTCGTCTGGATGGCGCGGGTGCCAGCATGACCACCACCGCCTCACCCGCCCTGAACCGGGCCCCCGGTGCCACGCCGTTCCACTGCGCCACATGGGCCGCCGACACGCGGTAGCGCCGCGCCACGGCAGCCACGGTGTCGCCCTTTTTTCCGGCCTTGAAGGTGACCTTGCGCAGGGCGCGGCCCTCGGGCGTGAGGGCCATCGTGGCGTTGTCGGCCACATGGCTGGTCACGTCGTCATGGGTCAGCGCGCTGCGTGGCACCAGCAGCGTGGACCCGGCCTTCACCAGCATGCGCGCGGGGATGCGGTTGACCTCGCGCAGCTGCGCTTCGGGCATGCCCACCAGCTTGGCCGCATCGGCCGGCTTGAGCGTGCGTGGCGCCACCCAGGCCGTCCAGCTGGCCAGCTGGCCCGTGCGCAGCGCCAGCTCGCGCACAAACTGGTTGGCGTTGTCGTAGGGCAGCAGCACGTGCGGCACACCAGCGGCCAGGATCACCGGCTTGTTCATCTGCGGGTTCAGCGCCTGGAAGTCATCCAACGACAAGCCTGACAGCTTCGCGGCCAGTGCCACGTCGATGTCGCGTTCGATCGGCACGCTCATGAAGTACGGGTGGTTTTCCAGCGGTGACAGCACCAGGCCCAGGCGTTCGGGCGCGTCGACGATGTGCTTCATGGCCTGCAGCTTGGGCACGTAGTCGCGGGTTTCGTTGGGCATCGTCAGGCTGGCGTAGTCGGTGGGTTTGCCGGCGCGTTTGTTGCGCGTTATGGCCCGCTGCACATTGCCCTGGCCCCAGTTGTAGGCGGCCAGCGCCAGGTGCCAGTCGTCGAACATGCCGTGCAGGCGCTGCAGGTAGTCCAGCGCCGCGCGGGTCGAGGCCAGCACGTCGCGCCTGTCGTCGCGGAAGATGTTCTGGCGCAACTCGAAATCCTTGCCCGTGGCCGGCATGAACTGCCACATGCCCGATGCCCGGGCGTGTGACTGGGCTTGTGGGTTGAAGGCACTCTCGATGAAGGGCAGCAGTGCCAGTTCGGCCGGCATCTGGCGCCGCTCGACCTCTTCGACGATGTGGAACAGGTAGCGACCGCCGCGCGCCACCATGCGCTGCACGTAGTCGGGCTGGCGGGCGTAGTACTGCTCCCACTTGAGCACCCGCTCGCCTTCGAGATTGGGCATGGACCAGTTTTTGCGAAGGCGGTCCCACAGGCTGCTGCGCGCGTCGGCGGGTTCGGGGTCCCAGCGGCCCATGGGCAAGGGCGGCAACGCCGGCAAAGGAGGGGCGGGGGGCTGCGCCTGGACCGGCGGCGCCGGCATGGGTTCAGGCACGACCGGTTGTGGCATCTCCAGCGCAGGAGCCGGGGTGCTGTCGCCGGACGGCGACTCGGTCACGGTGGCACAACCGGCGGCCATCAGCACGCACAGGGCCCAGGCCCATCGGGCAGGGGAACGGAGTCTGGAGGGCTGGGGCTCAAGCACTGGCTGCATCAGTAGCGGTTCTTCCATTCGCGCAGCGCGGCGAGCACGGCCACGGGCGAAGTGCCCGTCGCGCCCTGCGACTGTGCAGCCGCCACGACGGCGGGTTCGGTGCAGCGCAAGAAGGGGTTGATCATGCACTCCAGCGCGATGCTGGACGGCAATGTCGGAAGGCCTTGCGCGCGCAAGGCCTCGCAATGCTGGCGATGACGGGCCAGCACCAGGTTGTCGGGCTCGACCGCGACCGCAAATCGCAGGTTCGACAGGGTGTACTCGTGTGTGCAGCACACGCGGGTGTCGGCGGGCAGGGCGCTCAGCTTGGACAGCGAATCGTGCATCTGCGCTGGTGTGCCTTCAAACAAACGCCCGCAGCCGGCTGAAAACAGCGTGTCGCCGCAGAACAGCAGTGCCTCTTGCGCTGGCGCTCGTGTCGTGCCTCGTTGGGCATAAGCGATGTGGCCGGCGGTGTGGCCAGGCACATCGATGACCGTGAAGTCCAGGCCCAGCACCTGCAGCGTGTCACCTTCATTCAGCGGGGTGTACGGCTTGGGGATGCGCTCTCGAGCCGGTCCGTACACCGGGCCGTTCAGGCGGCCGCGCAGGGCGTCGACACCGCCGGTGTGATCGGCATGGTGGTGGGTCACTAGAATGCCGGCCAGCTGCAGATTCAGCCGGTCCAGTGCCTGCATCACCGGCGCAGCGTCACCCGGATCCACCACCACGGCGCGCGCGCCGTCATGCAACATCCAGATGTAGTTGTCGGCGAAGGCGGGCAGCGCTAAGAGATTCATGACGCGAGAGCAGTCGATTATAGAGTTGGGGTCCTGGCTGCAGACACCGCCGGGCCGTTACCTGCTGGCCTGGGAACAGAGGCGCCTGGATCAAGCGGTCACCGACGCCTTCGGCTTCCATGCCCTGCAGCTGGGCCTGCCCGAAGTGCAAGCCCTGCGTGCCAACCGCATGCCACACCGCTGGGTGGCCAGCGACACGTTGTACACGCCCGAGTCGCTGGCGCTGCCACCGCGGCTGGACTGTCAGATCACCACCCAGTCTGGCGTCGAACCGCTGAGCCTGCATTGTGAATTTGACGCGCTGCCCTTTCCCAATGCCAGCATCGACCTTGTCGTGCTGCCGCACGCGCTGGAACTGGCACGCGACCCGCACCAGACGCTGCGCGAAGTTGAACGGGTGCTGGTGCCTGAGGGTCGCGTGGTCATCGCCGGCTTCAACCCGGCCAGCTTGTGGGGCCTGCGCCAGCGCGCAGGGCATATGAAGCGCGGCATGGGCCTGGGCCGTGACCAGGACCTGTACCTGCCCAGTGCGGGAGACTTCATCGGCTACTGGCGTCTGCGCGACTGGCTGCGGCTGCTGAGTTTTGAAGTCGAGTCCGGCCGCTTCGGCTGCTGGCGACCGCCGCTGAAGTCCGAGGCCTGGCTGCAACGCTTCGAATGGATGGATCGCATCGGTGACCGCTGGTGGCCGGTGCTGGGCTCGGTCTACTTTGTCGTCGCCGTCAAGCGTGTGCGGGGCATGCGCCTGGTTGGGCTGGTGCGCAAGGACAGGCGCAAGGTGCGCGGTGCGCCGGCCGTGCTGGCCAACCGGCAGCGTGAGCAGGCGGACATGGAATGTTGATGACGGACGGGACGATGAGCGAGCAGAAGAAGACCGATGCACCAGCAACGCAGGTGGTGGTCTACGCCGACGGGGCCTGCCGCGGCAACCCAGGCCCAGGTGGCTGGGGCGCGTGGCTGACAAGTGGCGGCGCCGAGCGCGAGCTGTTCGGCGGCGAGCCGCTCACCACGAACAACCGCATGGAGCTGACGGCGGTGATCGAAGCGCTGGCGTTGCTGAAACGACGCTGCGCCGTCACCATCTACACCGACAGCGCGTACGTGAAAGACGGCATCACGACCTGGATCCACGGCTGGAAAACGCGCGGCTGGAAGACGGCTGACAACAAGCCGGTGAAAAACGTCGACCTCTGGCAGCGGCTGGATGTGCTGAACACGGGCCACCGCGTGACCTGGCGCTGGGTCAAGGGCCACGCCGGTGACCCGGGCAACGAAAGGGCCGATCGCCTGGCCAACAAGGGTGTGGACTCCTTGGCCTGACAGACCCCAGGCCGGCACGGCGCAAGACCAATCGTTACATTAGCCGGTTGGCTCGGATGCGTGAGAACAGCCCTTGAAGAAGATCCATACCGTCGTGGCCATCGTTGGCATCGCCCTTGCTGCTGGCGCTGCCTGGTGGTGGCAAAACGGCAAGACGCCATCCTCGGGTGCCGCTGTTGCGCTGGCGCCGCAAGGTGGCCCGCCCGCTGCTGGTGCGCGCAGCGCGGGCGGACCGGGCGGGGGTGGCCCCGGTGGCCCTGTCGCGGTCGAGGTGGCCAAGGTCGAATTGCTGACGCTCACCGATGAGGTCAGCGCCGTGGGCTCGCTGCGGTCCAGCCAGGGCGTCATGTTGCGGCCCGAGGTCAGCGGCCGGGTGGCGTCTCTGGGTTTCACCGACGGCCAGCGTGTGCGCCGCGGCCAGTTGCTGGTGCAGATGGACGACACGCTGCAGCGCGCCCAGCTGCAACAGGCCGACGCCCAGGCCAGCATCGCCCGCACGAACCTGGAGCGCAGCCGCGAGCTGCTGGCCCAGAGTTTTGTCAGCCAGAGCGCGGTCGACCAGAACGGCGCCGCGCTGCAAGTGGCCGAAGCCCAGGTGGCCCTGGCGCGTGCGCAGCTGGCGCGGCTGAAGGTGTTTGCGCCCTTCGACGGCACGGCCGGCCTGAAGCTGGTCAACGTGGGCGACTACATCAAGGACGGCGCCGACATCGTCAACATCGAAGACCTGTCTTCGTTGACCGTGCAGTTTTCGCTGCCCGAGCGCACCATCGACCGCCTGCGCACCGGCCAGGTGGTTGACCTGACGCTGGACGCGCTGCCGGACCGCAAGTTCAAGGGCCGCGTGCTGGCGGTGGACTCTCTGGTGGACACCAACGGTCGAGCCTTGCGGGTGCTGGCCCGTGTCGAAAACCCCGGCACGCTGCTCAAGCCCGGCATGTTTGCGCGGCCGCGTGTGGTGTTCTCGGTTCGTGAAGGGGCCGTCGTCGTGCCTGAAGAAGCGTTGGTGCCACAAGGCGGCCGGCAGCTGATCTTCAAGCTCGTGAACGGTCCCGACGGCAAGCCGGTATCCCAGCGGCTGGAGGCCAAGATCGGCACCCGCCTGCCAGGCAAGGTCGAGATCCTGGAAGGGCTGGTGGCCGGTGACACGGTGGTCACTGCGGGCCACTCGCGCCTGCTGCGTGGCGACGCCGTGCCTTTGCGTGTGGTGGACCTGGACAAGCCGGCTGCTGCGCGCGGGCCGCGTGGGGCGGGTGGGCCTGGCGGTGCTGCCTCGGCTGGCGCCGCCCGCCCGGCAGGCCCCGCCGCCAGCGGCGGCAAGCCGGCCATGACGCAGCCCTGAGACCCAGCCCTGAGACCGAACCCGCCCGTCCCCAGGAACGCACCATGCAACTGTCAGAAACCTCGATCCGCAGACCCGTGCTGGCTTGCGTGATGTCGCTGCTGCTGATCCTGGTCGGGCTGGTGTCCTTCCAGCAGCTGAGCTTGCGCGAGTACCCGCGAATCGACGAGCCGCTGGTCAACGTCAGCACGCGGCTGCTGGGTGCTTCTTCAGAGGTCATCGAGTCGCAGGTCACCAAGCCGCTGGAAGACTCCATCGCCGGCATCGACGGCGTGGACATCATGACCAGCGTGTCGCGCACCGAGCAGAGCCAGATCACGGTGCGCTTCAAGCTCAGCAAAGACCCGGACACCGCTGCGGCCGAGGTGCGGGACCGCGTGGCGCGTGTGCGCGGCCGGCTGCCCGATGCGGCCGACGAGTCCATCATCGCCAAGGTCGAAGCCGACGCCACGCCCACCATCTGGCTGGCCTACACCAGCGAGACCATGAGCGCGCTGGAGCTGACCGACCTGATCAATCGGGTGGTCAAGCCGCGCCTGCAAACCGTGCCCGGCGTGGCCGACGTGCAGGTGGGCGGTGACCGCCGCTACGCCATGCGGGTGTGGGTGGACCCCGACAAGCTGGCTTCGTACCGGCTGACGGTGCAGGACGTCGAAGACGCCATGCGGCGCCAGAACCTGGAAGTGCCGGCCGGCCGCATCGAAAGCGAAAAGCGCGAATTCAGTGTCACCGCGCGCACCGACCTCAACACCGTGGCGCAGTTCAACGACATCGCGCTCAAGACCGTGGGCGGCTACACCGTGCGCCTGCGCGACGTGGCCCGGGTGGAAGAAGCGGCGGCCAGCGAACGCAGCCGCGTGCGCCTGAACGGCGTGCCCAGCATCAGCACCGGTGTCATCCGCAACGCCACCGCCAACCCACTGGAGGTGGCCGACGGCGTGCGTGCGCTGATGCCGCAGATCCAGCGCGACCTGCCGCCCAGCGTGACCGTGGTGCAGGCCAACGACAACTCGGTGTTCATCGACCGCTCGATCAAGGCCGTCTACACCACCGTGGCCGAGGCCGTGGTGCTGGTGGCGCTGGTGGTGTTCGTCTTTCTGCGCACACTGCGCGCTTCGGTCATTCCGCTGGTCACCATTCCCGTCAGCTTGATCGGCTCGTTTGCGCTCATCGCCCTGGCCGGCTTCACCGTCAACACGCTCACGCTGCTGGCCCTGGTGCTGGCCATCGGGCTGGTGGTGGACGACGCCATCGTGGTGCTGGAGAACATCTACCGCCACATCGAAGAGGGGCTCACGCCTTTCCAGGCTTCGATCAAGGGCGTGCGCGAAATCAGCTTCGCCGTGGTGGCCATGACACTGACGCTGGCCGCTGTGTTTGCGCCGCTGGCCTTCACGCCGGGTCGCACCGGCCGTTTGTTCGGTGAATTTGCGCTCACGCTGGCCGGTGCGGTGCTGGTGTCGGGTTTCGTGGCGCTGACGCTGACGCCCATGTTGTGCAGCAAGCTGCTGCGTCACAACCCCAAGCCGGGCGTTTTCGATCGCACGATGGAGAGCCTGCTCGCGCGCATGGCCGCTTCCTATGCCCGCGCTTTGCGCTGGACGCTGGCCCACCGCTGGGTGGTGTTGGTGGTCATGCTGGCCTCGGGTGGCGGCAGCGCCTGGATGTACAGCACGGCGAAGAGCGAGCTTGCGCCCATGGAGGACCGTGGCGTCATTGCCATGCCCATTCGTGCGCCCGATGGGGCCACGCTGCAGTACACGGCGCGTTACCTGGACGAACTGGAACGTATCACGGCGCAGTACCCCGAGTTCGATCGCCGCTTCCTGTTCATGGGCGGCGGCCAGGTGTCCACCGCTTTTGGCGTGCTGCGCACCGTGGACTGGACCGAGCGTGACATCACCACGCAAGAACTGGCGCGCAAGCTGCTGCCGCAGTTGATGGGCCTGCCCGGCATCACTGTATTCCCGGTCACGCCGGCCAGCTTGGGGCAGAGCTTTCGCTCGCGTCAGCTGGACTACGTGATCGTCAGCGGCGACACCTACCAGAACATGTCGCGCGTGGCACAGGAGATGCTGGCCGAGATGCAGAAGAACCCGGGCATCGTGCAGCCCGACATGGACCTGCAGCTGAACAAGCCCGAAATCTTCATCGACGTGGACCGCGCGCGCGCCGCCGACATGGGTGTCAGTGTCGACACCGTGGCGCGCACCGTCGAAACCATGCTCGGCGGGCGCGTTGTCACGCGCTACAAACGCGACGCCGAACAGTACGACGTGTTCGTGCAGACCACCGCCAGCGGACGTGCCACGCCAGATGACATCGAGAAGATTTTCGTGCGCGGGCGCAACGAAACCATGGTGCCCCTGTCATCGCTGGTGAAGGTGCGCGAATCGGTGAGCCCGCGCGAACTGAACCACTTCAACCAGCGGCGTGCGGTGGCGCTGTCGGCCAACCTGGCGCCGGGCTATTCGCTGGGCGAGGCGCTGAAGTTCATGGACGACACCGCAGTGCGTGTGTTGCCTCAGGGTTATTCGTCTGAGCTGAATGGCATCAGCCGCGAGTTCCGCGCTTCAGCTGGGTCACTGACCCTGGTGTTTGTGTTGGCGCTGCTGTTCATCTTCCTGGTGCTCGCCGCGCAGTTCGAGAGCTTCGTCGACCCGCTCGTCATCTTGCTGGCCGTGCCGCTGAGCATGGTGGGCGCGCTGGGGGCTCTTCACCTAACGGGCGGCACGCTCAATGTGTTTTCACAGATCGGGCTCATCACGCTGGTGGGGCTGATCACCAAACACGGCATCCTGATCGTGGAGTTTTCCAATCAGCTGCGGCAGCAAGGCAAGGACGTGATGGAAGCGGTGGTTGAAGCTTCGGCCCTGCGCCTGCGCCCCATTCTGATGACCACCGGTGCCATGGTGCTGGGTGCATTGCCCCTGGCGCTGGCATCGGGCGCCGGGGCCGAGAGCCGCCAGCAGATCGGCTGGGTCATCGTGGGGGGCATGAGCCTGGGCACGCTGCTGACGATTTTCGTCGTGCCCGCCATCTACACGCTGTTCGCGCGCAAGGCCATTCCGGGTGAGATCAAGACGCCGGCATTGGCTGAGGCTGGCGCGGACTGAAGACGCCCTCTGTCGCGGGTGGGGGTGGCTGCAGAACTGTTCAGCCGCCGATGTAGTGCATCTCCACCCGGCGTTCGCCGCTGCCCGGCTCGGCCGCCATGGCGCCGCGCAGTTCGGAGTAGCGGTCTTCTCGCTCGCCCCAGATCAGACCGATGGCGCCGGCGATCTGCTCGTCGCTGTAGCCGCCGCGCAGCAGCGCGCGCAGGTCGTGCCCGCGGCTGGCAAACAGGCACAGGAAGAGCTTGCCTTCGGTGGACAGCCGGGCGCGGTTGCAATCGTGGCAGAAGGCCTGCGTGACGCTGCTGATGACACCAATCTCGCCGCCACCGTCAACATAACCCCAACGCTGCGCGGTTTCGCCTGCTGCGCTGGGCGACAGGGCCTGCAGCGGGAAGACGTCAGCCAACTGCTGCACCACGTCGGCCGATGGCAGCACCTCGTCCATGCACCAGCCGTTGCTGGAACCGACGTCCATGTACTCGATGAAGCGCAGCACCACGCCGGGCCCGCAGTGTTCGCGCACGTGGCGGGCCAGCGGCACGATTTGATGGTCGTTGGTGCCGCGCTTGACGACCATGTTGATCTTGATCGGCGCCAGCCCCGCACGCTGCGCGGCTTCGATGCCCCGCAGCACGTCGGCCACCGGAAAGTCGACATCGTTCATGCGCCTGAAGATGGTGTCGTCCACAGCGTCCAGGCTCACGGTCACCCGTTTCAGGCCTGCATCGTGCAGCGCCTGCGCCTTGCGTTCGAGCAGGCTGCCGTTGGTGGTGAGGGTGATGTCCAGCGGCTGGCCGTCGGGTGTGCGCAGCTGGGCCAGTTGCTGGATCAGCACCTCCAGGTGCTTGCGCAGCAGCGGCTCGCCGCCGGTCAGGCGCAGCTTGTTCACACCGTGTGCAACAAACAGGTTGGCGGTGCGGGTGATTTCTTCAAACGACAGCAGCGAGGTCTGCGGCAGAAACTTGTAGTCCTTGTCGAACGTCTCCTTGGGCATGCAGTAGCTGCAGCGGAAATTGCAGCGGTCGGTGACCGAGATGCGCAGGTCGCGCAGCGGCCGGCCCAGGCGGTCGGCCAGCAAGCCGCTGGGGCGCTGGGGCAGGGCGGGGATGCGCGGCAGCGCTGCGGCATAGCGCAGGTCGGCCAACGGAATGTGGGTGTCGCCCATGACCGGATTGTGCCGTCAGGGCCAAGACCCTTCTGGCCACACCTTGCAGCTGCGGTTGAAGCGGCCTACTGCGGGGTGGGCAGGCGAGCCACCGCTTCGGCCGCAGGCAATTCGGCGCGGCGAGCGCCGTTGAAGCGCTTGGACCAATAAGCCTGGCGCATGTCCTCGACCCGCACTTCGCCGCCCGTGCGCGGCGCATGGATGAACCTGCCCTCGCCCAGGTAGATGCCCACGTGCGAGAAGGTGCGCCGCATGGTGTTGAAAAACACCAGGTCGCCGGGGCGCAGTTCGTCGCGCTTCACGTTTTGCAGCCCCGCCGTGCGGGCCTGCTGGTCGGCGCGGCGTGGCAACACCAGACCGATGCTGTTTTCGAACACGTGGCGCGTGAAGCCGCTGCAGTCGAAGCCCTGTTCTGCCGTGTTGCCGCCGCGCCGGTAGGGCACGCCCAGAAAGTGCATGGCTTGCATGACCAGATCCGAGGCGGTGTCCCGAACCTGCTGCACCAGTGCACTGTCTTGCACCTGTTGCGCCGTGGGCAACAGGCCGCGGTCGTGCAGCAACTGCCACACGGCGTCACCTGGGGCTTGCCCAGCGCGAGCCTCTTTCACTTCAGAAGGTTCGGCGTGCAGTGCACCCGTGAAGCCGATCAACAAGGCGCACAGCGCCAAGCCCAGCAGGCGCATTGTGGTCGGGAGCGTGGCTGGCATCGGCATCGGCATCGGCGGCGCAGGATACCAGCGGCTTGATGGGCGTCAAGGTGCCAGATGGCCCTGGCGGCGCAAGCAAGGCAACAGGCTGTACGCTGGCGATTGCTGCTCAACGTCAGGGCTCAGTCAGTCCCTGAACGCCCAATTTGCCAACGCGGCGCAGGCCCGCAGCACAAAAATTCAGGAGACCAGCGCATGAGCACCTATGCCGATTTCTACCGTCGGTCCATCGACGACCGTGACGCCTTCTGGGCCGAGCAGGCCGAGTTGATCGACTGGCAGACGCGTCCGACGCAGATTTGCGACTACAGCAACCCGCCCTTCGCGCGCTGGTTCTCCGGCGGCACCACCAACCTGTGCCACAACGCGGTGGACCGCCACCTGGCCACACGGCCGGACCAGAACGCGCTGATTTTCGTTTCCACCGAAACCAACCAGGAACGCTGCTACAGCTTCCGCGAACTGCATGCCGAGGTGCAGCGCATGGCCGCCACGCTGTTGAGTCTGGGCGTGAAAAAGGGCGACCGGGTGCTGGTCTACATGCCCATGATTGCCGAGGCCGCCTTTGCCATGCTGGCCTGCGCGCGCATCGGCGCCTTGCACTCGGTGGTCTTCGGCGGTTTTGCCAGCGGCAGTCTGGCCAGCCGCATCGACGACGCCGAGCCCGCGCTGATCATCAGCGCCGACGCCGGCAGCCGCGGTGGCAAGGTCGTGCCCTACAAACCGCTGCTGGACGAGGCCATCAAGCTGGCCACGCACAAACCCGCCAAGGTGCTGATGGTGGACCGCGGCCTGAGCCCATTCACCACCATGGCAGGTCGCGACGAGGCCTACGCGGTCTGGCGCGAAAAGCACATGGACACCGCGGTGCCCTGCGTTTGGGTCGACGCCACGCACCCCAGCTACACGCTGTACACCAGCGGCACCACGGGCAAGCCCAAGGGTGTGCAGCGCGACACCGGTGGCTACGCGGTGGCGCTGGCCGCCAGCATGAAGCACATCTTCTGCGGCCAGCCCGGCGAAACCTACTTCAGCACCAGCGACATCGGCTGGGTGGTGGGCCACAGCTACATCATCTACGGCCCGCTGATCGCCGGCATGGCCACCATCATGTACGAAGGCCTGCCCACGCGGCCTGACGCTGCGGTGTGGTGGAGCCTGGTCGAAAAGTACAAGGTCACGGTCATGTTCAGCGCCCCGACGGCCATCCGTGTACTGAAGAAGCAGGACCCGGCGGCGCTGAAAAAGCACGACCTGTCCAGCCTGCGCGCGCTGTTCCTGGCCGGCGAACCCCTGGACGAGCCCACCGCCAGGTGGATCAGCGAAAGCCTGGGCCGGCCCATCATCGACAACTACTGGCAGACCGAAACCGGCTGGCCCATCCTGACCATCTGCAATGGCGTGGAGGCTGCCCCCAGCAAGTTCGGCAGCCCGGGCAAGGCCGTCTACGGCTACGACGTGAAGCTGCTGGACGAAAACACCGGTGAAGAGCTGAAAGGCGCCAACCAGAAAGGCGTGGTGGCCATAGAAGGTCCGCTGCCCCCGGGTTGCATGCAGACCTTGTGGCGCGACGACGCCCGATTCGTCAAGACCTACTGGCAAAGCGTGCCGGGCAAGCTGGTCTACAGCACCTTCGACTGGGGCATCCGCGACGAGGAGGGCTACCTGTTCATCCTGGGCCGCACCGACGACGTGATCAACGTTGCCGGCCACCGCCTGGGCACGCGCGAGATTGAAGAAAGCATCTCCAGTCACGCCGCCGTGGCCGAAGTGGCCGTGGTGGGTGTGGCCGATGCCTTGAAGGGCCAGGTGGCGATGGCCTTCGTGGTGTTGAAAGATGCCGACGCGGCAGCCACGCCCGAGGCCGCGATGAAGCTCGAAGGCGCGATCATGAAGGTGGTGGGCGAACAACTGGGCGCCGTGGCCCGGCCGGCGCGCGTGCGATTTGTCGGCGCGTTGCCGAAGACACGCTCGGGCAAATTGCTGCGCCGTGCCATCCAGGCGGTGTGCGAGGGGCGCGACCCGGGCGACCTGACAACGATCGAGGACCCCGCTGCCTTGCAGCAGGTCAAGGATTCGGTCACACCGGTCGCCTGATGCGCGACCTGGGTCCCGGTGGCGCACCCGTAATTTTTCACCCGTCAGGCACCGGGTGTTGTAGCAATGCACAGGCGGTGCGCCTTGGTGCACGCCCCTAGTCGAGTCGATGTCTGAAGCCCTGCCTGGCGCGGGATAATGTCTGCTTATGCACCCTGGACGCCGCCACGCGCAGCGGTGCCAGGCCTGGCGACATCCCGTATGAGCAGCACAGAACAGATCATCTTCGACATCATCGCCAAGACGTGTTCGGTCCAGCGCGACCGCATCACTCTGGATTCCACGCTCAAGGACCTGGACGTGCACTCGCTGGACGCCGTGCAGGTGCTGTTCGAGATCGAGGACCGTTTCGATATCTCGGTGCCCGAGCGCGAAGACCAGTATTCCGCCGGCACGGTGCGCGACCTCATCGAGGGCGTCGACCGGCTGCTTGCCGCCAAGGCCGCCGCCGTCTGAACGCCACCGGGTCTGCAGCGATGCGCCGCGTCGTCATCACCGGCCTGGGCTGCGTCAGCGCGCTGGGCAACAGCGCCACAGCCACCTGGGCTGGCATGCGCGAAGGACGCGCCGGCATCGGCCCGCTGACGGGCTTGAACGACCCGACGCTGCGCACCACCATCGCAGCCCAGGCGCGAGACTTCGTCTCCAGCGAGCATTTCGACGAAAAACGGCTGGTGCTGCTGGACCCGGTGTCGCAGTACGCGCTGGTGGCCGCACGCGAGGCGGTGGTGCAGGCTGGCATCGGCTTCCCGCCCGACCGGGCCGAACGCACAGCCGTCATCATCGGCACCGGCATCGGCGGCGCCAGCACACAAGACCAGATGGCCCGCCGGCTGTACGCCGAAGGCAACCCGCGTGTGCACCCCATGGCCATCGTGCGCGTGATGCCGAATGCGCCGGCCTCGCAGATCTCGCTGGAATTCGGCCTGCGAGGCCCCGTCTTTGCGGTCGCCAGCGCCTGCGCATCCAGCAACCACGCCTTGGGCCAGGCGTTGATGCTGCTGCAGACCGGCACCGCCGACGTGGCCCTGGCCGGCGGCGTGGAAGCCTGCATCACTGTGGGAACCGTGAAGGCCTGGGAGGCCATGCGCGTGATGGCCGACGACACCTGCAGGCCCTTCAGCAAGGGCCGACGCGGCCTGGTGCTGGGCGAAGGTGCGGGAGTTTTTGTGCTCGAGACACTGGAACACGCCCAGGCTCGGGGTGCGCACATCCTGGCCGAGTTCGTGGGTGCTGGCATGTCGGCCGACGCGGCCGACATCGTGATGCCCGACGCCAGCGGAGCCGCGCGCGCCATGCGTGCGGCGCTGGTGCAGGGCGGCCTGGCGCCTGAAGAAGTGGACTACATCAACGCCCACGGCACCGGCACCCAGGCCAACGACCCGACCGAAACACGTGCCATCCGCGCGCTGTTCGGCCGCCATGCAGACGCGCTGGCGGTGTCGTCCACCAAGTCGATGCACGGCCATGCCCTGGGTGGCGGCGGCGCGATCGAACTGGTTGCCGTCATCGGGGCGCTGCGCGAAGGGGTGGTGCCACCCACCATCAATTACCTGGGCCCGGACCCCGACTGCGACCTGAACGTGGTGCCTAACATCGCACAGCGGCGGCCGGTGCGCGCGGCGCTGTCCAACAGCTTTGCCTTCGGCGGGCTGAACGCGGTGCTGGCACTGCGGCGCTGGGACTGAGCCGGTGAGTGAGGGGCCGGCAGGACCCGAGCGGCTGGCGAAGATCCGAACGCGATTGCACGCCGGGGGGCTGAAGTCCCACCTTCGGGGGCGCTCTCCTGGCGCCCGCTGGGGTGATGGCTGCCAAGGGCCAGGCCGCACAGACTGAGGGCTCCTGTCAACGGAGCCCACCATGTCCAGTTTCACCCGACGTCACCTGCTGCTCAGCCTGCCCGGTTTGTGCAGCCCGGCCTGGGCGCGCACCCCGCCTCTGCCACTGGTGCTGGCGCAGGACGCACCTGACGGCCTGGACCCCAGCGACTATCTGGTGAGCGAAAAGTACGACGGTGTGCGCGGTTACTGGAACGGGCAAAGCCTGCGGTTTCGCAGCGGGTTGCCCGTGGCCGCACCCAGCTGGTTCCTGGCGGCTTTGCCCCCCGTGGCACTGGACGGCGAACTGTGGATGGCCCGCGGGCGCTTTGAAGCCTTGGTGGGTGCCGTGCGGCGCCAGCAGCCGCGCGACGCCGAGTGGCGTGATATCCGCTTCATGGTCTTTGAACTGCCGCATGCGCCGGGCACCTTTGCCGAGCGCGCTGAGCGCATCGTGCAGATCGTGCGCGCCCAGGGGCCGGGCCCCTGCCAAGCCGCACCGCAGCACAGCCTGCCGGACAGCGCCACCTTGGCCTTGCGCCTGCAGCAGGTGCTGGCCGCCGGTGGCGAAGGCCTGATGCTGCACCGTGCAGACGCGCCGTTTGTCGCGGGCCGCAGCGCTGTGCTGCTCAAGCTCAAGGAAAGGGCCGACGCCGAAGCCTTGGTGCTGGCCCACCTGCCAGGGCGAGGCAAACATCTGGGCCGGCTGGGTGCTTTGCGCGTGCGCAGCGTGCAGGGCGTGGTGTTCGACATCGGCAGCGGCTTCAGTGATGCCGAGCGAAGTGCACCGCCGCCACCCGGCGCATGGGTCACCTACACCTACCGCGGCCACACGGCGGCTGGCGTGCCGCGGTTTGCAAGCTTTGTGCGCGTCCACGAAGCCTGAGCGGCGGGCTGTCCGGCCGCCAGGCGATCGGGCGGTCAGGCCTTCTTCGGCTGTTTCCGCCGCTGGCTGGCCCACAAACCCGCCAGCGCCAGACCGGCCAGCGCAGCCGAACCGGGCTCGGGCACCGATCCGCCACCGCCGCCACCCGTTCCGGCTTCGTAGCTGAGCGTGTCGAACATCGCCCGACGCGGCGTGCCGGTATAACCAAACCCCGAGATGCGCACGGCCTTGATGTTGTCGCCGAGGCTTGAAAACTGCAGCGTGTCCCACTGGCTGACACAAAGCGTGCTGCTGACAAGGCAGGCATCTCCCGCGACATCCCAGGTGTCGCCGCCCAATCGGCTGGCGGCCGAGATAACGTCGCTGTTGTAGGCCGACATGAACGGCAGTGCGCTGGCAAAGGGTGTGTACAGCTCGACGCCGACCATGAACAAGGCGCGAACGCTGACGAAGCTGACGGCGGTGTCGAAGATGATGTCGATGGCCGCGCTGTCGGTCTGGCTCAGCAGAAAGGTACTTGCCAGGCCGATCACATTGCTGCCGGTGTCGGCACCGGGAACGGCCCAGGTGCGCACCGGGCCGGTAGACGCCACGGCAGGGCGAAAGGTGACGCCGGCGAAGTCGTTGCTGATGTCGCTGTCGACGGCACCGTCGAAGTTCAGCGTCGTCGCTGCTGCCTGTGCATTGGGCGCAATCAGCGCCGCAGCAAGGGCCGTTGCAAGAGCCAGGGTCGTGAGTTTCATGGTGTCGGTCCTTGAGGCTGTGGATGAGGCGCCAGGTGCACACATCCAGGCTCTGAGGACCTGTCCACGCAGCACGGATCAAACACCCGACATCCGCATCGTGGCGGGGGGTGCGTCACGGCACCGTCACGTATCCGGGCTCTGAGGACAGGGAGTTAGGGGGCGGGGGGGGGGGCGCTGCCACCCCCGGTTGCGGAATCAGAGGACGTCCGACGCGTAGTCCGCCAGCCGTGACCGTTCGCCACGGGCCAGCGTCACGTGGCCGCCATGTGGCCAGCCCTTGAAGCGGTCCACGGCGTAGGTCAGCCCTGAAGAGCCTTCGGTGAGATAGGGCGTGTCGATCTGCGCCAGGTTGCCCAGGCAGACGATCTTGGTGCCCGGCCCGGCGCGCGTGATCAGCGTCTTCATCTGCTTGGGCGTCAGGTTCTGTGCTTCGTCGATGAGCACGAACTTGTTCAGGAAGGTGCGCCCGCGCATGAAGTTCAGGCTCTTGATCTTGATCTTGCTGCGCACCAGGTCGTTGGTGGCGGCACGGCCCCACTCACCCGCGCTGCTGTCGGTGCGTGCCAGCACTTCCAGGTTGTCGTCCAGCGCGCCCATCCAGGGGCCCATCTTCTCTTCTTCGTTGCCGGGCAGGAAGCCGATGTCGTCGCCCACCGGCACCGTGACGCGGGTGACGATGATTTCGGTGTAGCGGCGTTCGTCCAGCACCTGGGACAGCGCGGCGGCCAGCGTCATCAGCGTCTTGCCGGTGCCGGCCGTGCCGGTGAGCGTGATGAAGTCGCAGTCCGGGTCCATCAGCAGGTTCAGCGCAAAGTTCTGCTCGCGGTTGCGCGCGGTCACGCCCCAGACGGCGTTTTTGCCGTGGGTGTAGTCGCGCAGCGTCTTCAGCACCGCGGTCTTGCCGGTGATCTCGGTGACACGGGCGTACAGCGCCACCGCGCCCGGCACTTCCAGGTAGACAAACTGGTTGATCATCAGTGCCGGCACCAAAGGCCCGCTGATGCGGTAGTAGGTGTGGCCACCCTGCTGCCAGCTTTCCATGGTCTTGCCATGGCGGTCCCAGAAGTCGGCCGGCAGGGCCAGCACGCCGGTGTAGAGCAGGTCGCCGTCTTCCAGCGTCTTGTCGTTGGCGTAGTCCTCGGCGGGCAGGCCCAGGGCGCGCGCCTTGATGCGCATGTTGATGTCCTTGGACACCAGCACCACTTCACGGCCGGGCTGCTGCTCGCGAAGGCTTTGCACCACGCCCAGGATCTGGTTGTCGGCCTTGCCCTGGGGCAGGCCGGGCGGCAGCTTGAAGTCCAGGAAGGTGGTCTGGAAGAACAGCTTGCCGCCGGCTTCGCGGTGGCCGGTCTTGGCCAGGTCGATGCCGGTCTGCGCGAAGTTGCCATCCGCCGAGTCTTCCTTGGCTGCCAACGAAGCCAGCGCGTCGAGTTCGCGGCTCACCTGTCGCACGCTGCGCGCCACCTCGCTCATGCCCTTCTTGTGCCCATCCAGCTCTTCGAGCGTGATCATGGGCAGGAAGACGTCGTGTTCCTCGAAGCGGAACAGGCTCATCGGGTCGTGCATCAGCACGTTGGTGTCCAGCACGAACAGCTTGGCCGGGCCTTTGCTGCGCGGTTTGCGCGGCGCGGGCCGTGCATCGGGCCTGGAGTCTGGCTGATGGCGAGCGGGTGACAGGGGCGCGTAGCCCGCAGGTGCTGCTGCCGTGGCTGCCGCGGGCGCCGTGGGTGCACGCGGGTTCACGGGCGCCGGCGCACGTGCCACCACAGGCGCGGTGCCGTCGTGCAGGTCCAGCGCGCTTTGGGCCGGAACCTCCGGGCTGCGTGTCTTGATCGACCGTTTTTCGGGCCGGGGCGCAGCCTGGGCCTCGTAGTCGGCGCTTTGCAGCAGGTCACCCTTCGTGGACGGCGGCTTGGGCAGTGGCATGGGTCAATGTCTGGTGAGGAAAGAAAAAAGCCGCACAGGCGGGTGTGCGGCTTCGTGGGATGGGATAGGCGCCGTCTGGCGGGGCAGCCCCCGCCGCAGTCGATGCGGGCTGCTGCTGCTCAAGCGGCCTTCTTCAACGCCTTCACTGCCTTGAGCACTTCATCCACGTGCCCGGCAACCTTGATGCCACGCCATTCGGCGCGCATCACGCCCTGGGCGTCAATGAGAAACGTGCTGCGCTCGATGCCCTTGACCTTCTTGCCGTACATGATCTTGTTCTTGACCACGCCGAACATGTGGCAGAGCTTTTCTTCCGTGTCGGCAATCAGCTCGAAGGGCAGTTCGAGATTGGTCTTGAACTTTTCGTGGCTGGCCATGTTGTCGCGCGACACGCCAAAAACCACCGCGCCGGCCTTCAGGAAGTCCTTGTGCTGGTCGCGAAACTGCATGGCTTCGGTCGTGCAGCCGGGTGTGTTGTCCTTCGGGTAGAAGTACAGGACCACGGCGTGGCCCAGGTGCGACTGGGGCGTGAACTTCACGCCACCCGTGGCCAGGGCGTCAAATTCCGGGAGAGCTTTGTTGATGACAGGCGTCATGGATAGTTTTTCTCGGACATCTGGCTGCCGTTGCCGGCTCAATGGCGAATTATATTGTGTCTGGCGACCCTGCCCACAACTTGCGCTGTACGGGTCGCCTAAAGCAACAGGGCAGCCACCACCGAACGCCCTTCGCTGACCAGCACGTTGTAGGTGCGGCAGGCTGCACCGGTGTCCATGGTTTCGACCCCGATGCGCTGATCGATGAGGCTGCGCATCAGGCCTGGCGAAGCAAAGCGGATGCGCGGCCCGCTGCCAAAGATCACGACTTCGGGCTTCAGCGCGGCAATGTTTTCAAAGTGCACTGGGGCCAGATCGTCGAAGGACAGAGCCGCCCAATCCAGCACCGCGCCCACCCAGGGCACCAGCACGCTGTGCGTGAAAGGTGTGCTGGCCACCCAAAGGCGGCCGGGCTCCAGGCGGGTGATGACGTTGACGCCGTCCAGCGTGTCGGGTTGGAACTTCATGGGTGGATAATTCTAGGTCGCGTCTGCGCTGCGTCCCGCTGCGCAACCGACCATGAAAATTTACCCATGAGACAGCTGGTCAAATCCAACAAGCTGGCCAATGTGGCCTACGACATCCGTGGCCCCGTGCTGGACAAGGCGCGCCAGATGCAGGAAGAGGGGCACAAGATCATCCAGCTGAACATCGGCAACGTGGCCGCGTTCGGCCTCATGCCGCCGGAAGAAATCGTGCAGGACATGATCCGCAACCTGCCCGACGCCGCCGGCTACACGGACAGCAAGGGCCTGTTCGCCCCGCGCAAGGCGGTGGTGCATTACACGCAGGAAAAGGGCATCAAGGGCGTGACGGTGGACGACGTCTACCTGGGCAATGGCGCGTCTGAATTGATCCAGATGGCCATCAGCGCCCTGGTCAACGACGGCGACGAGATCCTGATCCCGGCGCCCGACTTTCCGCTCTACACCGCGGTGGTGGGACTCAGCGGTGGCAAGCCGGTGCACTACATCTGCGACGAAGCCGCCGGCTGGCTGCCCGACATCGAGGACATGCGCAGCAAGATCACCGAGCGCACGCGCGGCATCATGGTCTGCAACCCCAACAACCCGACGGGCGCGCTGTACCCCGATGCGCTGCTGCTGCAGATGATCGAGCTTGCGCGTCAGCACCAGCTGGTGGTGTTTGCCGACGAGATCTACGACAAGACGCTGTACGACGGTCACATGCACACCAGCATGGCCAGTCTGGCCGAAGACGTGCTGTTCATCACCTTCAACGGTCTGAGCAAGAACTACCGCAGCTGTGGCTACCGTGCCGGCTGGATGATCGTCTCGGGCGAAAAGCGCCATGCCCGCGACTACATCGAAGGCCTGAACATGCTGGCCAGCCTGCGCCTGTGCTCCAACACGCCGGGGCAACTGGCCATCCAGACCGCTTTGGGCGGCTACCAGAGCATCAAGGACCTGGTGGCGCCCACGGGTCGGCTGGGCAAGCAGCGAGAGCTGGCCTACAGCCTGCTCTCGCAGATACCCGGTGTCAGCGTCGTCAAGCCCAAGGCGGCGCTGTACATGTTTCCGCGCCTGGACCCCAAGGTCTACCCCATTGCCGACGACCAGCAGTTTGCCTACGAGCTGCTGGCCGAGCAGAAGGTGCTGATCGTGCAGGGCACGGGATTCAACTGGGTGGCGCACGACCACTTCCGCATCGTCTTCCTGCCCAATGCCGATGACCTGACCGAGGCCATCACCCGCATCGAGAAGTTTCTGCACGGCTACCGAAAGCGCCACACCTCATGAATGCACGAAGCGCTTCGGTTGATGCCCCTGTGGCGCAGCGGCGTGCTGTCGAAAACCAACCGATCCAAGTGGGCCTTTTGGGCTTTGGCGTCGTTGGCAGTGGCGTGTTCAAGGTGCTGCAGCGCAACCGGGCCGAAATCTCCCGCCGTGCCGGGCGCGACATCATCGTGAAAAGTGTGTCGCGACGCGACCTGGCCGCCGCCAGGGCCGTGGTCGGCGACCAGGCCACCGTGGTGGCCGATGCGCGCGACATCATCCGTGACCCGGCCATCGCCATCGTGGTCGAGCTGATCGGCGGCACGGGCCTGGCACGCGAACTGGTGCTGGAGGCCATTGCCGCCGGCAAACACGTGGTCACCGCCAACAAGGCATTGTTGGCGGTGCATGGCAGCGAGATTTTTGCCGCCGCCAGCCAGCAGGGCGTGATGGTTGCCTTTGAAGCGGCGGTGGCCGGGGGCATCCCGATCATCAAGGCGCTGCGCGAGGGCCTGACGGCCAACCGCATCGAATGGGTGGCCGGCATCATCAACGGCACCACCAACTTCATCCTCAGCGAGATGCGCAGCAAGGGACTGGACTTCGGCGTGGTGCTCAAAGAAGCGCAGCGTCTGGGTTATGCAGAAGCCGACCCCACCTTTGATATCGAAGGTGTGGACGCCGCGCACAAGGCCACCATCATGAGCGCCATCGCCTTTGGTGTGCCGGTGCAGTTTGACAAGGCCCATGTCGAAGGCATCAATGGTCTGCAGGCGGCGGACATCCGCTACGCGGAGCAACTGGGCTACCGCATCAAGCTGCTGGGCATCAGCAAGCGGCGTGACGACCTGCAGGGCGCCGCCTACCCGGTGGGGGGCATCGAGTTGCGCGTGCATCCCACGCTGATCCCGGCCACGCGCCTCATCGCCAACGTCGAAGGTGCGATGAACGCCGTGATGGTGCAGGGCGATGCGGTCGGCTCCACGCTGTACTACGGCAAGGGTGCGGGCAGCGAGCCCACCGCCAGTGCCGTCATTGCCGATCTGGTGGACATCACCCGCCTGGCCACCGCCGACCCCGACCACCGCGTGCCGCACCTGGCCTTCCAGCCCGGCGCCATGGCCAACACGCCGATCCTGCCGATGAGCGAGGTGGTCACCGCCTTCTACCTGCGCCTGGTGGTGGCCGACAAGGCGGGTGTGCTGGCGCGCATCACCGGCATCCTGGCCGAACACGACATCAGCATCGACGCGGTGCTGCAGCGCGAGAGTGCCGAGGGAGAAAAGCAGACCGACCTGATCATCCTGACCCACGACACGGTCGAGGGCCGCATGACCGCCGCACTGGCGCAGATGCAGGCGCTGCCGACCGTGCTGGCGCCTATCGTCAAGATCCGCAAGGAAGAGCTGAATTGAAGTACGTCAGTACTCGGGGTGGCACGCGTGGCGACAAGACCGAACGCGGCTTCTGCGACATCCTGCTCGAGGGCCTGGCGCCAGACGGTGGCCTGTACCTGCCCACCCACTACCCGCAGGTCGACGAAACCACGCTCACGCGATGGCGCGGCTTGCCGTATGCGCAGCTGGCGTTTGAAGTGCTCAGCCTCTACATCGACGACATCCCAGCCGCTGACCTGCAACGACTGTGCGAAGCCACCTACACCGAAGCGGTGTTTGGCACACCCCAGATCACGCCACTGAAGAAGCTGCATGACGGACCGTCACCGGTCTACCTGCAAGCCCTGTCCAACGGCCCCACACTGGCCTTCAAGGACATGGCCATGCAGCTGCTGGGCAACCTGTTCGAATACGAACTGGCGCGCCGCGGCGAACAGCTCAACATCCTGGGCGCCACCAGCGGCGACACCGGCAGCGCGGCCGAATACGCCATGCGCGGCAAGCAGGGCGTGCGTGTGTTCATGCTCAGCCCGCACGGCCGCATGAGCCCTTTCCAGCAAGCGCAGATGTTCAGCCTGCAAGATGCCAACATCCACAACATTGCCGTCGAGGGTGTGTTTGACGACTGCCAGGACATCGTCAAAGCCGTCAGCAACGACCTGGACTTCAAGCGCCGTCATCGCATCGGCACCGTCAACAGCATCAACTGGGCACGGCTGCTGGCGCAGGTGGTCTACTACTTTGCGGGTTATTTTCAGGCCACCCAGTCCAATCACGAGCGTGTGAGCTTCGCCGTGCCCAGCGGCAACTTCGGCAATATCTGCGCCGGCCATGTGGCGCGCATGATGGGTTTGCCGATCGCGCAGCTGGTGCTGGCCACCAATGAAAACGACGTGCTGGACGAGTTTTTCCGCACCGGCACCTACCGTGTGCGCGCCACGTCCGAGACGCACGAGACATCCAGCCCTTCGATGGACATCAGCAAGGCCAGCAACTTCGAACGTTTTGTGTTCGACCTGCTGGGCCGCAACGGCGCGCGGGTGAAGGAACTGTTTGGCGCGGCGCTGACCCGCGATGGCGGTTTCACGCTCACCGCAACCGAGTTTGCCCCCGCCGCTGACTTTGGATTTGTCTCGGGCCGCAGCACCCATGCCGACCGCCTGGCCACCATCCGCCGCACCTGGCAGGAAGCGGGCGTGCTGATCGACACCCACACCGCTGATGGCCTGAAAGTGGCGCTGTCCCACCTGCAAGCCGGCGTACCGATGCTGGTGCTGGAAACCGCACTACCGGCCAAGTTTGCCGCCACCATCCGTGAAGCCACGGGGCAAAACCCCGAGCCGCCTCCTGCGCTGCGCGGCATTGAAAAGCTGCCCAAGCGATTCACCGTGATGCCGCCCGACGTGGCGCAGGTGAAGCAGTTCATCCAGCAGCATTGCGCGGCATGAAGGCCTGGCGCGGTATCTTCTGGCCCAGTCCGACCGTTTTGAGTACACCCATGGCTGAACCGCGCCCTTTGCTGAGCCTTGACGAAGCCCTGGCGCGTTTGGTCGCAGGCGCCGCGCCGCACAAGCTGCTGCAGTCCGAGGTACTGTCCACCTTCGATGCGCTGGGCCGTGTGCTGGGCCGCGACGTGCGTGCGACCCTGGATGTGCCGCCGGCAGACAACACAGCGATGGACGGCTACGCCCTGCGTGCGGCCGACGTCGCGCAAGCCGGCACGGTGCTGGCGGTGGCGCAGCGCATCCCGGCCGGTGTGGTGGGCCAGCCGCTGCTGCCGGGCACCGCGGCGCGCATCTTCACCGGCGGCCAGGTGCCGGCCGGTGCCGATGCGGTGGTGATGCAGGAACAGTGTGAAACGCTGCCTGGCGACGGCTTGGGCCAGGTGCGTGTCAACACGGTGCCGCTGGCCGGCCAGTGGATCCGCCGCCGCGGTGAAGACGTGCACCAGGGTGCTGCCGTGCTGCACGCCGGCCAGCGGCTTACACCCCAGGCCTTGGGTCTGGCGGCCTCGGTGGGGGTGGGTGAACTGGCAGTGCTGCGCCGCCCGCGCGTGGCCATCTTCTCCACCGGTGATGAGCTCATGATGCCCGGCGAGGCGCTGCGCCCGGGCGCGATCTACAACAGCAACCGCTTTGTGATGCGCGGCCTGGCGCAGGCGGCGGGTTGCGAGGCCACCGATCTGGGCATCGTGCCCGACCGGCTGGACGCCACCCGCGCGGCCTTGCGCCAGGCTGCACAACACCACGACCTCATCGTCACCAGCGGCGGGGTGTCGGTGGGCGAAGAAGACCACCTCAAGCCGGCGGCGCAAGCCGAAGGCCACATCGAACACTGGCAGATGGCCATCAAGCCCGGCAAGCCGCTGGCCTTCGGGTCCATCCGCCGGCCCGACGGGACCTCGGCTTTGCTGGTGGGCTTGCCGGGCAACCCGGTGTCGTCTTTTGTCACCTGGCTGCTGGCGGTCACGGCTGTGCTGCGCACGCTGCAAGGCATGCCGGCTGGCCTGCCGAAAGGACTGCCCATGCGCGCCGACTTCGATTGGCCCAAGCCTGACAAGCGCCGCGAATTCCTGCGCGTGCGGCTCAATGAAGACGCTGGCCTGGAGCTGTTTGCCAACCAGAGCTCGGGCGTGCTGACCTCGGCCGTGTGGGCCGACGGGCTGGTGGACAACCCGCCGGGGCAGGCCATCCGCCCTGGCGACAGCGTGCGCTTCTTGCCGTTGTCTGAACTGGTGGCGCGATGAAGGTTCGGGTGCGCTACTTTGCATCGCTGCGCGAAGCGTTGGGTGCCGACGAAACGGTAGAGATGCCCGAGCCCAGCACCGTGGGCGACTTGCGCCAGCTGCTGCTGGCCCTGGGCGGTCGCCACGCTGAAGTGCTGGCGCGCAAACGAGCCATGCGCACGGCACTGAACCAGACGGTGTGCGACGAACAGGCCGCGCTGATCGACGGCGCCGAAGTGGCGTTTTTTCCGCCTGTGACTGGCGGCTGAAACCCATGCCACGGGTGGCCATCCAGACCCAGGACTTCGACCTCACGGCCGAAGTGGCCGCGCTGCGTGCGGGTGATGGTGGCGTGGGCGCCGTGGCCACTTTCACCGGCACCGTGCGCGACCGCACCGGCAGCGGCCCTGGCATCAGCGCCATGGAACTGGAGCACTACCCCGGCATGACCGAAAGTGCCATCGAAGGCATGATCGACACCGCGCACCAGCGATTTGATATCCGTGCTGCGCGTGTGGTGCACCGTGTGGGCGTGTTGCAGCCGCTGGACCAGATCGTGCTGGTGGCCGTGACCTCGGCCCACCGCGGCCAGGCTTTCCAGGCCTGCGAGTTCTTGATGGACTATTTGAAAACGCAGGCGCCGTTCTGGAAGAAAGAAACCTCAGCCGAAGGTGCGCGCTGGGTTGACGCGCGTGTGGCCGACGACGCAGCGCTGGCGCGTTGGGGCGTCGTGGCCAAGAATGCAGAATGAGCGTGGGCTGAACAGCTGATGGACACCCGCCAACTGCGCAACGCCCTGGGCCGCTTCACCACGGGCGTGACGGTGGTCACCTGCTGCGATGTGCAGGGCCGTTTTGTCGGCCTGACCGCAAATTCCTTCAACTCGCTGTCGCTGGACCCACCGCTGGTGCTGTGGTCGCTGCGCAGCGCCAGCCCGTCGATGGCGGCCTTCGAAATCGCACCGCGTTTTGCCATCAACGTGCTGGCCGAAGCACAGGTGGAGCTGTCGCGTCGTTTTGCATCCAGGGCCGAAGACCGCTTTGCAGAAGGCGCCTGGGCGCTGGGCGAACACGGCTCGCCGGTGCTGGCCGGCTGCGCCGCGGTGTTCGAGTGCGAGACCGTGTCGCACCAGACTGCAGGTGACCACCGCCTGTTCATCGGCCGCGTGCTGGGCTGCAACGAAGCGGCATTGCCGCCACTGGTGTTCCAGGCCGGGCACTACCGGTTGCTGGGCGAGGTCTTGTGATGACGTCTTCGCGGCTCGAAGGCAAGTGGATCGACATGTTCGTGCACGCCTTCGGCCTGTGCGGCGTGAAGGCCGGCGACGCCTGCGCCGTGCTGTCCGAGACGCAAACACGTGCAGAGCTGCCGCAACTGGCCGAACTGGCGTTGCTGCGGATGGGTGCTCGGGTCTTCCATGTCGTGCTGCCGGGCCGACCGCTGACTGCGCCCGTGCCGGTGCGCAGCACGGGCGCATCAGACGCCATCGGGCAACTCGAACCGGTGGTGCAGGCACTGGCCACCAGCGTCTTCATTGCCGACTGCACCGTGGAAGGTCTGCAACACGCGGCGGAACTGCCGCACATCCTGAAGGGTGGCGCGCGTGTGCTGGCCATCAGTCACGAACACCCGGAAATCCTGGAGCGTTGCCTGCCGCAGGCCGACGACGAAGCCCCGGTGCGTGACGCGATGCGGCGCTTGAGGGCGGCGCAGCAGATGCACGTCACTTCTGCGGCCGGCACCGACCTGCACGTGTCGCTGGGCGGGGCGCGCATCGGTGGTGTCTGGGGCTTCACCAGCAAAACCGGCACTTTGAGCCACTGGCCGGGCGGCCTGGTGCTGGCCTTCCCGGCCGCCGGCAGCGTCAACGGCACGCTGGTGCTGGACCGGGGTGACGTCAATCTGACTTTCAAGCGCTATCTGGACGCGCCCGTGCGGCTGGTGATCGAAAACGACCACGCGGTGCGCGTCGAAGGTGAGGGCTTGGACGCCGAGATGATGCGCGGCTGCTTCGCCGCCTGGAACGACCCCGCAGCTTATGCCGTGTCGCACTTGGGCTGGGGCCTGAACCGCCGCGCCCGCTGGGACGCCATGGCCTATTACGACAAGGCCGACTTCAACGGCACCGAACTGCGCGCCTTTGCCGGCAACTTCCTGTACAGCACCGGCGCCAATGAAGTGGCTGGCCGCCACACGCTGGGCCACTTCGACCTGCCCTTGCGCGGCTGCACGGTAAGCCTGGACGGCGTGGCCGTGGTTGAACAAGGCGTGCTGCTGTGACATTGCCTGCGTACTTCGAAACCGGCGCGGGCAGCACCGCTGTGCTGTTGCTGCACGGCGTGGGCGGTGGCCGTGCCATCTGGTCAGACGGTGCTTCGGGCACCGCCAGCGCCATCGCCCATGGGGGCTTTCGCGCAGTGGCCATCGATTTCCCGGGTTATGGCGATTCAGCCGGCACGCCGACGCTGGGCGCCCTGGTGCAGGCGGTGCTGGACATGGTTCAGCACCTGGGCGCAGAACGCACGGTGCTGTTGGGCCACAGCATGGGTGGCATGGTGGCGCAAGAGGTCGCGGCACGGGCGCCGCACCTGGTCAGCGGTCTGGTGCTGGCCTGCACCAGCGCAGCTTTCGGCAAGGCCGACGGTGCCTGGCAGGCGCAGTTCATTGCCGAACGCCTGGCGCCGCTGGATTCTGGGATGGGCATGGCCGGCGTGGCCGACAAGTTGGTGCCGAGCCTTGTGTCGCCTCAAGCGCCTGCCGCTGCCCTGAAAATCGCACGCGACATCATGGCGCAGGTGCCCGAAGCCACCTACCGCGTCGCGCTGCCGGCCATCGCTGCTTTCGACCGCCGCGAGGCACTGGCCAGCATCCGCGTGCCGACGTTGCTGCTGGCCGCCGAGCACGACCGCACCGCGCCGCCCGAGGTCATGCAGCGCATCGCCGCGCGGGTACCCGGCAGCGAATACCTGTGCCTGCCCGGCGCCGGCCACATCGCCAACGTCGAAGCGCCTGCGGCCTTCAACGCGGCCGTGGTGGCCTTCCTGCGGCGCCAATTTCCCGACGCATGAGGAGACATACGATGCACATCGCCGGCAACCCGCAGACGCTGACCGCACAACAGCGCGAACTCATCGACTTGGCCGCCACGCTGGGCCGCGACAAGTTTGCGCCCCGCGCGGCCAAGCACGACCGCGAAGCCACCTTCCCTTTCGACAACTATCAGGACCTGCGCGAAGCCGGCCTGCTGAAGATCTGCGTGCCCAAGAGCCTGGGCGGGCTGGGCGCCGACTTCGCCACCTACGTGATGGTGGCGGCCGAGATCGGCCGCCATTGCGGCGCCACGGCACTGTCGTGGAACATGCACGTCAGCAGCTGCATGTGGAGCGGCTTCATCGCCGACGCGCTGGACATGACACCCCAACAGCGTGCCGATCACGAAGTCAACCGTCGCATTCACCACGGCAACATCGTCGAACGCGGCCTGGTCTATTCGCAGCCCTTCAGCGAAGGTGGCGCTGCGGCGGCCGGCAAGGCGCCTTTTGGCACGCTGGCGCATCCAGTCGATGGCGGTTATGTCGTCAGCGGCAAGAAGATCTTCGCGTCGCTGGCCGGCGCGGCCGACTTCTACGGCGTGCTGTGCACGCTGGACAAACCCGGCGCCACGCAGAAGGATTCGCTCTACCTGGCCGTGCCTGCCACCGCGCAGGGCGTCAGCGTGGTCGGTGACTGGGACCCGCTGGGGATGCGCGGCACCGTCAGCCGCACGCTGCTGCTGAACGACGTCTTCGTGCCGCACACCGCGCGTCTGATGCCCGAGGGCCTTTACTGGCAGGCTGCGGCACGCTTCCCGCACATGTTTGCCACGCTGTCGCCCACCTACATGGGCATCGCGCAAGCGGCTTACGACTTCACGGTGGCCTATCTGCGTGCCGACCTGCCCGGCATGCCGCCGGTGAAGCGCCGCATGTATCCCACCAAGCAGATCGCCGTGGCCGACATGCGCATCAAGCTGGAACAGACACGCGCGCTGTTCCTGCAGAACGCCCGTGACGCCTGCGTGGACCCGGACAAGGACACCCGCATGCGCCTGTACGCCGCGCACTACACGATCATGGAAAACGCCAACGCGCTGGCGGCGCTGGCCATCCGCACCTGCGGTGGGCAAAGCATGTTGAAGAGCCTGCCGCTGGAGCGCCTGTACCGCGACAGCCGCTGCGGCAGTCTGATGCTGCCGTGGACCGCCGAGCTGTGCGTGGACCGCCTGGGCCGCGAGTGCCTGTACGAGGCGGGCGAGCGCGACGAGGCCATCGAATAAAACGCGGGGCTGGCGCGATGTTTGATCGCTTCGTGCCTTCCGCGTTGGCTGACGCGGCCCACCAACACCTGCTGGACGAAGGTGTGCAGCGCGGGGCCGTCGTCGCCTGGCTGGGCCACAACAGCTGGGACATGATCGCCACGCTGGTGGCCTGCGAGCGCATCGGTGCAGTGCTGTTGCCGCTGAACTGGCGCTTGGCGGCGGCTGAGCTGGCGCGCATCCTTCAGCACGCCGGTGCTGGTCACCTTATGGGCACGCCCGAGGTCCAGGCTCTGGCTGCCCAGGTGCTGACCATCGCCTCATTGCAGCCCGGCCCGGCCGAGGGGGTGCACGACGGTGACCTGCTGCTGGTCTACACATCTGGCACTACCGGCGCGCCCAAGGGTGCCGTGCACACACGTGCCGGCCTGCAGGCCAACGCTGCGGCCGCCATCGCAGCGCAGGGCTTGACGGCGCACAGCCGCGTGCTGACGGTGTTGCCGCTGTTCCATGCGGGCGGCCTGTGCATCCAGACGCTGCCGGCGCTGGCTGTCGGTGCCAAGTTGTCGCTGCAGCCGCGCTTCGAGCCCGGGGCCTGGTTCGACGCGGTCGAACAGTGGCGCCCGACCACCACGCTGCTGGTGCCGGCTGTGATGCGCGCGCTGATCGAACACCCGCGCTGGGCTGGCGCCGACCTGTCGTCGCTGGCCTTCATCAACAGCGGCTCGCAGATCGTGCCGCTGAACCTGATCCAGGCCTTCCACGCGCGGGGCATTCCGGTGGCGCAGATCTATGGCGCGACCGAAACAGGGCCGGTGTCCATCGTGCTCAGGCCCGACGAAGCCATGGCCCACGCCGGCCGTACGGGCCGACCCGCGATGGGTGTGCAGGTGATGCTGGCGGCCGAAGGCGAGATCTTGCTGAAAGCGCCAAATCTGATGCGTGCTTACCACCGCAGCACCGAGCCCGCCTTTGACCCGGCCGGCTGGTTCCATACCGGTGATCTGGCGCGACTGCACGACGACGGTTTTTATGAAGTCGTGGGCCGCAGCAAGGAACTGATCATCTCGGGTGGTGAGAACATCCACCCGGCCGAGATCGAACAGTTGGTGGCCGAACTGCCCGAGGTGGCCGACTGCGCGGTGGTGGGTTTGCCCGACGAGCGCTGGGGCGAGGTGCCGGTGCTGGTGGTGGTGCTGCATGCCAGCCGGCAACTGGACCGAACCGCGCTGGCGCAGCTGTTCGACCAACGGCTGGCGCGCTTCAAGCACCCGCACCAGGTCCTTGAGCTGACCTCTTTGCCGCGCACGGCATTGGGCAAAGTACAGCGTGCCGAACTGGTGCGAGCGCTGCACCTCGTGGGCTGAATCACCCCCGAGTCTGTTTTCGGAACTTCTCGCGGGCCAGCCCCGGGCGACAAAAAAACAGATGCGCGCCGTCCCCCGTTTGAGGGGCCTGTGAAGACCGTGCCGTGACGCTGCCGTGACGCTCTGCTGCTTATCGTCGCTGCAACATTGCAAGGAGCAAAGCCATGCACCACACCCTGAAGGCCCTGATGGCCACGTCCGCGCTCGTTCTGGACGGTGCCGCCTGGGCCGCCCCGGTGCTGTACGACTTCGACATCGTGCGGCCGGACATGTTTGCCGCTGCCCCGGTACCGGCCGGGCTGAACGCAAGCCGCTTCGACTTGGGCAGTCCCTGGGGCGGGTTCTGCAGGAACATGGACCCCGGCGTGACCGACAACTTCGCCTGCGGCGGTTTTGGCGACAGCGTCGCCAACTTCACCGTCCAGGCCCAGGCCGGCTACAGCTTCGACGTGCAGGGTCTCACTTTTGAAGGTTATGCGCCAAGCAGCGATACCGGGCCGACCGCCTGGGCCGTCTACACCAGCCTGGACAACTTCAGCCAGGCGCTGATCAGCGGCACCTTCGCGGGCCTGACGGAACTGTCGCAGCAGTTCTACGACGCCGGGTTGACGGCCAACGGTCTGAACGGACCGCTGGAGGTGCGCATCGTCTCCACGGGCCGCCCGGGTCTGCCGGCCAGTGCCTGGCTGCTGGACAACGTGCGCCTGGACGTGACGGTGCACACCGCGACCCCGGTGCCCGAGCCCGGCTCGCCGGCGCTGGTGCTGGCCGGGCTGCTGGCGGCTGGCGCAGTGCGCTGGCGCGGTCGGCGGCCGACCGACGCCAGCCGGCCGACAAGCGCCAGCCGGCCGACAAGCGCCAGCCGGCCGACAAGCGCCAGCCGGCCAACAAGCGCCAGCCGGCCGACAGACGCCCGCCCTTGACCCACATCAAGCGCAGCCTGCTCTGCGCCGCTTTCACTCTCGACTCTCGCGCTTGAAAATCCCGGCCATCGCCTCACCTGCGGGCGATACCGAGGATTTGCCATGCGCAACGACAAACTCACCACCGCGTTCCTCCAGGCCCTGCAGGATGCCAGCAGCGCCGCAGGCGCCCGCGACAACCCGTACATGGAGCCCAGCCATGTGCTGGCGGCCATGTTGCAGCAGCCTGACGGCCCGCGCTCGATGCTCGAACGTGCCGGCGCCAACGTCTCTGCACTGGGCACGGCGATGGAGACCGCCAACCGCAACCTGCCCACCGTGCAGGGAGAAGGCCAACAGGTGCAACCCAGCCGCGAGCTGATGCAGTTGCTGCAGGCGGCCGACAAGGAAGCCACCAAACGCGGCGACCAGTTCATTGCCAGCGAGATGTTCCTGCTGGCCCTGGCCGACGCCAAGACCGACCTGGGCGGGGTGGTGCGCGGTCACGGCCTCACGCGCAAGAGCCTGGAGGCGGCGGTGCAAGCCGTGCGCGGCGGGCAGAAGGTGGACAACGCTGAAGCCGAAGGCCAGCGTGAAGCGCTGAAAAAGTACACGCTGGACCTGACCGAACGTGCGCGCCAGGGCAAGCTGGACCCGGTGATCGGCCGCGACGAAGAAATCCGCCGTGCCATTCAGGTGCTGCAGCGTCGTTCCAAGAACAACCCCGTGCTCATCGGCGAGCCCGGCGTAGGCAAGACGGCCATCGTCGAAGGCCTGGCCCAGCGCATCATCAACGGCGAGGTGCCCGAGAGTCTGAAGAACAAACGGGTGCTGGTGCTGGACATGGCCGGCCTCTTGGCCGGCGCGAAGTACCGCGGCGAATTCGAAGAACGGCTGAAGGCCGTGCTGAAGGAAGTGGCGGCCGACGAAGGCCGCATCATCCTTTTTATCGACGAACTGCACACCATGGTGGGCGCGGGCAAGGCCGAAGGTGCCATCGACGCCGGCAACATGCTCAAGCCCGCGCTGGCGCGTGGTGAACTGCATTGCATCGGTGCCACCACGCTGAACGAATACCGCAAGTACGTCGAGAAGGATGCCGCGCTGGAACGCCGCTTCCAGAAGGTGCTGGTCGACGAGCCCAGCGTCGAAGACACGGTGGCCATCCTGCGCGGCCTGCAGGAAAAGTACGAGGTGCACCACGGCGTGGAGATCACCGACCCGGCCATCGTGGCCGCAGCCGAGCTGAGCCACCGCTACATCACCGACCGCTTCCTGCCCGACAAGGCCATCGACCTCATCGACGAGGCCGCGGCCAAGATCAAGATCGAAAAGGACAGCAAACCCGAGGCGATGGACCGCCTGGACCGCCGGCTGATCCAGCTGAAGATCGAACGCGAAGCCGTACGCAAGGAAAAGGACGAGGCTTCGGTGCGCCGTTTCGACCTCATCGAAGAAGAGATGCTGAAGTTGCAGCGTGACCTGAACGACCTGGACCAGATCTGGAAGGCCGAGAAGGCCGCGGCGCAAGGCAGCGAAGACCTGCTGGCCGAACGCGACAAGGTGCGTTCGCAGATCGACGAACTCACACGCAAGGGCAATTTCGACAAGGTGGCCGAGCTGCAGTACGGCCGCCTGCCCGAGATCGAAAAGCGCCTGAAAGCGGCGCAGGACACCGAAACCGGCAAAGCCAAGGCCGGCCGACCCCAGTTGCTGCGCACGATGGTGGGCGCCGAAGAGATTGCCGAGGTGGTGTCGCGCGCCACCGGCATCCCGGTGAGCAAACTGATGCAGGGTGAACGCGACAAGCTGCTGCAGATGGAAGGCAAGCTGCACGAACGGGTGGTGGGCCAGGACGAGGCCATCCGCGTGGTGGCCGACGCCATCCGGCGCAGTCGTGCGGGCCTGTCAGACCCCAACCGGCCGCTGGGCAGCTTCCTGTTCCTTGGCCCCACCGGCGTGGGCAAGACCGAGCTGTGCAAGGCGCTTGCCGGCTTCCTGTTCGACAGTGAGGACCACATGATCCGCGTCGACATGAGCGAGTTCATGGAAAAGCACAGCGTCAGCCGTCTCATCGGCGCGCCGCCGGGCTACGTGGGTTACGACGAAGGTGGCACGCTGACCGAAGCCGTGCGCCGCAAGCCCTACAGCGTGCTGCTGCTGGACGAGGTGGAGAAGGCTCACCCGGACGTCTTCAACGTGCTGCTGCAGGTGCTGGACGACGGCCGCCTGACGGACGGGCAGGGCCGCACGGTGGACTTCAAGAACACCGTCATCGTGATGACCAGCAACCTGGGCAGCCACCTGATCATGCAGATGGCCGGCCAGCCCAGTGCCGACATCCGCGACGCGGTGTGGGTCGAGGTGAAGCAGCACTTCCGGCCCGAGTTCCTGAACCGCATCGACGAGACGGTGGTGTTCCACGCGCTGGACCGCCAGCACATCGAGGACATCGCACGCATCCAGCTCAAGCTGCTGCAGTCGCGCCTGGACAAGCTGGAGATGAAGCTCGAGGTTTCGCCAGCGGCACTGGCTGAACTGGCCAAGGTGGGCTTCGACCCGGTGTTTGGTGCGCGGCCGCTGAAGCGGGCCATTCAGCAGCGCATTGAAAACCCGGTGAGCAAGCTCATCCTGCAGGGCAAATTCGGGCCCAAGGATGTGATCCCGGTGGACGTGAGCGCAGAAAACAGCAGCGAGTTCAGTTTCTCGCGTGTGGTGCATTAGCCCTTGATTAGCCCTTGATTAGCCCTTGATTCGCCCTTGATTAGCCCTTGATTCGCCCTCCTTTGCCCCCTCTCTGGCAGGGCGGGAGAGGGGGGCAGGCCGATTTCAGTGCGGCGGCTCGACGCGCTCCAGTTGCATGCGGGCCAACGTCAGATTGCTGGCGCTGGCCTGCAGCACCATGTGCAGTGCCACACCCGGGTGGCCGGGCACGGGGCGCAGCAGCAGGTGGTGGCTGGTGGTGCTGATGCCGGCTTCGGCGCGTGCGGGCCCCAGGCCCAGCGCACGCGAGGCGTCGTTCATGGCCGCCAGCAGCGCGGCACCTTGTTGTGCCAGCCGTTCAGCCGGCGGTTGCCCGCCCGTGTATGCCATGACGTGCATCGAATGGGTGTCAAACACGCAGGCGCTGATCGTGCCCTTGATCAGGGCACAGCGGTCCACATAAACCTGCCATTGCGTGCCGCCGGGCACCGGCATGGGCATGGCCATTGTCGACGCCAGCAAGGGGGCCATCTGCGGCGCCTGATGCGCCGCGCTGGCCTGCAACGATTCCAGCGGCATGGGTTCGGTGGTGGCTTCGGTGCTGGGCACATCGGGCTTGGGCACGGCGCGCGAAAGCTCGGTGGGCAGCGCACGTTGGCCGCTGGGTGCCCCATGCAGCCGGTTCCAGGCGCCGCCGACAAAGGTCCACACATGTTTGGGCTTGGCTGCGTGCGGGGTCACGTGCACGGCCACGGGTGACTGGCTGGCCAGTTGCGCGCCCTGCGCGGCCAGCGCGATGCTGGACCCCAGCGGCACCAGCAGCAGGTCGCGGTTGGGCCAGGGCCCACGCAACAGCGACTCGTGAAGCGGCGCCAGCTGCGCGGTCAGCACGTGCGCCGGCAGTTCGCCCACCATCAGCACACCCAGGCGGCTGTGGGCCAGCAAGACACGCGCGACGTTGGCGCGTGCGGTGGCATCGGCGTTGATGTCGGTGGAGTAGACGCGCACCGGCGTGCCGTCAGCCAGCGGCACCTCGACGAACTGCAGCACCGCCAGCGCCACACCCTGGCCTTGGCGCCGCACCGACAGGCGCTGCACACGGGCACCGGCGGCGCCGGCCAGGCTGGCCAGCAGGCGCAGCGACGCGCTGGCGCCCACATCGTGCAGGGCGATGAATTCGGGCGCGTGCAGGTTGAATTCCTGCTGCAGCGCCAGTGCCACATCGGTGGTGACAAACAGCTCGACCTGGTCGTCGGCGATGCGGCGCCCCACGTCGTGCCGGCCCTGGCCCAGGTAGGCGTCCCGGTCGTTGACGACCTGCGTCTGCGGCGCCAGCAGGTCTTCGCGGCTGGGGACGCGAGCGGTCTCGGGCCAATGGACGTCTTCTCGGGCGCGGTTCATGGCTAGCCTGTCCTTGCATCGTTTGGGCCATCATAGGGCGGCAGGGTGGGCCTGCCACCCCCAGCAAGGTGCGCTCCGTAGAATCGAAGCGACACTTCCCGATTCGGCCAGACTGGCCAAAACCGCCAGACCCGAGCCCCAGGCACGACATGCCCAAGTCAACCACAGCTTCTTCCGAACCCGGTCCTGTAGTCGTTATCGGCGCGGGGCTGGGTGGCTTGACCGTGGCCCTGCAACTGGCCGCCCAGCGGCCGGTGATCGTGCTGGCCAAACGCGAACTGGATGAAAGCGCCACGGCCTGGGCGCAGGGCGGCATCGTTGGGGTGTTGGGCAGCGACGACAGCATCGAGTCGCATGTGCGGGACACCCAGGACGCCGGCGCCGGCATCGTGGACGAAAACACCGCGCGCTACATCGCAGAACACAGCGCGCAGGCCGTGCAGTGGCTGGTGGACGCAGGCGTGAACTTTTCGCCCGACCCCGACGGCCCGCTCGGCCTGCACCTCACGCGCGAAGGCGGCCATGCGGTGCGGCGCATCGCCCATGTGGCCGATGCCACCGGCAAGGCCATCCACGATGCGCTGCTGGCGCGTGCCAAGGCCCACCCCAACATCACGCTGCGCGAGCGCTGGATGGCGGTGGACGTGATCACCTCACGGCACTTGAAGCGGGCAGAAACGCCGCGCTGCTACGGCGTCTACGCGCTGGACATGGACCGCGGCCGCGTGGAAACGCTGGCGGCCGACGCCGTGGTGCTGGCCACGGGCGGCGTGGGCAAGGTCTATCGCTACACCAGCAACCCCGACACCGCCACCGGCGACGGCATTGCCATGGCCTGGCGCGCCGGCTGCCGCGTGGGCAACATGGAGTTCATCCAGTTCCACCCCACCTGCCTGTACCACCCGCAAGAGCGCAGCTTCCTCATCACCGAGGCGCTGCGGGGTGAAGGCGCGCACCTTACCCTGCCCAGCACCGGGCCGGGCGACGCGGGCGGCACCCGGTTCATGCACGCCCACGACGAGCGGCTGGAACTGGCGCCACGCGACATCGTTGCCCGCGCCATCGACTTCGAGATGAAAAAACATGGCCTGGACCATGTCTGGCTTGACGCCCGGCCCATCGTCCAGGAAAAGGGCGAGGCGTTCGTCAAGGAGCATTTCCCCACCATCTACGCACGCTGCCTGAAGCTGGGCATCGACATCGTGAACCAGCCCATCCCGGTGGTGCCGGCGGCGCATTACACCTGCGGCGGTGTGGTGACCGATCTGGACGGTCGCACCGACCTGCCGCAGCTGTACGCCGTGGGCGAAACCACCTACACCGGCCTGCACGGCGCCAACCGGCTGGCCAGCAATTCGCTGCTGGAATGCGTGGTGCTCGGCCAGACCTGCGCGACCGACATTCTTGGTCTGACCGAGGTCGAGCCTACCCCGCTGCCGGCCTGGGACGAGAGCCAGGTCGAGAACGCCGACGAGCAGGTGGTGATCGCCCACAACTGGGACGAGCTGCGGCTGTTGATGTGGAACTATGTGGGCATCGTGCGCACGACCAAGCGGCTGGAGCGGGCCTTGCATCGCATTGCTCTGCTGCGCAGCGAGATCGACGATTACTACGCCAATTTCCGCGTCACGCGGGATCTGCTGGAGTTGCGCAACCTGGTCGAATGCGCCGAGCTGATTGTCCGTTCGGCCCTGCTGCGCCACGAGAGCCGCGGCCTGCATTTCAGCCGCGATTACCCGCGCACCTTGCCGGTCAGCTTCCCGACCGTGTTGATCGCGCCGGGCGATCGCCGCTGATCAAACGCTTCGGGCTTGGAGTGCCGTGCGCGCCTCAACGAAGTTGAAGGCATAGCTGACGGCCTCTTGAACCGCGTTGTCGATCTCGACCCGCTCACGTTCGGTCAGGTAGAAGCGGAAATCGACCTCGTGGCGGATATAGCGCGGCGGCAGCCGGTTCAGCGCCACGCAGGCCACGTCACACAGCAGATCGCTGGTGACTTGCAAGCTGGGGTATTGCGGAACCATGTCCATCACGAGGTTGAAAACTTCGCGTTCGTGATGGTTGTAGATGGAGCTGAAATCAGGCGACATGGGGGCGTCTCTTTCTCAAAAGTGCTCACAAGCGTAGGCGATTTTCAAGCGTGCAGCGACTTGAAAAAGGCCGCTTGCATCGGTCAAATCAGGCCGCACCGATGTTCGGTACCAGCCCTGTGGCCCCGGTTGCCTTGCGTGCCGCGACGAAATCCAGCATCCGCTCGATGCAGCCCAGCGCCTGGCTGCGCACCGGCTCGTCCACGGTGATCTCGCCGACGCCACGCTCCAGGCATGCCACCAGGCCGACCAGCCCGTTCATCGCCATCCAGGGGCAGTGCGCGCAGCTCTTGCAGGTGGCGCTGTTGCCGGCTGTGGGCGCTTCGATCAGCGTCTTGCCGGGGGCGAGTTGGCGCATGCGGTGAAGGATGCCGTTGTCGGTGGCCACGATGTATTCCGAAGCCGTGCCTTCCACCACCGCCTTGATCAGGGCTGAGGTGGAGCCGACCACGTCGGCCAGGGCCACCACGCTTTGCGGTGATTCGGGGTGAACCAGGATCATGGCGCCGGGGTGCTGCTCGCGCAGCAGTTGCAGCTCAAGCCCCTTGAACTCGTCGTGGACGATGCAGGCGCCGTTCCACATCAGCATGTCGGCGCCGGTCTGCTCCTGGATGTAGCGGCCCAGGTGGCGGTCGGGTGCCCAGAGGATTTTTTCACCCTTGGCATGCAGATCGGCGACGATTTCCAGCGCGCAGGAACTCGTCACCATCCAGTCGGCGCGCGCCTTGACGGCGGCGCTGGTGTTGGCGTAGACCACCACCTTGCGGTCCGGGTGTGCATCGCAGAACGCCGCAAAGTCGTCGGCGGGGCAGCCCAGGTCGAGCGAACAGGTGGCGTCCAGATCGGGCATCAAGACGCGCTTCTCGGGGCTCAGGATCTTGGCGCTTTCGCCCATGAAACGCACACCTGCCACCACCAGAGTCTCGGCCGCGTGGTCGCGCCCGAAACGGGCCATTTCGAGCGAGTCGGCCACGCAACCACCGGTCTCCAGTGCCAGGTCTTGCAGGTCGCCTTCGACGTAGTAATGCGCGACCAGCACCGCGTTGTGCGCCTTCAAAAGCGCCGCAGCGCGGGCTTTCAATGCCGTGCGCTCGGGCGCGGTCAACGGGGCGGGCACCTTGGCCCAGGCTTGCACGGTGCAGCTGGCGCCGGCGGCGTCTTGCTTGGTGTAGTCGTAGAGAACTTGATCCATGGCGGCCATGTTAGTGCAGCCGCCTTCGCAGAGGCGTGGCCAGACCTTCGTACACTTCGCGCTGGAATTTGCATCCGTGAACCGACCCGATGAGATTTTTACTGGCGCTGCTGCTCGGCAGCCTAAGCACCTTGACTTGCGCCGCCGATACCCTGCGGTTTGCCGTCGGCCAGACCTGGACCCGGCCTTTCGCTGAATTGCGTGATGGCCGCCTGACAGGGGGGCTGATGCTGGAGCTGATGGCCCAGATTGCCGCCA
>JBBRCN010000022.1:0-53288 GCA_038204775.1 Burkholderiales bacterium | reverse complement strand
CCTGAAGGGCTTCAACGTCAGCATCTGGCACGGGCTGTACGCACCCAAGGGTACGCCGCAGGCCGTGCTGGACCGCCTGAACACGGCACTGAAGGAAGCCCTGAAGGACGCCGACTTCATCAAGCGCCAGGAAGCCCTGGGCGCCGTGGTGGTGACCGATTCGCGCACCACGCCGGCCGAACACAAGAAGTTCGTCGCCGCCGAGATCGACAAGTGGGGCGCAGTCATCAAGGCCGCAGGCCAGTACGCCGACTGAACATCCGGGCCGCTTCTGCCGATGGCAGAGTCTGACGAGGCCGCCCCCACGGGCGGCCTTTTTTCTTTCGGCGCCCGCGTGCTGGTGCTGGACAGCATCACCGAAGCGATAGGCCCCGGTGCCGCTTGTGTGGTGGTGAGCGGCTCACACGGCGGCCTGAGCGCGGGCCGGTTTGCGCTGCAGGCGCAGGTGCTGCTGGCGGTGTTCAACGACGCCGGCGTGGGGCTGGACCAGGCGGGCATTGCCGGCCTGGCGCTGTTGCAGGCGCACGGCATCGCTGGGTGCACCGTCGCACACGACAGCGCACGCATCGGCGATGCGACGTCCACCTGGCAGACCGGCCTCATCTCGCACGTGAATGCCGCCGCGGCAGCGCTGGGCGCCCGACCAGGGTTGGGGCTGCAGGCGTGGTTGCTCAGCTCAGCCTGATCGGTATCGTCACCGGCCCGTCGTTGACCAGGTGCACCTGCATGTCGGCACCAAAGCGGCCAGCGGCCACGTCGGGGTGCCCAGCCTTGGCCACCCGCAACACGGCGTCGTAAAGCGCTCGGCCCAGCTCGGGCGGCGCCGCGCCGGTGAAGCTGGGCCGGTTGCCACCCGTCACGTCGGCGGCCAGGGTGAACTGCGACACGATCAGCAGGCCACCCGCCACGTCCTGCACGCTGCGGTTCATCTTGCCGGCGTCGTCGCTGAAGATGCGCAGCTTGAGCAGCTTGTCCACCAGCTTGGTGGCCTGCACCTCGGTGTCGGCCGGCTCGGCGCAGACCAGCACCAGCAAGCCCTGGCCAATGGCGCCCACCGTCTGCCCGTCCACTTGCACAGACGCCTGCCGCACACGCTGCACCAGAGCGATCACAGCGGGTCCTTGGGGTCGTCGAAGTGCGCCTCCACGTCCAGCGGCAGCAACTGAATGCTGGCGCGAAGCCCTGGCACGGCCGCCATCAGCGCCTGTTCGACGCTGGTGCGCACGGCAGCGGCACGGCCCAGAGTCCAAGCGGCAGGCATGTGCATGTGCAGGTCGACAAAACGACGCTGGCCGGCGCGCCGCGTGACCACGTGGTCGAAGCGGATGGCGTGGTGGTCGAAGCCGGCCAGCACCTCGTCGATCTGGGCCTTTGCATCAGGCCCCAGCGCTTCGTCCATCAAGCCACCGGCTGAGCGCCAGACCAGCCGTGCGCCTTCACGCAGGATGTTCAGCGCCACGGCAATGGCCAGCACGGGGTCCAGCCACAACCAGCCCGTGGCCTGCACCCCCAGCAAGCCGACCACAACGCCGGCCGAGGTCCAGACATCGGTGAACAGGTGCCGCGCGTCGCCCTCCAGAGCCACGGATCGAACCTGGCGCGCCTTGCGCAGCATGCTGAAGGCCAGCGCGCCGTTCAGCACCGAGCTCACCACCGACAGCACGATGCCCAGCCCCACCGCGTCCAGCGGCTGCGGGTTCAGCAGACGCTGCACGGCGGCCCACACGATGGCCAGGGCAGCCGCAAAAATCAGCACACCTTCGAAGCCGCTGCTGAAGTATTCGGCCTTGTGGTGGCCGTAAGGGTGGTCTTCGTCGGGCGGACGCGCGGCCACCGTGACCATGGCCAGCGCAAACATCGCTCCGGCCAGGTTGACCAGCGATTCCAGTGCGTCGCTCAACAAGCTGACGCTGTCGCTGACCCACCAGGCACCGGTCTTCAGTGCGATGGTGACCAACGCCACCGCGATCGACAGCTTCAGGTAGGCGCTGACCTGCATGGTCGCGCAGCGTCGCTCAGGCTGTCACGGTCACACGCGCGAACTTGCGCTTGCCCACCTGCACGACACAGGTGCCAGCGGACACCTTCAGGCCCCTGTCGCTGATCACGTTGCCGTCGATGCGCACGCCACCCTGCTCCACCATGCGCAGCGCTTCGCTGGTGGACGGCACCAGGCCGGCCTGCTTCAGCAGCGCACCGATGGCCAGCGGCGCGCCACCCATGGCCACCTCGGGCATTTCGTCCGGCGCACCGCCCGCAGCACGGTGCTGGAAGTCCCGTTCGGCCGCATCGGCCGCCGCTGCGCTGTGAAAACGCGCCGTGATCTCCTTGGCCAGCATCACCTTGGCGTCCTTGGGGTTGCGGCCCTCGTCCACCTGCCGCTTCAACCGGGCAATCTCGCCCTCGGGCCGAAACGACAACAGCGTGAACCACTTCCACATCTGGACGTCGCTGATCGACAGCACCTTGGCAAACATCGTGTTGGCGTCTTCGGTGATGGCGATGAAGTTGTTCTTGCTCTTGGACATCTTCTCGATGCCGTCCAGCCCTTCCAGCAGCGGCATGGTCAGGATGCACTGCGGCTCCTGCCCGTATTCACTCTGTAGCGCGCGGCCCACCAGCAGGTTGAACTTCTGGTCTGTGCCGCCCAGTTCCAGGTCGGACCGCAGCGCCACCGAGTCATAGCCCTGCATCAGCGGGTACAGCAGTTCGTGGATGCTGATCGGACTGCCCGCTTTGAAACGCTTCGTAAAGTCGTCGCGCTCCAACATGCGTGCCAGCGTGTATTTGGCGGCCAGTTCGATCATGCCCCGAGCGCCCAGCGGGTCGCTCCATTCACTGTTGTAGCGGACTTCGGTTCTGGCCGGGTCCAGCACCAGACTGGCCTGGCGGTAGTAGGTCTGCGCATTGGCTTGGATCTGCTCGCGCGTCAGCGCCGGCCGCGTGGTGTTGCGCCCCGAGGGGTCACCGATCATCGAAGTGAAGTCGCCGATGAGAAATATCACCGTATGCCCCAGGTCCTGCAGCTGGCGCATCTTGTTCAGCACCACGGTGTGGCCGATATGGATGTCAGGTGCGGTCGGGTCCAGGCCGAGCTTGATGCGCAGCGGCTGGCCGGTGGCTTCGGCGCGTGCGAGCTTCTTCAGCCAGTCGGCCTCGGGCAGCAGTTCCTCGCAGCCCCGGCAGGAGACGGCCAGGGCCTGGCGCACACGGTCGGTCACGGGGTAGGAGGTCTCGGCCATGTCATTGAATGCAGGGGGTTTTGTGGGTGTTCCAAAAGAGCGGCTTCTATATACTGCCCATTCCGGCTTTGCTGCGGCCGCGTCTGTGCGGTAGCACGCAGGCCAAGCCATGAATTTTAGTGGACGGGCAACAGCCCGACCGGTGCCGGCCCAGCCGGTGCGACGCCCCGGCAGCCCTGCAGATCCCTTTGGCGCTGCAGCTGCCGGCCGGATACCCGCCCCGACCTACCCGATCCACTATCCACGCGTGACTCTTCCTACTGTACCTGCCGCCCAAGACCTGGAGCGCTTCGGTCGCAGCCACCGCACATCGATCGTGATGGCCGTGGTTGCGCTGCTCGCCGGCACCGGCATCACGGCGGTCGCCGTCGCCCCGCTCGCGCCCGACGCAGCCCGGCTGCCTCAACGCCTGGTCGTCGAAACGGTGGTGCCCACCGGTCTGCAGTCGCAGCTGGACGCCCTGGCCGCCCAGGACCTTCAACTGACGCGCAGCGACATCACACGCGGCACCGACACCGTCGACGCCTTGCTGACCCGCCTGGGCGTGCGCGACCCGTCAGCCGCGCAGTTCTTGCGCACCGACTTCCATGGCCGCCAGGTGGTCACCGGCCGCGGCGGCAAGCTGGTGCAGGCCAACACCACCGCAGACGGCTCGCTGCAAGACCTGGTGCTGCGCTACCCCAGCGACCAGAGCGAACTGAGCAAGAGCCACTTCAATCGTGTCACCGTGGTGCGCGGGCCCGATGGCCGGTGGATGTCCAGCCTGCGCAGCGTGCCCTATGAATCGCAGACGCGCCTGGCCAGCGGTACCATCCGCAGCAGCCTGTTTGGCGCCACCGACGAAGCGGGCGTGCCCGACAGCGTGGCCGCCGAACTGGCCGATATCTTCTCCACCGACATCGACTTCCACCGCGAACTGCGCAAGGGCGACACCTTCAGCGTCGTTTACGAGTCGCTTACCGCAGACGCGCAGCCCGTGCCCTGGAACGAAGGTGCAGGCCGCGTGCTGGCGGCCGAATTCATCAACGGCGGCCGCGCCCACCACGCCGTGTGGTTTGCGCCGCCCAGCGGTCGCGGCGGCTACTTCGGCGTCGATGGCCAGAGCAAACAACGCGCCTTCCTGGCCAGCCCGATGGAATTTTCGCGGGTAACCTCGGGCTTTGCCATGCGCTTCCATCCGCTCATGCAGAGCTGGCGCCGCCACCTGGGTGTGGACTACGGCGCGCCCGTGGGCACGCCGGTGCGCGCAGTGGCCGAGGGTGTGGTCGACTTTTCAGGCTGGCAAAACGGTTACGGCAATGTGGTGCAGGTCAACCACGGCAAGGGCAAGACCACGCTCTACGCCCACCTGAGCCGGCGCGACGTGAAGGTGGGGCAGCGTGTGCAGCAGGCGCACCGCCTGGGCGCCGTGGGCATGACGGGCTGGACGACCGGGCCGCACCTGCACTTTGAATTCCGCATCAATGGCCAGCACCAGGACCCGCTGCGGGTGGCCAAGACTGCCGAATCCGTCGAGCTCGATGCCGCCTTGCGGCCCCAGTTTGTGGACGTGGTGCGCACGGTGCAGGCCAAGCTTGAGGTGGCCGATACGCTGCTGGGCCGGCGCGGCAGCAACGAGTAGACGCAGGCTGGTCCCGCATGGCCTGGTTCATTGGGCTGATGTCGGGTACCTCGCTGGATGGTGTGGACGGTGTGCTGGTCTGGGCACCGTCAGGCGGCCGGATCGAGTCCCGCGGGCATACCCATCTGCCCTTTGACAGCGGCTTGAAAGCCGAACTGTTGGCCCTGAACCGCAGCGGCGCCGACGAACTGCACCGTGCCGCCCTGGCCAGCAACGCGCTGGTGGCGGTTTATGCCGCAGTGGTGCAGCGCTTGCTGGCCGCTGCCGGCCTGGCCGCACGAGCCGTCGTCGCCCTGGGCGCGCACGGCCAGACCGTGCGCCATCGCCCGGGCGAGTTTGACGGCGTCGGCTACACCACCCAACTCATGAACGGCGCGCTGCTGGCCGAACGCACGGGCATCGCCGTTGTCTGCGATTTCCGCAGCCGCGATGTGGCCGCTGGCGGCCAGGGCGCACCGCTGGTGCCCGCCTTCCATGCCGCCTGCTTTGCACGGCCGGGTGCCTTTGTCGCCGTGCTCAACATCGGTGGCATCGCCAACCTCACGCTGCTGGGGCCTGCAGGCGCTGCAGGCGCTGAGAGCCAAGTGTCGGGCTTCGACACAGGCCCCGGCAACATGCTGATGGACCTGTGGTGCCAGCGGCACCAGGGACAGCCCTATGACGCTGACGGCCGCTGGGCTGCCGGTGGGCAGATCGACCCCACGTTGTTGACCGCTCTGCTCGCCGAACCCTACTTCAAGCGCCAGCCGCCCAAAAGCACCGGGCGCGACCTCTTTGATGCCAACTGGCTGGATCGACAAGTGGTCGTCGACCGAGCAGCGGCGCAAGACGTGATGGCCACACTGGCTGAACTGACGGCCCGGTCCGTCGTGCAAGCCCTGTTGCGCCACGCGCCAGGCTGCGAAGAGCTGCTGGTGTGTGGCGGCGGCGCCTGCAACGGCCACCTCATGTCACGGCTGGCTGCACTGCTGGGGCCTGCGGTGCAGGTGCGCAGCACGGCTGCCACGGGCGTGCCGCCCGATCAGGTGGAAGCGATGGCTTTTGCCTGGCTGGCCCAGGCCCACATGTCGCGCACGGCTGGCAACCTGGTTGCCGTCACCGGCGCATCGGGCGCACGCGTGCTGGGTGCGCTATACCCGGCGGTCTGAGGCCGCGCGTGAGGGTCCGGAAGGACCCGAACGGCTGCCGAAGGCCCGAACGCGATTTCACGCGTGAGGGCTGAGCCGGGCGTGCGTCGTCAGGCCGAAAACGACGAGCCGCAACCGCAAGTGGTTGTGGCGTTGGGGTTCTTGATGACGAACTGGGCACCCTGCAGATCTTCTTTGTAGTCGATCTCGGCGCCGCCCAGATACTGCAGACTCATTGCGTCGATGAGCAAGGTGACGCCGTTTTTCGACATCTGCGTGTCGTCTTCGTTGATCACCTCGTCGAAGGTGAAGCCGTACTGAAATCCCGAGCAGCCGCCGCCTTGCACGAAGACACGCAGCTTCAGTTCGGGATTGCCTTCTTCGTCGACCAGATCCTTGACCTTGGCCGCAGCGCTGTCGGTGAAGACCAGCGGCGGGGGCATGTCTTCGGTGATGGGATTCAGTGCTTCGGCAACTGCGTTCATGACCAGCCTTTCGGGGAGTTCGGTTCAAGCGTCGTTGGACGCTGCAAGCTTGAGTGCGGGCTTTTCCGCCATTTTCAAGGGCTTCAGTTCACCTTCGACGGTGGCGCCCGGGTGCATCTCCAGCGTTTCGTAGCGAATATCGCCCGTGACACGTGCCTTGGGCTGCAGTTCCAGCAATTCGGTGCAATGGATGGGCCCATGCACCTCGCCGTTGATGATGACATGGCTGGCCACCACCTTCCCATGCACGCGGGCATTGTCGCTGATGACCAGGATGCTGCGACCTTCGCCGCTGGCCATCACGTCGCCAATGACCTGCCCGTCCACGCGCAGGCCTTCGGTGAAGGCCAGGTGGCCCGTCACCACCACGCCTTCGCCCACCAGGCTGCGGATCGGCGGTGGTTTTTTCTTGCCCAACCACATGGTTTTTGACTCCGGAACTGAGGCGGCTACAGACGCACGGTCTGCGTCGCCCGTGTGGCGCCTTGGGCGTCCATCACCCTGACTTGCATGGTTTTTATCACGGCCTGCGGCGGATGATCGATCAAACCTTCCAGCCGTGTAACCTGGCGCATCTGCAGCGCTTGCGGCCCGCCGGGCAACGCCTGGGTCCAGGTCTTGCCTTCCAGCTGCCCGGTCAGCAGCAGATCGTAGCGGCCCTTGAATTCGGATTGCGCCTTGCCGTTCTGCACGATCAGCAGCTGGTACTTCACCTGGCCGGGCGCACGCGTTTCGACCTGAAGACCGCGCAATTGCAGACCCTGTCCGGCAGTGGGCAGCAGCCGCTCGTAGAAACCCAGATCGGCCCGCAGCGCTTGTTTGTCGGCTTCAAGTTGTCGCACTTGTTGCGCCAGACGCTCCTGTGCGGCGCGCTCGGTCTTGAGCAGGCTGTCGGCTGTGTTGGCCACTTGACTGGCCTGCTGGTGGTCGGTGCGCAGTTGCACCACTTCGGCGCGCAGACGGGTCAGCTCTTCCTGGTCCAAGCGGGCAAGCCCGGCCAGGTCCTTGCCCAGTTCGAAGGCCCACAAGGCGATGGCGGCAGAAAAACCGAACATCACCGCCAGCGCGGCCCAGCGCAAAGGCCAGGGCAGGTGGCTGCGCACGATCATCCTCGGTGCGCTGACCGAGAGCCTGCGACGCAGCAGTTTCCAGCGCATGGCGCGTTGTGTCAGTTGGTGAGCGGATGCATGAACGCACAAGGCCACCGGAAGGTGGCCTTGTTGTCTGGATCAGCGCTTGCTGAACTGCTTGCGGCGACGGGCGCCGTGCAAGCCGACTTTCTTGCGTTCGACTTCGCGCGCGTCTCGCGTCACGAAGCCGGCACGGCTCAAATCGGGCTTGAGCGCGGTGTCGTAGTCGATCAGCGCACGGGTGATGCCGTGGCGCACCGCGCCGGCCTGGCCGGATTCACCGCCGCCGTGCACGTTGATCTTGATGTCGAAGGCCTCGTTGTTGCCCGTCAGCAGCAAAGGCTGGCGAACAATCATGATCGAGGTCTGGCGCCCGAAATAATCATCGATGGTCTTGCCATTGATGATGATCTGGCCATTGCCTTTTTTGATGAAGACGCGGGCCACGCTTGATTTGCGGCGGCCGGTGCCGTAGTTCCAAAGTCCGATCATCGCTGCGTCCTCAAATCTCAAGCGGCTTGGGCTGCTGAGCGCTGTGCGGGTGGCTGTCACCGGCATAGACCTTCAGCTTCTTGACCATCGCGTAGCCCAGGGGGCCCTTGGGCAGCATGCCCTTGACGGCCTTTTCAAGGGCGCGGCCGGGGTGCTTGGCCTGCATGTCCTTGAACGAGGTGGCGTAGATGCCGCCCGGGTAACCCGAGTGTCGATAGTAGATCTTGTCGGTCGACTTGGCACCGGTGACACGGAGCTTGTCGGCGTTGACGACGATGATGAAATCACCGGTGTCGACGTGAGGCGTGTAGATGGCTTTGTGCTTTCCGCGCAAACGGAGTGCTGCTTCGCTGGCAACACGTCCGAGCACCTTGTCGGTGGCGTCGATCACAAACCACTCGTGCTTCACCTCGGCCGGCTTGGCGCTGAAGGTCTTCATGAGGGTCTTTCTGAGCGCATGGCCCGGGCCGTTTGGCACCAAGCAACATGCAGGTTCTTCGGCATCGAATGGCTGCCCTGGCCTGCGCAATGGTCATCGGCCTTTGGCGCCGCTTGTTCTGGCGGCCTCTCAGGCAAACAACAACTGGCACTGCAGATGATGCATTGCAGAACCGGGACTTTGAATCCCGGTCTGCCATGGGCAAGTTTCCCCAGCCGAATCCAGGGAAGCCCGCGAGTGTACAACGGATGCAAGCGCTGTTCGACAAGCGCTGTTCGACAAGCGCTGTTCGACAAGCGCTGTTCGACAAGCGTTGTTGACCTGCTCTCCCCTAGTTGGGGCGACCGAAAACCCTGCTACGTCTGCTGCGTTGCAGCAAATTGAGGGTTAACCCTTGATAACTGCGCTAGGATGGCCCAAGACTCAATGGGAAGCCGACCATGAACACGCAGACCGAAATGCTGGAAAGTGCCCTGCCGCGGTCCAGCAAGCCGCGCAACCACCGGCTATGGAGCTGGCTGCCCATTCGCAACCTGGCCGAGCGCCACCGCGCCCGTGTGCTGGACCACCTGCTGGCCCTGGACGAGGAAGACCGCCACCTGCGCTTTGGCCATGTCGCCAGCGATGATCAGATCCACCAGTACGTGGCCCACCTGGACTTCACGCGGGACGAGCTCTTTGGCGTCTTCGACGCCCGGCTGCGCCTGGTGGCAATGGCGCACCTGGCATTCGCCGAAGACCGCCGCAGCGCCGAGTTCGGCGTGTCGGTGCACAGCCGTGTGCGCGGCCGCGGCTTCGGCGGGCGGCTGTTTCACCACGCCGTGATGCACGGACGCAACCGCGGCGCACGGTCGATGGCCATCCACCTGGCACGCGAAAACGCCGCCATGCTCAGCATCGTCCGCCGCTCAGGCGCGGCACTCAGCTTCGAAGGCGCGGACGTGGTGGCACAAATGCCCTTGCCGACCGAGACCCTGCGCTCGCAGGTGGGTGCCCTGGTGGAAAGTCAGGCGGCCGACATCGACTACCGCATCAAGATGCAGGTGCTGCGCCTGGACCGGCTGTGGCCCGGTCTGCGCCACCACGTGCCGCCGACCTGATCCCGGTGCCCAGCGCGGCCCGCTGCGGCATCATGCTGCAGCAAAAAGCTGACGCTCGACGATGAAACGCAGCCCCACGGACTCAGGCGGTTTGGTCTATTCCACCGATGGCGGCCGCATGTGCCCGACCTGCCGGCAGCCGCTGAGCGCCTGCAACTGCGCCGCAGCCGCCAATTCGGTGCTCCGCGGTGACGGCGCGGTTCGTGTCAGCCGTGAAAGCAAGGGCCGTGGCGGCAAAACCGTGACATTGGTGCGCGGCCTGGACCTGGACGACGCCGCGCTGCAGGCCATGGGCAAGCAGCTGCGCACGGCCTGCGGTGCCGGCGGCACGACAAAGGACGGTGTGCTGGAGGTTCAGGGCGACCACGCCCAGCGGGTGCTGGCCTGGCTGCAGCAACACGGCATCAACGCCAAGCGCACGGGCGGCTGAAGTCGGCTGAAATCCCCGGCTTCAGCGGCTGCGGCCCAGCACCAACAGCAGGTTGTTGGCCGGCATCGCCACCCGCTCTTTCAGCTGCAGCCCCGCTGCGCTGGCTTGGGCCAGCACGTCGCCCAGAAGGCGCAGGCCCCAGGCCGGGTTGCGGCTGCGCAGGTCAGCATCGAAGGCTTCGTTGCCGGCCGATGTGACTTCGCCTGCCACACGGTAGGGCCCATACAGAACCAGCACGCCTTGCGCCGACAGATGTCGCCCTGCACCTTGCATGAGACCCGCGCAAGTGGCCCACGGTGCGATGTGCAGCATGTTGGCGCAGAAGATGGCATCCACCGCGTCGGGCACCCCGGTCCATGCAGCATCCAAGACATCCAGGTGCAGCGCAGGCCGCACGTTGGCGACGCCCGCACACCACGCTGTCACGCTGGCGCGCGCGCCCGGGTCGGCGTCACTGGGCTGCCAGTGCCACTGCGGCAAGGCCGCAGCCAGGTGTGCAGCATGCTGGCCGGTGCCGCTGGCAATCTCCAGCATCAGGCCGTGCGCTGGCAGCAGACGCTGCAGCTGCTCGAGGATGGGCCCCTTGTTGCGGTCGGCAGCGGCGCTGTGCCAGCGGGGGTCGGTGTTCATGGCCTCATTGTGCAACCGGGCTTTACAGCGCTTCACACAAAACCGGTGAACCGCTGAAGGGCAGGTGGCGTTTTCTGAGGGCGGGATGCAACGGCATCCGGTTTCGATCCGACAGACCCACACAAGGAGATTGCTGTCATGAACACACGCAAGATTGCCCTCGGACTGGCCATCACAGGTGCCCTGCTGGCGGGTGCATTCGCAGGCGGTGCCGCACAGGCCCGTGACGGGGCCAACGTGCAGTGGTCCGTGACCATCGGTTCGCCGCGGGTCCACCTGCCGGGCGGCGGCGTGGTCTGGCTGCCGCCCATTCCGCTGCCGCGTGCCGTGGTGGTGCACACGCTGCCGCGCCAGGTGGTCTATGTGCAGCCGCGCAGGTGGGATGCAGATCGGGATGGCATCCCCAACCGCCACGACCGTGTCTACAACCCGCGTTGGGACCGCGACGGTGACGGTGTGCCCAACCGCCACGACCGCGTCTACAACCCGCGTTGGGATCGCGACGGTGACGGTGTGCCCAACCGCTACGACCGCACCCCGCGTGGCGGCCACGGTGCACACGACCGCTGGGACCATCGCCGTGACGACTACCGTGATGACAGGCGCGATGACAGGCGCGATGACAGGCGCGACGGCCGCGGCCGCTGACCCGCCCAGCCCTTGGCGACCTAACGCCGCGCCCGCTGCCGCACCTGTGCCAGCGGGCGTTTGCCCTTGAGTTGCCGCTCGATGCCGTCGTTGAGCGAACTGCGCAGTGCGTGCACTTCTTCGACGTGGCCGTAGACACCTGCAAAACGCAGGTCCAGCCACAACCACAGCGTGCAACCGCGCAGCGCCTGTTCCATGCGTTCGAGCTTGCTGTGGCCGTCCACCGCGTCCAGAAACCAGGGCCGACCGGCACGGCCGCTGTGTGAATGGTTGTGGCTCCAGGCCAGGAATTCCTGCACCAGCGCATCGGTGCGCATGTCCACTGGCGCCTGGGCGTAGATGAACCGCTCTTTCAGAGTCAAGCGTGTCGCGCTCTTGTCCAGTTCGGCCGCCAGGTCGAGCATCTGCTCCAGTTCAGCCACCGCAAAGTGGGCGTCGTCCAGCTTCAACTGCTGCATGAACACACCCAGCACCTCGGACAGCCGCGTCTTGTGCAGGCGCGAAGAAATGGTGTCCACGTGCCAGCCATTGGGCGCCACCGGCGCCTTGAAGTCGCGCGGCGCGCGCGGGGTCTTGGCCAGCAGGTCTTTCAGCACGCGCAGCGCGTTGGGCTCGGCGTCTTGCAGCACGCCGACAAAACCTTCTTCGTGAATGCCGAAGCGGCCGGCGCGGCCTGCAATCTGGTGCACTTCCGATTCATCCAGCGTGCGGTCGCCAATGCCGTCGAACTTGGTCAGGGTGCTGAACAGCACACGGCGTATGGGCAGGTTCAGACCCATGCCGATGGCGTCGGTGGCCACAAGGATGTGGCTGTCGCCCTGCGCAAAACGTTCGGCCTCGCGGCGGCGCACTTCGGGCGGCAGCGCACCGTAGATCACGCTCACTGGGTGGCCGTTGGCGGCAATGGCGTCGCGCAGCGTCAGCACATCGCGGCGGCTGAAGGCCACCACCGCGTCGCCCAGCTTCAACTGCGCAATGGGCACCGACTGCGGCAGCAGGTCCACGTGCTGCTTGCGGTCGAAGACACGCACCGTGCACCGTTCGCCGCACAGGCCCAGCAGGTTTTCGATGGCCGGTACCGCATAGGCGCTGCAGATGATGATGACTTCGCTGGCCGGCACGGCCACGATGGCCTGCGTCCAGGCCCAGCCCCGGCTGGCGTCGAAGATCATCTGTGCTTCGTCGATCACCGCCACGTCCACCGGTGTGTTGGTGCCTACCATTTCGATGGTGCTGCTGACGACCCGTGCGCCATCGGCCGGCACGTTTTCTTCGCCGGTCAGCAGCGAACAGGGCACGCCGCGTGCCACCAGGCGGTCGCGGCCTTCCAGGGCCAGCAGGCGCAGCGGCGCCAGGTAAGCGCCGTCCAGCGCCTGCGCCAGGCGTTCAAAAGCGGCATGGGTCTTGCCACTGTTCGGTGGGCCCACGTAAAGCGAGATCTTGCGGTTGGCGCGCCGCGCTTTGGGAAACGTGTCGGGGTAGCCCTGGAAGGCCAGCTCGCGGTTCAGGCCTTGCAAGGTGTCCAGCTCGGCGACCTGGTGTTCCCAACGGTCCTGCGCGCGCGATGTGGCGGCCAGCAGGTCGGCCAGAGGCTGGGGCGTGGCGCACTCGGCCTGCAAGCGTGGCAGCAGCGACGGCAGGTGCTCGGGCTTGAGCGCATCGCTGCGCGCCACCAAGCGGCCCAGGTGCGCCCGCAGCTCTGCCGCATGGGGGTGTGGCGGCACGGGGCCCAGGGCCTGCAGCAGCAGATTCACGTCGCCGCTGCGGAAGTAGGCCCAGATGGCGGTGGCCGGCGCATCCACACGAAAGGCCACGGGCACGTGCCAGTCGGGTTCGGCCAGCTCCAGCATGGCGCTGACCAGGCGTGTCCATTGCCCGCTGCGGCGGGTGATGCCCAAAGCCTCAAGCGCGGCCGTGCGTTCCAGCATCTGCGCGCGGGTGTCCGAAGCCAGGCCCACAGCATCCAGGTGCGCCAAGGCACTGTCCATCAGCGCCGGCTCTATCCAGCGGCTGGGCCGGCCACCCTGCACCGGCTTGCTCAGCTGCACCAGGCCCAGTTTGTCCAGGTGCAGCTCGAAGCCCTTGGTTCCTTCGGCCACGTAGTCGGCGGGCTTGACCACCTGTGGCAGCGCATGACCAGCCTGGCGGATGCGCGCCAGCTGGTCCGGCGTGATGTGGGCCGGCACGCGGCTGGCGTGTTTGGGGTTGGGCAGGGTTGCTGCGGGGACGGGTTCGGTCGAGATGGGCATTCAGGTCGATTCAGAAGGTGTGGGCAGGCCGGGTGTCAAACGCCGGGTGGCACAGGGCCGGGTGGCATAAGGCCGGGAGGCACGAAGCCGGGTGGCATAAGGCCGGGTGGCACAAGGCCGGGTGCCACAAGGCGAGCCATAGGGCCGGGTGCCATAAGGCCGGATGCCATAAGGCCGGGATAATCGCTCATGAACAGCACGAATCCTGCATCGCCCATTTCATCACCTATCTCCCCGGCGGAAAAAACCGACTTCAGCCAGTTGCCTCTGCCGCCCCATGTCCTGGCCAACCTGGTGCAGCTGGGCTACACGTCGATGACGCCCATACAGGCCGCCAGCCTGCCGCTGGCCCTGGCCGGCCATGACCTCATCGCCCAGGCCCGCACCGGCAGTGGCAAGACGGCCGCCTTCTGCCTGGCGCTGCTGGCCAATCTGAACATCCGCCGTTTTGCCGTGCAGGCGCTGGTGCTGTGCCCGACGCGCGAACTGGCCGACCAGGTGACGCAGGAACTGCGTCGCCTGGCGCGCGCCGAAGACAACCTGAAGGTGCTGACCCTTTGTGGCGGCGCCACCATGCGCCCGCAACTGGCCAGCCTGGAACATGGCGCGCATGTGGTGGTGGGCACACCGGGCCGCATCATGGACCACCTGGAACGTGGCAGCCTGCAGCTGGACGCGTTGAACACGCTGGTGCTCGACGAAGCCGACCGCATGCTGGACATGGGCTTCTTCGACGACATCGGCACCGTCGTCAAGCAGTGCCCCAAGGCGCGCCAGACGCTGCTGTTTTCTGCCACCTATCCCGAGGGCATCCACAAGTTGGCTGCCAACTTCATGCGCGAGCCCAAGGAGGTGAAGCTCAGCGAAGCGCCTGCGGCCACGCAGATCCGCCAGTTGTTCTTTGAAGTGACGGAAGAACAGCGCCTGCACGCCGTGGGCCAGTTGCTGAATCACTACAGGCCGGTCAGCACACTGGCCTTCTGTAACACCAAGGCGCAGTGCCGCGACCTGGTGGAGGTGCTGCGCGCGCAAGGTTTTTCGGCGCTGGAATTGCATGGTGACCTGGACCAGCGCGACCGCGACCAGGTGCTGGTGCGCTTTGCCAACCGAAGCACCAGCGTGCTGGTGGCCACCGACATCGCCGCACGCGGCCTGGACATCACGCAGCTGCAAGCCGTGATCAATGTCGAGATCACACCCGACGCGGCCACCCACACGCACCGCATCGGGCGCACCGGACGCATGGGCAAGGAAGGCAGCGAAGACGGCTGGGCCTTCAGTTTGGCCAGCGTGGACGAGATGGGGCGGGTGGGGCAGATTGAAAAGGCCGGCAACTTCACATCAGCCTGGTCGCCTTTGAGCAGTCTGACACCGGCCAGCTCGGCGCCACTTGAACCGCCCATGCGCACGCTGCAGATCCTGGGCGGACGCAAAGAAAAGATCCGTGCTGGCGATGTGTTGGGTGCACTGACCAAGGACCTGGGCTTTGCAGCCTCGCAGGTGGGCAAGATCAACGTCAACGAGTTTTCAACCTACGTGGCCGTGTCCGCTGACATTGCAAGCCAGGCCGAGCGCCAACTCAACGCCAGCCGGGTAAAGGGCAAGGCCGTGAAGGTGCGGCTGCTGGACAGCTGAGGATACTTTCGAGCGGGCGAAAAAAGGCCACAAGAACGCCACAACAACGCCGCAACAACGCTACACAGAGGGACCTGGGCGCCATCACGCAAATGCTGATCCTGCCGGCGCCCAGGTCGGCAGGATCGATACGGACATGTTCTGCTGCTTCGGTGATACCGCCACGGGGCAGCACCACGCCTGCGCAGCGCCAGCGGTCAGGCCGGCAAGTTCAGAAACCGGGCAAAGCGGGCAGCGGCTGATGCCCGCTTTGCACTCAGACTGAAGGGCCGTCCTTCTTGGGCTTGGCAAACCAGCTGTCGCTGGCGGTGCGCTCCCATGCGGCAAGTTGCTTCTCGGCTTCTTCCTTGGCAATGCCATAACGCTCCTGGATCAAGCCGGCCATCTGGTCGCGGCGGCCTGCCACCACGTCCAGATCATCGTCGGTGAGCTTGCCCCACTGTTGTTTGGCCTTGCCAACGGCTTGCTTCCAGTTGCCTTGAATCTGTTCCCAGTTCATAAGTGCTACTTTTACGGCCGGACAGCGATTTCGTTCTTCACCGACTTCACGCCATCGACCTTCCAGGTCAGCGTTTCTGCGGTGCTGCGCTCGGTGGTGTTCTTGGCAAAGCCCGACAGCATCACGGTGCCCTTGAGCGTCTCGACGCTGATGGAGGCTGCATCGACGAGCTTGTTCTCGACAAAACGGGCCTTCACCGCAGTGGTGATGACGCTGTCGTCCACATAGGAACCGACCGATTGCTGGTCACGCGTGACGGCGCAGCCCGTTGCGGCCAGCATCACGAGGGATGTCAGCGCGGCGGCCCAGGTCAGGCGGGAAATGCTGCGGCGGGTGGTCTGGATGGTCGTGTTCATGGTGCTTTCTCCTTCGGGGGTGGATGCGGTTGCAATGCGTGCATCCGCTTGGCTGCTGTCACGCCTATTCGGCGAGCCAGCCTTGCAGTTCGTCGGCGTGCTTGGTTTCATCGGCGAGGATGTCTTCAAGCAGTCGACGGGTGGTGGGGTCCCGCTCGCGCACCAGGGCGATGAGCTGGCTGTAGGCCTCGATGGCCACACGCTCCGCCACCAGATTGGCGCGGATCATGGCTTCGAGCGTGTCGGATTCGTCGTAGGTGGCGTGGCTGCGGCGGGTCAGCGAGTCGGGTTCGAAGTCGGGCTGGCCGCCCAGTTGTGTAATGCGCCGTGCCAAGCGGTCGGCGTGAACGGACTCTTCGTTGGCGTGCACCATGAACTCTTCGGCGATGCTCGGCGACGCCAGACCGTGGGCGGTGAAGTGGTGGCGCTTGTAGCGCAGCACACACACCAGTTCGGTGGCCAGAGCATCGTTGAGCAACTTGATCAAGCCCACGCGCCAGGGGCCGCCAGCGGCCAGCGGTGCCCCTGTTTCGGCACTGCGTCGTGCGGCTTCCAATGCGGGCAGGTTCAGTGCTGGCGGGTCCATGACTGCCAAGTCAGCAGTTGCGTCTGCAGAGAAGTTTGCGGCAGGCGTTGCGCCGCCCTTCGTGGCAGGTACTGTGGGCGTCGACTGCCGGCCGCTTGTTTTGTCTTGCGAGATTTGCATGGGGGTCCCGACAGTCGTTGTGGAATTCGCTGAATGTTTATGGCAGATCGGAGCGGCCACCGGCTTGGGTGGCCTGCCGCCTTCCTTGCAACCGACTCTAGGTGGCAGGGGCCGCATCGCCCATCAGCCTGCAGCGCGCGCTGCCGTAGGACAAAAGCCCAATGCCGCGTTCTGTGTTGCAGCGCACTGACAGGCCACCAGTCCCAGCCCAAGCTTGACTTCTGCCGACGCGGCTGCAGCCACTGCACGCGCGCCGGCCAACCGGTCCAGAACAGGACCCCACACCCGAGGTTTTGAGCCATGACACCCAGTTCCCATCCCAACGCGGCCCGCCGCGCCGCACTTCCGGGCACCTCACGCCAACTCGGCGCCGTGCTGGCGTTTGCCGTCGCTGCGGTCCTGGCGGCCTGCGCCAGCACGCCGCCCCCTCCCACAGAACAGATTGCGGTCACCACCGCGGCCGTAGCCAACGCCGCCGCCCAGGGCGCGCAAGAACTGTCACCTTCAGAGCTGGGTCTGGCACGCGACAAGCTGCGCCGCGCCAACCTGGCCATGGCCGCACAAGACAACGAACAGGCCATGCGGCTGGCGCAGCAGGCGCAGCTGGACGCGCAGCTGTCTCAAGCCAAGGCCAATTCAGCCAAGGCACGCAGAGCCGCTGAAGAAGTGGAAGCGGCTTCACGTGCACTGCGTGAAGAGATGAGCCGCAAGGCCCCGTGAAAAACCCCGCCACTCGGCCAGCCAACAAAAGGATCCCACGATGAACACCCCCAACAACACCCGAAAGTCAGCCTTCGGCAAGACGCGCCACCTGCGTCTGCCACTGGCCCTGCTGAGTCTGGCCGTGGTGGCCGCCTGCAGCACGACACCGCCCAACAACGCACGTGTGGACGAGGCGCGAAACGCGCTGCGTCTGGCACAAAGCGACCCGCAGACCCAGGGCCTGGCCGGTGGCGAAATGCGCCAGGCCACCGATGCACTGGCCAGTGCCGAAGCCGCACTGGCCCAGCGTGAAGACATGGCCACCGTCGATCACCTGGCGTACCTGGCCCAGCAGCGGGTGAACCTGCTGGTGGAAGCCGGCAACCGCCGCGCGTCTGAAATGGCCGTCGCCAAGGCCACCACCGAACGCGACCAGATGCGACTTCGCGCCCGCACGGCCGAAGCCGATGCCGCCCAGCGCAGCGCCGCCAATTCGCAGCAGGACGCCCAGGCCGCGCTGCGTGAAGCCGACGCCGCACAACGGGCAGCCCGCACGGCGCAGGCATCGGCCGAGGCTTCAAGGCGTGATGCGGTGTCCTCACAACGCGACGCCCAGACCGCACAACAACTGGCCGGTGAAGCCGAGCGGCGTGCACAAGCGCTGGAGATGCAGCTCAAGGCTCTCGACGCCAAGAAGACCGAACGTGGCATGGTGGTCACCATCGGCGATGTGCTGTTCGATACCGACCAGGCGCAGATCAAGAGCGGCGGCCTGCGCAGCATGGACAAGCTGGTGGACTTCTTGAAGGCCTACCCCGAACGCAAGGCCTTGATCGAAGGCTTCACCGACAGCGTGGGCGACGACGGATACAACCGGGCCTTGTCCAACCGGCGCGCCGACGCCGTGCGCGCCGCGCTGGTGGGCATGGGCGTGTCGGGCGAGCGGCTCACGACCCGCGGCCTGGGCGAGGCCTACCCGGTGGCTGGCAACGACAGCACCGGTGGCCGGCAGCTGAACCGTCGCGTCGAGATCGTGCTGTCCGAAGACGGCGGCGTCATCGCACCGCGCTGATGGACTCGGGGCGGGCCTCGGGTCTTGCCTTTGGCTCTTCCCGAACCTGAGCCGCCGTCCCGAGCTGCATCACAAAGCAGCTGGACGGCGGCAGTTGTGTCCAGGCCACCGTTTCACCGACCTGCAGCGCCACGGTGCCGGGTGGCAGCTGAGCCGCATCAGCATCAGCACCCGCACCCGCATCAGCACCTTGCAGCAAGACGAATCGCATCGTCCGCGAGCCCCGGCGCAGCGTGATCTCGGCACGCGGCCAGCAGGCCGGCAGGCTGGGACGCAGCGACAGCGTCAGCGCCCCCAGCTGCAAGCCGAAAATCGACTCCACCGCTGCGCGGTGCAGCCATGAGGCCGCGCCGGTGTACCAGCTCCAGCCGCCGCGCCCGGTGTGCGGCGGCATCGAGTAGACGTCACCGGCCACCACGTAGGGCTCGAGCCCGTAGACCGGACCTCGCACCGGATCGTTTGCCCGGTGCGCCGGGCTCAGGTAGGTGAACCAGGTGTAGGGCAAGTCGCTGCGCGGCGCGTGGCCTGCGGTCTGCAACTGCGCCTGCGCCATCAGCGCCCACACACCGCCGTGGGTGTACTGGCCGCCGTTCTCGCGCACGCCCGGCGGGTAGGCCTGGATGTAGCCGGCACTCGGCTGTGCATGCTGCAGCGGCGGGTGCAGCAGGCGCAGAAGCCCCATCTCGGTGTCCACGAGCCGCTCGCGCGCCGATTGCATGGCCTGCTGCTGGCGCTGGACCGGCGCCACGCCGGACAGCACCGCCCAGGCCTGCGCGAGAAGGTCGATCTTCGCTTCGGCGTTGCGGTGCGTGCCCAGTGGCGAACCATCGTCAAAGAAGGCGCGTGTGTACCAGCGGCCGTCCCAGGCCGGGCCCTGCAACGCGTCCTGCCAGCCTTGTGCCGCCACCAGCCAGCGCTTCGCACGGGCCGTGTCACCCCGGGCGTTTGCAACGGGCGCCATGCCAGCAACCAGCGGGCACAAGAACCAGGCCAACCAGACACTTTCACCGCGGCCCTCGATGCCGACGCGGTTCATGCCGTCGTTCCAGTCACCGCTGCCCATCAGCGGCAGGCCGTGCACACCTGTGCGCAGGCTGCGGTCCAGCGTGCGCGCGGCATGTTCGTAGACGCTGCCGGTTTGTGTGCTGACGGCCGGTGTGTCGTACAGGTCTTCGGCGCCTTCGGGTATGGGCGGGCTCTCCAGAAAGGGAACGTCCTCTTCCAGCACCGACTGGTCGCCCGTGGCCTCCAGGTAGTGCAGCAGCGCGTGCGGCAGCCACAGCAGGTCGTCGCTGAAGTGCGTGCGCACGCCGGCACCACCGGGTTCGTGCCACCAGTGCTGCACATCGCCTTGTACAAACTGACGCGAAGCGCAGCGCACGATCTGCTCTCGCAACATGCCTGGCGCAGCCCAGGTCAGGCCCAGTGTGTCCTGCAGCTGGTCACGAAAGCCCGTCGCGCCACCGGCCTGGTAGAAGGCGGCCTTGGCCCACAGTCGGCAGCTCACGGCCTGGTACAGCAGCCAGCGGTTGACCAGGGCATCGAACAGCGGGTCGGGCGTCTGAACTGTGCAGGCACCCAGCAGTTCGTCCCAGTAGGCGCGCACTTCGCCCAGCCGCTGCGCCGCGGGCACCACGGCCGCACGTGCGGCGTCCAGCCGCGCTTCATCGGCCGTGCTGCTGTAGCCCAGCAAGAACACCTGCTCGACGGTCTGGCCGGGCGCCAGATCAAAGTCCATGGCCAACGCAGCACAGGGGTCCAGGCCGCTGCCCTGCACCTGGCCCAGGTGGTCGGGCAACACGGGCTGGCCGCGGGCGTCAAAGAACTCGCGGCGGTCGCAGGTCCAGTCTTCCATGGTGTCGTTCGACCCAGCCACGGCCAGCCAGGCCGTGCCACCGCCCATGCCACCCGCAGCTTCGCGCTGTGTGCACAGCAAAGCCGTCAGCTTGCCGGCCGGCAGGCGCTGGCGGTGCAAGGCGCTGTGCACTGTGTGGCGCTCGGCGCGGCGCTCGCCCATCGTCCACTCGGCCACGGCCACACCACGCAGGGCCATCGGGCGGCTGCCGCGGTTGCTCAAGCGCAAACGCAGCTGCTTGACGCGACTGTGCAGGTCCACGCACCACAGCAGTTCGACCTCCACGTCGCCGCGCCGATGGCTGATGCGCGTGAAGCCGGGGCCGTGCCCGATGCTGTAGTCCACACCGCGTGCGCCATGGGCCGACGGCGTGGCGCTCCAGGCCTGCAGCGTGCGCCTGTCTTGCAGCAGCAGCCATTCGGAAGGTGGGTCGGCCACCGGGTCGTTGCTCCAGGCGGTGATCTGGTGCAGGCGACTGTTGCCGGCCCAGGTGTTGCCGCCACCGGCCTCTGTCACCAGGCTACCGAAGCCCGGGTTGGCCAGCACATTGATCCAGGGCCGTGGCGGCCGCTGCGTGGCACCGGCGATGAAGCTGAAGTCGCCACCGCCGGGTGCAAAAGTGCCCGTCGATGGTCTGGTGATTTGTGGTGTTGAGGACAGCGCCGTGGTGGACCGGCCGGCGCGTTGTTCCCGTGCCTCATCATGGCCTTCGACCCAGTCCTGCACGTGGTGCTGCAGCGCGCGACCATCGGCCCCCAGGCGCACGCGCGCCAGGGCCTGCAGCGTGTGCAACTCGGCAGCGGACAGCTCGTCGGCACGCAGCAGGTGAAAGCCGATCGCCGACACGCCGGTCTCTGCCAGGTGGCGGTCACGCAGCGCGCCGATCTCTCGGTGCAGCGCCATCTCGTAGGAAGCCGGCTCGGCGTTGACCACGACCAGATCACATGCGATGCCGCCCCAGACCCACAGCCGCAGGGCTTGCGCCAACGTGCGCAGCAAGCCCATGCCGTGCAGCGAACCGGCCGACACCAGCAGCAGCGGCCTGTCGCCCGAGATGCCCAGCCGCCAGAGCAGACGGCGGTCGCTGGGCGGGCCGGACTCTGGCGCATGGGGCGCAGCGCCCGGCGGGCCGGGTGCGGCCCGTGTCAGGCCCAGCACCAGTGCCGTGGTCACCATCTGCACGGCTGCAAAATTTTCAGCGCTGATGCGCAAGGCGCGCAGCCGAATGCCGGCCAGCGTGGCCGACATCAGCGATGCCCGTTGCACATGGCTGGGCTGGCGGTGTTTGTCCACCAGTGCACGCAGCGTCAGCGCGTCGCTGCTGGCTGCGGTGGCAAACGTCAGCTGTGCCTTGCCCTGCGGCTGGATGCGCACGCGCACCGACAGCACACAGACAGGATCCAGGCCCGTGTCCAGCGTCAATGCTTCATCGCTTGCAGGCAGCCCATGCAACTCGGCCTGCGGTTCGCTCACGGCTCGGTTGCGACCGAGCCAGCGCGCGCGGTCGGTCTGGCCTTGCAGGTTCAGCACGGTGGCATCCTGCGCGTCGTAATGGGTGAGGAAGTGCGCCATGTGCAGGCCACTTTCGGTGGCCAGGCGCGGCCGCCGTTCAAACACCAGGGCCTGCTGCGCGGACTGCCATTGCGCCTGCACAAAAAGACCGCCAAAGGCCGGGTGTGCCTCATCGGCCGCGGGTGGGGCCAGGGTGACCTCAAAGGCCGAGATGAGTTCGATCTCGATCACACGCGAGCTGCTGTTGCACAGCTCGATCTGGCGGAACTCGATGTCGTCTTCAGGGCTCACCCAGGCCGTGATGTGGGCCTGCAGATCCAGCCAGGCAGCATCAAAACAAACCCGGTCGGCATGGAACACGCTGCGGTAGTGCGCGGCCACGTCGGGCGCCGGGTGCTGCGTGATGGACACCAGCGGTGCCTCGGCACTGCGGCGCAGGTAGAAAAAGCTGCCGCAGGCGTCGCGCAGCGCGTCATCGCGCAGGCGGGTGATGCCGGTGCCCGCCAGCCGGCTGCTGCCGGCGCCATTGGCGCGCAAGGTGACGTGGTAGTGGCCGTTGGACAGCAACTGTGTCGGTTCCACGGCCTGCTGGCCCGGCAGCACATCGCGCAGCAGCGCCGGTGTGCGTTTGAGCAGCGCCTGCTGGCGCGGGCCCGGCGGTGGATCGGCCAGGCGCGACACCTCGCGTGGCGCGCGTTCGTGCAGCAGCGAAGCCACCGCCTGCACATGCGCGCTGGCCATGCCCCAGCGCTGCGCTTGGCCGCCCATGAGCACATTGGCCAGCGCCACCAGCGTCATGCCCTGGTGGTGGGCCATGAAGGTGTTGACGGGGGTGCTGCGCCCGCCTGCCGTCTGCAGCGCGGGTGTGAAGTCCAGCGCTTCGATGAAGCCCAGGCTGCCGCGTGCGCCTTGCGCCTGCAGGGCTGCCAGGTTGAGCGTGGCACGGTGCGGTCGCAACAGCGCGGCCAGTGCGCTGGCGTACGGCGCCACGACCAGGTCGTCGGGCGGTGTTCGGCGCAGCGCCAGGCGCGGCACACCCTGCGGTGCGTACTGGTAGGCCAGCGTGTGGTCGCAGCCTGCGTAGGCCGATTCCGAGATGCCCCAGGGCACCTGGTGCAGGCGGGCAAAGGCCACTTGCTCAAGCAGAGCGGCGTGGCTGGCGCCATGCAGCACGCTGCCCGGCGGCTCGTCCAGCACCAGCGTGGGCATCAGGTACTCGAACATCGAGCCTGACCAGCTGCGCAGGCCCGCCACCGTGCCCACGGCATAAAACGGCCGGCCCAGCGCGGCCCAGTTGCGCACCGGCACGTCGCCCTTGGCGATGGCCAGCAGACTGGTCAGCCGCGACTCCGATGCCAGCAGGTCGTAAAAGCCTGCGTCCAGCTGCTGCTCGGCGACACGGAAACCGATGTGCAGGAGATGGCGTTTGCGGTGGTACAGAAAGCCGAACTCGGCCTGCCAGGCCAGCTGCTCGCAGCGGTGCGCCAGGGCCAGCAAGCGTGCCTGGTCGGTAGGCGCCTGCGGTTCCCCAGCCAGCTCGGTGCAGGCACTGGCCAGCGTCAGCACGTGACCACTGAAGTTGCCACTGTCCACGGTGGACACATAACGCGGCAGCAGCGGCGCCAGGGTTTGTGTGTCGTACCAGTTCAGCAGGTGGCCGCGGTGGCGTTCGAGCTGATCCACGCTGGCCAGCGTGGCTTCAAGCCTGGCCAGCAGCTCGCCCATGCTGACCCAGCCGAAGCGGTGTGCGCAGGCCACGCTCAGCAGGTACAGGCCGATGTTGGTGGGCGATGTGCGGTGGGCCAGCATCTCATGCGGCGTCATCTGCAGGTTGTCGGGCGGCAGGTGGTGGTCGTCGGCGCTGATGCAGCGTTCGAAGTAACGCCAGGTGTCGCGCGCCACGCCTTGCAAGTAGGCCTCGTCCAGCGTCGGCAATGGTTGTCTGCCACGTGCCGGCAGCACTCGACTGACCCACCAAACCCACAGCGGCGCCAGCCCCCACAGCAGGCACAGGCCGGTGGCCAGGGCCATGTGCGGCGAGCCGGCCACGGCCAGCAGCAGCCACAAGGCCGCCGCGGTCATCGGTGTGACACGGTGCTGGCGCCACAGGCCGACGAGGTCGGTTGACGCGTGGGCCTGCACGGCAGCAGCGGTGGTCCATTGCAGCAGCAGGCGGCGGCTGACAAACGACCGCCACAGGGCCCGTGCGATGGCATCACCCGATGACATCGCCTGTTGCAGCAGCAGCGCCAGGTGCCAGACACCGCTGAGCAGCGCGCGCAGCAGATCGGCCCCGGCGTGGGCGTAGAAGTGGCGCTGCGCAATGTCGTCGCGGCTGGGCGCAAAACCCGCCACCGCACCCATCAGTGGCCCGGCGGCAAAGGCCGCCAGCACCAGCCACAACACGGGCCACGGCGAGCCGAGGGCACCGGTCAGCGCCAGCACCAGCGCGGCCAGCGACAGCGGTGCCACCAGCGAGCGGCGCAGGTTGTCCAGCATCTTCCAGCGGTGCACGCCGCGCAGGGCAAAGCGACGGGGCTGAAGCAGCAGCGGCAGCAGCTGCCAGTCGCCACGGGTCCAGCGGTGCTGTCGCGCTGCTGCCACGTCGGCGTGGAAGGGTGCGTCTTCGATCAGCGTGATGTCAGTGACCGCAGCGCAGCGCGCCAGCGACCCTTCCAGCAGGTCGTGGCTCAGCACCTGCCCCTGCGGCAGCCGACCGACCAGCACCGCATGCAGCGCGGCCACGTTCAACAAGCCCTTGCCGCTGAAGCTGCCTTCGGCAAAGACGTCCTGGTAAACCTCGGACGTGGCGGCGCTGTAGGGGTCGATGCCACATTGGCCGGCAAACAGTGTGTGAAAGCGTGTGCCCTGACCCAGCTGCGGCAGCGGTGTGGCCACACGCGGCTGCAGGATGCCGTAACCGGCCACCACGCGCCGCAACTGCGTATCCACATGCGGTGTGTTGTAAGGGTGCGCAGCCACGCCCACCAGCTCACGCAGGCGGCCGGGCGGGAGCTGGGTGTCGGCGTCCAGCGTCAGGATGTAGGGCGTGAAGGCGGCAATCCGCGAAGCCGCGCCCAGGTCCATGAAAGCCGCTGTGTCGCCCGTTGCCAAGGCTGTGACCAACTGTTCGAGCTTGCCGCGTTTGCGCTCCCAACCTATCCAGGCCTGTTCGCTTGGGCTGAACTGGCGCGCGCGGTGCAGAAGGATGAACCTTGGGGTTTCTTCACCCGAGGCGATGGCGTGGTCCACGCACAGCGCCGGGTGTTGTGCACTCAGCAGCTGCAACTGCAGCAGCATGTCGGCCAGCTGCGGCGCGTCGCTGGCCAGGTGCTCGGTGGCGGCATCGGGCCAATCGGTGAGCAGCGCAAACTGCGCGTGTTCTTCGGGGTTGGCCAGTTGATGCAGGCGCAGGCGGTGCAGCAACGCGGCATTGGCTGCAGGGTCACCCAGGAAGGTCGGCACCACCACCAGCACCCGATGTTCGGGCGGTATGCCAGCGGCCAGGGCCAGGCGCGGCAGGTGCTGCGGCCGCGCCGATTCGCTGATGACGCGGTTGACCAGCGCCACCACGGCCTCGGACGCAGGCCCCAACAGCACAAGCGCCGCGGCCGCACCCAGCAGCGACAGAGCCGGCGACACGCCTTGCAGCATCCACATCACCAGTGCCAGCGTGGGCAGCAGGATGGCGCCCAGATACAGCGGCAGCGCCAGGCGCGGTGGAGCCCAGGCCCAGGCTTGCCACAACCTGTCGCGCAGGCCCAGTGCCTGCGCCAGCCGCGGCCGCCCGTGGCCGCGCAGCCAGTGGCGCGCGGTGCCTGCCAGCGGGTGCGGCGGCTGCAAGGGGTCTGGACCCGCGCCGTGCATCAGATCCAGCACAGCCCGTGCCACCACCAGTTCGCTGTTGCCGCTGCGGCGCGCCAGTCTTTCGATGCCATGCAGCGTCTGGTCGCGCGTGGCGGTGTCTTCGGCGGCAAACAGCGGCGCCCCCAGCATCAGTTGCATCAGGGCGCTGGTGCGGGCCACGATGTCGGTCCAGTCGCCGTCGCCGATGGCGCGCAGCGAGGTCACCGCGTTGCTGACGCTCAGATTGTCAGCGGTCTGGTCGACGCCCTGTTGCGCCAGCACGGCCGCGACATCGGGCAGCGCACGCCGCAGCCAGGCCAGCACGGCTGGCGTGGCACGCGCACCGGGTTTGGCCACGCGGTCCTGCAGGCGCTGCGACATCTGGGCCAGGAACACCGGCGCCACACCGCGGGATGCCAGCAGGCTGCGCAACTCGTCCAGCTGGTCCACGCTGAAGTTTTCGATGCGGTCGCAGCACAGGTTGGCCAGTTCGCGCGCGGCCTTGTCTGCGGCCAGCCGCTCAGCCAGGCGGCGCAGGTTTTCTACCAGCAGCACCCGCAAGGTGGTGGGCAGGGCCCACATCTCGGCCAGGCTCAGCTCGCGGGTGTCCTGGTAAGCGGCGAGAAACTGCACCAGCAGCTCTTCGTCGAAGGCGCTGTCGGTGTGGGCGACATAGGCCCAGGCCACGCCATACACCCGCGGCAGCCCGGCCAGCGGCGGGCCCAGCAGCACGGGCAGTGCGCGGTAGTAGCTGCGCGGCAGGCCCTCATGCACGGCCTTGAGCTGTGCTTCGATGAGGTGAAAGTTGTCCAGCAGCCACTCGGCTGCCGGGCTGATGTCGTAACCCGTGGCTGCCTGCGCACCGATGTAGCTGTGCGCGCGGCGCAACATTTGGATATTGCCGCGCAGGCGCGGGAAGAAGGCCGCCTCGCGCGCCTGCGGACGCGCCGCATCGTGCGTGATGCCCAGGCTGCGGCCGTGTTGCGCAAAACGTTCGGGGCCGAAGATCTCGCTGCGTATCGGCGGCAACACGGGCCCGGTGTTGCCGGACAACATTTCGACCAGCGCTGCAGGCGCCTCTGGCACCAGGCGCCGCAAGGGCGACAGCTTCATGACACCTACAGAATCAAGAGCATGCCGCTGCCCAGCACCACCACGACCACCGCCAGCGTGCTGACAAAACGTGGCGCGACAAAGCCGTGCACGGCCTGCGCTGCACCTTGCAAGTTGCCCAGCCGGCGGCTGCCGGCCCGACACTGCTGGAGGTGTTCACCCAGTTCGACCAGTTCCATGGGCGTGGTGTCGGTGCTGCGACCGAAGGAAGAAGTGGTCCACTGCGGCCCCTGGTCCGCTCGGGCGTCCATGCTCAGGCCCCGTGTCAACGCGTGCCGGAGACTTCGATCTCCACGCGACGGTCGGGTTGCAGGCAGGCGACCAGCGCGGTGTTGGCGGCCCTGCCCTTGCAGTCTTCGGTCTTGGTGGCCGGCGTGCCTTCGCCTTTGCCCAAAGCCGTGATCTTGGCCGGGTCCAACCCGCTGCGCACCAGGTAATCCTTCACCGCTTCGGCGCGTTGCTGCGACAGCGTCTGGTTGTAGCTGTCGGTGCCCAGGCGGTCGGTGTGGCCTTCGACCATGATGTTGCTGTAGTTGGTGCCGGCCAGTTCAGCGGCAAAGCTGTCCAGCGCGGTCATGCCTTCGGGGCGCACGGTGGAACGGTCGAAGCCGAACATCGATTCAGCCGAATAGCTGACGCGGCGCAGCGGCACGACCACCGAGGCAGGGGCGGGGGCAGGCACGAGCACTACCACCGCGGGCGGCGGGGCTTGCACAACCATCACCGGCTCGGGCATGGGCGCCGGCGGGGGCGTGGGCGCGACGTAGGCCGATCGCGGTGCGGCTGCCGGTGCACGGCCAAACGGGAACACCAGGCTCACCGAGTACAGATTCACCCGGCCCGTGCCGCCCACCGCGTCGTTGATGCGGTAGCGTTCGGCCTCGCCACGCATGATGAAGCCCTCGCTGAAGGCGTACTGCACGCCCAGGCCCACCTTGGGGTTGGCACCACGCTCGCTGGGGTTGGGGTTGGTCACCACCAGGGCCCCGGTGCCGGCGAAGTTGGCACGGGTGCGTGCATAGGTGACACCGGCGCGGCCCAGTACCGAGAACTTCTCGGTCACCGGCAGCGTGCCCACCACATCCAGGTTGACACCCTGGTTTCGCACCTGCGCACTCAGCGTGCCCGCCGGCGTGCTGGTGTTGTCGAAGCGCTGCTTGCCCAGGTTGAAATAGCCCAGCTCCATGCCGAAGTAGCGGTTGAATTGACGGCCCACGAACATGCGATAGCCCACGTCCTTGGGGTCACGCGAGAGGCTGTAGTTGGTGAAGACGCCGGGCGCGGTGACGGCATTGGTGACGCGTTGTTCGTCCAGGTGACCGCGGGCGTGACCGCCGCTGATGCCGAAGTAGTTGTAGCTGTCGCTTTGCGCCAGCGCGGCGCCGGCCGACATCGTGGTCAGTGCAGCCACGGCGATCAGGTGCAATGCAGGTGGAGTGCGCGTAGGCGCTCCGGCTTGAAGATGGTGGGTGCGGTTCATGACCAGGCTTTCTTGAGTTGCAGGGTTCGGCGACAGAGCAGTGCACGGCGTGCAGGCTGTCATCAAGACTCGTTTGTAGAACTCGCCCGCCGATGCGTCTGTTCGCTGGCCAACTGTTGCGCTGCCGCACAGAGACGCTGATGGTGTGGTGGCGCACAGATCGATGAGGGCTTTGCTCGCAGACTGCTCTTCCATGAATACCACCCGCGCCTGTCCGACGGTCCGAACCCTGCAGCCGCTGTGGGGTCATGGTTCAGGGCTGCGTGGGCTGTGCTTGGCGATGCTGCGGCCGGGCCCTCTCGGTCTTCTCGGCCTTCTCGTCCCACTGGGCCTACCGGGCCCTGCGCTGGCTCAGTCAGCGGCCACCGTTGGCCAAACGGCCAGGGCCACCCAGCTGGCCGATGAAACGGCACGCAACACAATCAGGGACACGGCGCGCGACGAATTTCTGCGCACGCACCGCTGGAACGACCAGCGCGACAACTGGCGCGTGCTGCGTGTGGCGCCGCGCAACGTTGACGCGATGTCCATCACCCAGATGCAGACCGAAGTCAGCCTGCTGCGGCAGACCCACCGCTGGGACGGCAGCGCCGGTCAGTGGCTGGCACGTGGCAATCGGCCCGTCCCGCGCTGAGATCCGGCCCGACCGTGAAGGCATGAACGGCTGCGCTGCCCAGGTTCTGACCAGGGATCGGCATCGTCTGTACGGTGTCGTACATACAGCTTGCGCGCCTCTGCCTACAGTGGTTACAGGAGTGCAGCCAATGCGGCTGCCGCTTCCGACCGTCGTATCGCTCAAAAGCCCCCCATTGACCACCATACCTTCGGCCATTCCGTCGCACACTGGCGACCCGCGACACAACGAGCTGCTTGCAGCGCTGCCCAGCGACGACTGGGCGCGCTGGCAGCCGTTGCTGGAACGTGTGGCCATGCCCCTGGGGCAGGTGCTCTACGAATCGGGGCGCACCCTGGGTCATGTGTACTTTCCCATCAACAGCATCGTGTCGCTGCTGTACGTGATGGAAAACGGCGGTTCGGCCGAAATCGCCGTGGTGGGCCGTGAAGGGGTAGTCGGCATCTCGCTGTTCATGGGCGGTGAATCCACGCCCAGCCGCGCCGTGGTGCAAAGTGCAGGTGAAGGCTACCGCCTGAGCGCGTCGGTGATGAAGGGCGAGTTCAACAGCTCGCATCCCGTGATGCACCTCATGCTGCGCTACACGCAGGCGTTGATCACGCAGATGGCACAGACCGCGGTGTGCAACCGCCACCACTCGCTGGACCAGCAGCTGTGCCGCTGGCTGCTGCTCAGCCTGGACCGACTGGACGGCGACGACCTGGTCATGACACAGGAACTCATCGCCAACATGCTGGGCGTGCGCCGCGAGGGCGTGACCGAGGCCGCGCTCAAGCTGCAAAAGGCAAGCCTCATCAGCTACAGCCGCGGCCGAATCTCGGTGCTGGACCGGCCGGGCTTGGAAAAGCGCACCTGCGAATGTTATGCGGTGGTGAAGCGCGAATACGACCGCCTGCTTCCCAGCCGGCGCGCCACTTGAACTGAGGGGAAGAGCGTGCGAGGTTTGTACGCCAGAACGCAGTCTCCCGCCTGGATCGCGGACGAACGCGGCCACACCGCGCCCCGCTTCGACGAGCCTGTTTCGGAGTCACGCTTGGAGCCCGCGCAGAACCACCTGATCGAATTGTTGCCCAAGAAGGACGGCGCTCGACTGCTGGCGCAGTGCGAGCCCGTGCAACTGGTGCTGGGCCAGGTGCTGTATGAACAGGGTGAAGCGCTGAAACACGCTTATTTTCCGGTCGACAGCTTCATCTCTTTGTTGACACGCATTGACGACCACCCGAGCCTGGAGGTGGGCATGGTCGGTCGCGAAGGGCTGTTTGGTGCTGCCGTGGCGCTGGGCGTGCCCGCCGCGCCTTTGCAGGCGCTGGTGCAAGGCTCGGGTTCGGCCTGGCGCATCAGCACGGCGGCGCTGCAATCACAGCTGGACCTGAGCGCGCCCCTGCGCCGACTGCTTTTGCGCTACATCTACGTGGTGACGGAGCAGATGGCGTCTTCGGCCGCCTGCCTTCGTTTCCACCTCATCGGGCCGCGACTGGCACGCTGGCTGCTGATGAGCGAAGACCGCGCGCATGCGCAGCAGTTTCATGTCACCCACGAGTTTCTGGCCAGCATGCTGGGTGTGCGCCGCGTCGGCGTCACCGTTGCCGCCAGCCAACTGCAGCGGCAGGGCCTCATCCGCTACCACCGGGGCGAGGTGCGGGTGGAAGACCGCGCAGGCCTCGAGGCCGCAGCCTGCAGTTGTTACCAGCGGCAACGCCGGGCCTATACAGAGAAGTTGTCCTGATCCAACGAGCGCTGAATGCGTACGTTGCCGCACGGTGGACCTGGGCGCGGGTCGTTATTCTGATCGGTCTGCGTTCCTTGCCCACCCTGTTGCCGGTCGACCGGTGTCCGGTGCCAGGACGCTCATGGGAGTACTGGCTGTGAAGGGATACCCGACCATGAACAACACTTCGCTGCAAGGCAAGCAGAGCCCGGCACCGCTGGACGACTGTACGGCGCTGCTGGGTGCGGTTCAGGCCCGGCTGCGCAGCGGCGCCGGTCGGGCCGACGATGCCGGTCACGATGCGGGCTGGCTGCGCCAGCAGGTGTTGGAGTGCGCAGATGCCCTGGGGCAACTGCAGATGATGCTGACCCTTTCAGGTGCTCAGTCCGATGTGGCCGATCAAGGCTCGAGCCCCGCTGAGGTGCCGGCCCTGCAAGAGGCGCAGCAAGAGATCGGCGACCGCGCCGGCTTGCGCGTCGCGCTGGCGCTGGCACAGGCGGCGCTGAACATCGCCCGTATCGAACTGGCCGATTCCCAGGCCGAGGAAGAGCAGGCACGGCACCTGGCACTGCACGACGGCCTGACCGCACTGCCCAACCGCAGGCAATTTCGCCAACGGCTGGACCATGACCTGGCGGTGCCCCTGCCTGCGGGAGCTATCCCGGTGCTCGCAGTGCTCTACCTGGACCTGGATGGCCTGGAGGCCATCAACGACAAGCACGGTCACGCCGCCGGCGATGAACTGCTGCGCATCGTGGCAGCGCGTCTGGCGCGCTCAATCCGCGCCAGAGACATGGTGTGCCGCCTGGGTGGCGATGAATTTGCCTGCCTGCTGAGCAATGAAATCAGCCGTGAACAGCTCAGTCACCTGGCCTGCAAACTGTTTGACGCTGTCTCGGCACCCCTGAAGATCGGCGCGCTCGAGTTGACCGTGCGACCCAGCATCGGCGTGGCCGTGTGCCCGGGCGACGGTGTCAACACCGATGACCTGCTGCGTCGCGCCGATGCCGCCATGTACCGGGCCAAGCGTCTGCAGATGGGGTACGCCTTCTTCGACGCGAGCAGTGACGCCTAGCGGGTTCGGCCGCCCAGGGCCTGAGGAAGCAGGCCGCTGCCCGGCGCCTGAGCCGCCGGGCCTCATTCGGCCCGGGGGTCAGAACGGCGCGGCGGCCGCTTGAAGATCAGCGGTGCGAACGCGACCGGCTGACCATGCCCACCAGGACCATCAGCGCAGCGCCCGTGGCTGCTGCAATCAGCATGGCCTTCACCGGGTCGCCCTTGATGTAGCCGATGGTGTTGTCCTTGGCGTGCAGCGCCGATTCACGCAGCTGATGGGTGCCCTGGCGCACGGCATCCACACCGCGCTGGCCGAGGTGCACGGCGTCGTCTTGCAGGTTGTGCGCGGTGCTGGCCAGGCCATCGATGGCGCGGCTGGCCGCCGTTTGCGTGGACTGCAGGGCCTTGTCAGCCGTCTGCGCAGCGCGGTCGACCGCCGAGGACGGGTTGTTCTGGATGGTGGTCATGGTGTTTCCTTTGCAGTGAAAAAAATGGGGTGGGACAGGGGTGAGCGGGTCAACCGGGCGGTGCCCGATCAACCTTTTCGCAGGATGCCGAACAGGAAGCTGACGACAGCCATGATCAGGAACACGACGAACAACACCTTGGCAATGCCGACAGCACCCGCAGCAATGCCGCCGAAGCCGAACACGGCCGCAATGAGTGCGATGACAAGAAAGACGACGGCGTAGTGCAGCATGGGGTTCTCCAGTTGGTGCGATGGCGGCACGGGCTGCTCATCCAAGTCTGCAGTGTGCGGCGCGGGCCCGGCGCGGTGAATCGGAACAGGCGCTGCGCGTGCGTAGGACGAAGCCGACAGGACCCCACACGCGGGCTTGACGACCATCGCGCCCACGTCGAACCGCCTTCAGTTCAGCGAAGCCTGCAACCGGCAAAACGAACACTCTGGGCAGCAATGGAAGCGCAAACTGCGGCGACCTGAGCTGCTGCGCGCTGAACAACGGGCTCATCCGGTGATGGGCCCATCAGCGGCAGCCCGGCGTTACTGCTTGAGCGTGAGCTCGTGCTTGACGCTGCGCACGCCTTCTGCGGCGCGGGTGATGCTGAGTGCCTGATCGATCTGGGCCTGCGTGTCGACCACGCCCGACAGGCGCACCTCGCCTTGCACAGTTTCGACCGACACGTCGAAGGACTTGACGGTGTCGTCGGCCATGAGTGCCGACTTGACACGGCTGGTGACCACCGTGTCGTCGACGGCAGTACCCACGGTGGTGCTCGCTGCAGGCGGGTCGGCCGGCATGACGGCGGTGGTTTCGGTCTTGCTGCAGGCCGCGAGGCCCAGCGTGAAGGCCAGGCTCAGGGCCAGCGGCAACGCCATTCGGGCGTGCATCAGGGCAGTCGACGACGTGGATCGGGTGCTGTTCATGGTTTGTCCAAATCAATGAAAGGGCGGGGCAATGCCCGTACTGTCCGCGTACGGCAGCCGGCCTGTCCGTGCGCTGACGAACGCTCGGCACAAAAGTTCTGGGCGAAGACGGGCATCTATCGAATGAACCTGCCTGCTGGGCTGCCTGGCTCGCGGGCAGGCGGCGCTGCGCGTTGTGCCGGTCTTCCAGCGACCCGCCATCGCCCCACGGCCTTCGGTGTTCGGTGTTCGGTGTTCGGTGGCGCACAGATGAGGCACGCGAACGGCGCTACAACGCATTACTGCAACAGCGCGGGGGAAGCTTTCCATGCACCTGGTGCACTGTCTGGGCGTTTCAAGCCATGGGGTCACAGTCGCATGAGCCTGGGGTCGGGCCTGGGCTGGTGGCTGCTGCCGCTGGTACTGGTTCTGGCCTACGCCCTGCTGGTGCTGGTGGGCCACTGGCGTTGGCAAGGCGCCACGCGCTCGCTTCAGGCACGCCTGGACGCGCTCGGCAGGGTGCCTGCCCCACCCCACCAACTGTCTGCCGTGGTGCACCTGGTCCAGATCGAAGGCCTGCCGCAACCCGTGCAGCGCTACCTGCGCCTGGTGCTGCGCGAGGGTCAGCCTGTGCCTCACGGTGTGCGCCTGCGCCAGGAAGGCACTTTCAACCTGAAGGCCGATGGCGATGGCTGGAAGCCCTTCAGCGCGGTGCAGCAGGTGCTGCTGCAGCAGCCGGCCTTCGTCTGGGACGCCCGCATTGCGCTGGCGCCTGGGCTGGACGTTCATGTGCACGACGCCTATGTCGGCGGCCAGGGACTGCTGCATGCGGCCGTGCTGGGCGCCGTGCCGATGGCCCAGCTCAGCGGCGGTGGAGAACTGGCGCAGGGAGAGCTCATGCGATGGCTCGCCGAAGCCCCCTGGTACCCCACCGCCTTGCTGCCCAGCCAGGGTGTGCAGTGGGCGGCCGTGGACAAACACAGCGCCGATGCCACGCTCTCGGATGGCGACGTCAAAGTCTCGCTGCGCTTTCACTTTGGCAGCGATGGCCTGGTGGACACCGTCACCGCCGTGGCCCGCGGCCGCCTGGTGGGCGGCATCAGCCAACCCACGCCCTGGCAGGGGCGCTTCTGGAACTACGCGCTGCGCCACGGTCTTCGCGTGCCGCTGCAGGGCGAAGTGGCCTGGCTGTTGCCGGGCGGCGCCAGCCCCTACTGGCGGGCGCGCGTCTCGTCCATCGACTTCGAAAGCATGGCCTCGGCGGCAGCGCCGGCCACCCGTTCACCCGGCCTCAGTCACCCACCCCAGCCAGCGAAAGCCGCACCATGAAAGACAACGTCCGCCCTTCGCCGCCCACTGGGGCGCCGCACCTGGCCCACGACAGCATGGGTGACATCGAGATCCCGCCCGGCGCACGTTGGGGCGCGCAGACCGCCCGCAGCCTGCACTTTTTTGCCATCGGCGAGCAGCTGATGCCCATCGAGCTGATCCGCGCCATCGCCCACATCAAATGGGGCGCGGCCCATGCCAACTGCGAACTGGGCTTGTTGGACGCACGCCAGGCCAGTGCCATTGCCGACGCGGCGCAGCGTGTGGCCGAGGGTGAGTTCGACGAACAGTTTCCGCTGTCGGTGTGGCAGACGGGTTCGGGCACGCACAGCCACATGAACGTCAACGAGGTCATCGCCGATATCGCCACCCAGGACTTGCAGCGCGGTGTCAATGGCGTGGAGGGTGTGCACCGCGCACGTGGCGTGGACGCACACGACGACGTCAACATGGGCCAGTCGTCCAACGACGTGTTTCCCAGTGCCATGCACATTGCGGTGGCGCTGCAGTTCAAGTCGCGGTTGATGCCGGCGCTGCAGGGCCTGCGTTCGGCGCTGACGGCGCAGTCGCTGCTGCTGGCGGCGCAGATCAAGCTGGGCCGCACACATTTGCAAGATGCCACACCCGTGACACTGGGGCAGGAGTTTGGCGGCTACGACGCGCAGCTGGGCCTGTGCCAGGACACGCTGCGCCACGCCATGCGCGCCGTGCACTCGCTGGCCCTGGGTGGCACGGCGGTCGGCACGGGAATGAACACGCACCCGCAGTTTGGCGCGCGTGTGGCCGGCCACCTGTCGCAACGGTTGCAGTTGCCGCTGGTGCAGGCGTCCAACCTGTTTGCCGCCATGGCTGGTCACGAAGCGCTGGTGGCCTTTCATGGCGCGCTGCGCATGCTGGCCATTGCGCTGACCAAGATCGCCTGCGACATCCGGCTGCTGGGCAGCGGCCCGCGTGCCGGCCTGGGTGAACTGCATCTGCCGGCCAACGAACCGGGCAGTTCGATCATGCCGGGCAAGGTCAACCCGAGCCAGGTGGAAGCGCTGACCATGGTCTGCGCCCAGGTGATGGGCCACGACGCGGCCATCGGCTTTGCCGCCAGCCAGGGCCAGCTGGAGCTGAACGTCTACAAGCCGCTGATCGTGCTGGACACGCTGGACAGCGTGCGCCTGCTGTCCGACGCCATGAACAGCTTCACCTGGCACTGCGTGAACGGTCTGAAGCCCAACACGCAGCGCCTGCAATCGCTGGTGCAGGGTGGCTTGATGCTGGGCACTGCGCTGGCGCCACACATCGGGTACGCCGCTGCCGCGCAGGTGGCACAACGCGCCGAGCTCAACGGCAGCTCGCTGCGCGAAGCTGCGCTGGACATGGGCGCAGCAACACCCGAACAGTTTGACCTGTGGGTTGACCCGCAGCGCATGCTGGCACCCTAGTAGTCCGTTCCGCCAAACCGATTACATGAAATCGCACCTTCGTCCGCCATGCGTCGTTGCAAATCCGCGCCGTAGCTGCAGCTACGGCTGTGGTTTGCGCCTAGCCTGACGAACGAATGCATCAGTTTCATCTGTAATCTCATTGGCGGAACGGACTACTGGTGAACACTTTGGTGGCCATTGGTGCGACAACGCACCGACCGCGCGGAGTGCAAGGTGCACGCTCGGGTCTTCGGCGACTTGCCGTGTAGGAGAGAGCCATGAGCCTGGGAACCATCCTTCTGATCGTCTTGGTATTGCTGGTGATCGGCGCCATCCCATCCTGGCCCCACAGCCGCAGCTGGGGCTACGCACCCAGCGGCTTGCTGGGGGTGGTGCTGGTGGTCGTGCTGATCCTGTTCCTGATGGGTCGGCTCTGATGTGACACTTCTGCAGCAGCGGTGGGCCGCAGCATCGGGAGGCGCCGCCCGCACGCCTGGCCTGGGGGCTTGGGGCTGGGGCTGGCCCTGACGGCGGCGCTGGCCCCGTCAGTTGATGGCGGCGCCGGGCTCCGCCTTGTCCAGCGCCAGGCGGCTGCAGTAGCACAGCAGCGCGTCGATTTCAGTGGACTTGTCGAACACACCGTCGGCCCCCAGCGCCAGGCAGCGCAGGCGGATCGCATCGGTGGCGTAGTTGCTCAGCACCACACGTCGTGTGCCGCCGTCGCCGTCCTGCGCTGCGCGCAAGACGCCCAGGCCCGAACCTTCCTTCAGGAAAAGGTCCACGATCAGCAGGTCCACTGCGTGCGTGGCCAGCCACTGCAGCGCGCTGCTTTCGTCTTCGGCAGTGCCCACCACGCGAACAGGCGCCAACTCTTCCAGCGTGGCGATGAGGTTCTCGCGAATCACGGGGCTGTCTTCCACGAGGTAGGTCTTGAGCAGGTGCATCGGGCGCATGGGTTGGTTGGGGTCCAGTGTGGACCGGCCCGCAGCGCCAGCGCCATCGGTCATCGATGCCGGAGCGTGTAGGACAGAACCCACAGCGGCGCCGCTGCCCCAGATCACCTTCTTCTACTGCGACGTGAACTACCGCTTCCGCAGCCTGGACCACCGCGTCCAGATGACCAGCCCGCCCGGCAGCACGGTCACTGTCAACCGTCAGGGCGAGCCACGCGGCTGAGGCTGTCAAGACCACTTCATTACTGGCGCCAACCCGGTTGCGCCTCGGCTTGGCACCTCAACGCGGCGCTTCAACCCGGCGGCGGCGCAGGCCTGGTGGCTTGCGCCGCCGTCAGCATGTCGATCTGCCGGTGCTGCAGGTCGATCAATTCCCGCCACTGCGTGTCGCGCAGGCTGTCCATCTTCTGGTGCAGCAGCATGATCTCCAGCTCGGCCTTGAGGTTGACTTCGTAGTCGTGCTCTGCGCTCAGCCGGTCTTTCTGCGCCTGCCGGTTCTGCGACATCAGGATCACCGGCGCCTGGATCGCGGCCAGCATCGACAGCACCAGGTTCAGCAGGATGAACGGATACGGGTCAAAGGTGGCGCCCCGCGCCAGCAGCAGCGCGGCGTTCAACCCGATCCAGCCCAGCAGCGTGGCGCCAAAGAGGCTCACGAAGGTCCATGAACCGCCAAAGGCCGCCACCGCGTCGGCCGCGCGCTGCCCCCGCGTGGGGGTGGCCTGCATCTCTTGCGCCAGATTGCGCGCAATGGGTTGGCGGTGCGCGACGTGGCGGGCCACCTTCTGCGCATGCGGGCCCAGCTGGTCGTAGCCCTGGCCCAGCAACTGGTCGGCAATGTCACGCGCCGCGCGCACGGGCAGCCAGGCTCTCGGCCGTCAGCCGCTGCGCAAGTTGCCGTGCCAGCCGCAGCGATCGCCGGTGCAGCGGTAGCGGCGCACCGGCAGCCACACGCTGAGCAGACGGTCGGGCCAGCGGCGGGCAATGCGTTCAATGCCAAGGCCGCACGCCGGGCACAACTGCGCCCAGCGGCTGGCTCGAGACAAAGATGGGTGTGCAGATGCAGAGTTCATCGTGCGCACTGTGCGCGACGCGTCGTGCGCGGTCTGTACGCTCTCACACACAGGGCCAGCCCCTGCGCACCAGGCAGCGCCCAGGCAGCCAGGAACAGGCAGCCTCAAGCCGTCTGCAGCAGCGCCTTTTCGATGCGCCGACGCGGCACGCGGGTCTTGGGCACCGGCCCGTCCCACCACATGCGCACGTCTTCTTCCAGGCCGATGCCGTGCATGAAGTTGTAGATGCCCTTCTTCAGGCCCAGGCCCAGCGCATCATGGTCCACACCCGTGGGGTCGATGAAGCCGATGTCGTTGCGCGCAAAGTTGCCCGGCGGCAGTGCTTGCAGCGTCACGCCGTAGTCCTGCGGGTGCTGGCCCACGGGTGAATGCACGGTGCAGGTAAACCGGTGCCAGAAGCCGCTGTGGATGCAACCATTGGCAAACAACTGGCGCACCAGTTCCAGCGCGTCCACGGTGTCCTGTTCGGTCTGGGTGGGAAATCCGTACATCAGGTAGGCGTGCACCAGCACACCGGCATCGGCAAAACCCTTGGTGACCCGCGCCACCTGGTCCACCGAGACGCCCTTTTTCATCAGCGTCAGCAGCCGGTCAGACGCCACTTCCAGCCCACCGCTGATGGCGATGCAGCCGCTGTCGGCCAGCTGCCGGCACAGCTCGGGCGTGAAGGTCTTTTCGAAGCGGATGTTGCCCCACCAGCTGATGGCCACCTGGCGGCGTTGCAGTTCGGCCGCCATCGCCTTCAGCGACTTGGGTGGTGCCGCTTCGTCAACCAGGTGAAAGCCGGTCTGGCCGGTTTCTGCCACCACGGCTTCGATGCGGTCGACCAGCGTCGTGGCGGTGGCGGCGTCGTAGCGGCTGATGTAGTCCAGGCTCACGTCGCAGAAGCTGCACTTCTTCCAGTAGCAGCCGTGGGCCACCGTCAGCTTGTTCCAGCGGCCGTCGCTCCACAGGCGGTGCATGGGGTTGAGCATGTCCAGCAGCGACAGGTAACGGTCGATCGGCAGGCCGTCCCAGGTGGGTGTGCCCACGTCATCGAAAGGCAGGTCGGGTTCGGCGAAGTTGATGTACCGCACCGCGTCGTCCACGCGCTGGAAGGTGCGCACCAGGCGCTGCGCCGAACGCCGGCCCTGCAGGTGGTCCAGCAGCGCCAGCAGCGGGCGTTCACCGGCGTCCAGCGTGATGAAGTCGAAGAAGTCGAAGACCTGCGGTTCGGCCAGCTCACGCAGTTCGGTGTTGACGAAGCCGCCGCCCAGTACCGTGGTGATGTGCGGGTGCTCGGCCTTGATGGCCTGGGCGATGCGAAAGGCGCCGTACACCGCGCCCGGGAAAGGCACGCTGAGCAGCACCACGGTGGGCCGGTGTTTGTCGATGGCGGCCAGCGCCAGTTCGTGCAGCAGGTGGTCCACCAGGTTGGGCGCAGCGGCCAGTGCGGCGGCCAACGGCTCGAAGGTGGCCTGGCTGGCAGCCAGGCTCTCGCCGTAGCGCACGAATTCGAAACGCGGGTCGATGGCGTCCTTGATGACGTCGGCAATGTCGTTCAGGTACAGCGTGGCCAGGTGGCGCGCGCGGTCCTGCACGCCCAGCGTGCCAAAGGCCCAGGCCATGGGGTCGGCGCCTGCTTCGCCCTCGAACACGTCCAGCGTGGCAAAACGTGGGCCTTCGGGCAGCCAGGCGCGGCTGCCGATGCGGTGCGCCAGCGTGCTGTCGCCCCCCTGCAAGAACTTGATGGTGGGCGCGATGGTGACCCGGTAGTCGGCAAAACGTGCATCGAAGGCTTTCACACGTGCGCTGCGCTGCTGCGCGGGCGTGGCAACGATCTGTTCGTGCACCCGCTGCAGCCCTTCAGGCGACAGCAGGCGCAGGATGAGCGCCAGGGCCAGGTCGTCCTGCACCGCCGTCACCCCGCGCGAGCGCAGGAAGCCCGTCAGGTAGGCGGTGGAGGGATATGGCGTGTTGAGCTGCGTCATCGGCGGGATGAGCGACAGCACGCGGGGCGCTGGGGTGGACATGGTGTCGGCACATTCTCCCGCAGCCCCGGGCCCCTGTTGCGCCTTCCCGTCCCGGGTGGACAAAACGCCCGGTAAGCGGCCGGCAAACGATCGTCAAACGGGCACCGCCCCTAGGACAGCAGGTGCGGCCGGGGCAAACAAGCGTTAGCGTGCGCAGCGGTCACTTGACCCGCCTGGCGCAACCGCCTTTGCGCCACCAGCGCCCCGACAAATGGGCACCAGCCAACTGCACCGGAGACCGACATGAACCCCGCCATCGACAAACTCATCACCATCGCGCGCGCTGAAGTGGGCACCCGCGAAGGCGCCGTCAACAACACCGGCGCACGCATCGTCGAGTACCAGGGCGCGACCTGGCTGCAGCCCGGTGCCTGGCCCTGGTGCGCGGCTTTCACCGCCTGGATCATGCGCGAGCTTCTTGAAGACGACGAAACACGCGACTTCCTGAAGGCCTATTTCAAACGCCCCAGCCTGAGCTTTGCGCAGGCCGACAAGGTGCGCTGCCGCGATGCCAGCGCTTTCGGCTGGGAGAAGTGGGCGCGTGCCAACGGCATGCAGGTGCTGGACGAGCGCCAGCTGGCGCGGGCCGGCGACTTTGTGATCTTCGATTTTTCGCACATCGGGGTGGTGATCGAAGACCAGCGCTCGCTGTCGGACAAGGTGCGCACGATCGAGGGCAACACCAACGGCAAAGGCGAACGCGACAGCGACAGCGGCGACGGCGTGTGGGAAAAGTTGCGCGAGCCGTCGCTGACCAAGTGCTACGTCCGCATCTTCCCGCAGTGACTTTCACATCACCCACCGGCGGCGACACGGCGCCGCTCTCGGCCATCAGGCCCGCTGGACGCCGCCCAGCCAGCGCCGCAGCGCCACCATCACCTCGGGGCTGCTGAGCAGGTCCATGTGGTTCAGGCCGTGCAACACCAACTGGCTGTCGGCGGCAAAGTCCAGTTGGCGCGCAGCGTCGGCATGGCGACCCAGGGCACTGTCCACGGGCACCAGGCCGTCGCCCAGCCAGCGGTGTTTCAGATCGCCGGCCTGCGCGCCGGTGCTGGCTGCCACGGCGTGGCAGCGCGGCTGTGGGGGCAAAGGCACGGGGGCTGACTGCATGCCGCCTTGGGGCGCCAGCAGCGCGCCGTGGCGCAGGTCGGTGATGCCGGCACTGCGGATCTTCCCCAGACGGGCCAGTGGCGCGGCGTAGGGCGTGGCGCCCAGGACGATGTCCACCCAGTGGCCTGCCCGCTCCAGCGGCGCGCCGTGGTGCGGCGTGCCCAGGAACACCACGTCGTGCACTTGGGCCGGCCAGGTCTGGCCCAGCGCAGTGCCCTGCTGCAAGGCGCTGCGGATCAACAGTCCGCCCATGCTGTGACCCAGCAGCGCGACACGCTGCAGCGGCACCGGCCAGGCGGCCAGCAGGGCTTGCAGCTGCTGCGCCAGGGCGAGGCCGTTGACGTGCACGGGCAGGCCGCTGTTGTAGTGCAGGTAGACCGGCGTGTAGCCCAGTTCCTGCGCCAGCGCGGCGCCATGGTCGTGGCCCAAGCGCCGCCATTGCAGGTCGTTCATGCACAGGCCGTGCACCAACACCAGCAACTGGCCGCTGGCTTGCGGCAAGGCGGCATGCAGCGCGCTTCGTTCCAGCGTCAGCGGCAGTCCGGCGTGGCGCACCTGCATCGGGGTGGCCAAGGGGTTGCCTGTGGCGGCCAGGTGGTCGCCCAGCACACCGTTCAGGACGGCCAGGATGGCTTCACGTTCACGCGGGGGCGGCACGGCCGCAGTGGCGGCACCAGCGGTACCAGCGGCACCCGCGGCAGCAGCGGCAGCACCGTCAGCAGCCGGCGCCAGCAGCGGCTGCAGCAGACCCAGCACACCGTCCACGCTGCCACCCACCAAACGTGTCACGCCACGGATGCTTTTATAGACGAAGCCGGTGATGCCCGAGGTCTGCTCCGGCCCACGCAGCCCGGGCACGCTGGCGATGCGCGCGTGCATGGCCTCTACCAGCTGCGCCAGGCCCAGCGTGGCATCGGCCGCCAGGCGCGTGGCGCCCCGCAGGTCGGACAGGTGTCGGTGTGCAGAGTGCCGCGCCGCGGTTGAGGCAGGCGGCGGCGCAGGCAAGGGTCTGGAGGCCATCGCACCCAGTGTAGGTGCCGGGCATTGCCGCACAGCGGATCGCTTACATTGCCCGTCGCCATGCAAGCCCACCTTCAAGACGACCTGCTCGAACAGCACCTGCGCACCTTTCTGGGCCCTGTGGACGACAGCGCCTTGGCCATCCTGCGGGAACACCTCGAGTGGGTGGAAGTCGCAGCCGGGCAGACGCTGATGGCCCAGGGCGAAGCGGGCGACGCCATGTACATGTCCATCAGCGGCCGCCTGCGCGCCTATGTGCGCGACGAAGACGGTGTCGAGCACATGGTGCGCGAGATGGCCCGCGGCCAGATCATCGGCGAAATGAGCCTGTACACCGACGAGCCCCGTTCGGCCACCGTGGTGGCCATCCGCGATTCGGTGCTGGTGCGCCTGGGCAAGCCGCAGTTCCTGCAACTGCTGCAGCACAGCGCGCAGGTGGGCGTGGCGCTGACGCGGCAACTCATCCAGCGCCTGCAGGCCGTGCAGCTGCGTTCTGAACTGGCGCGGCCGGTCAGCATCGGGCTGCTGCCGGTCAGCGCCGGTGTGGACCTGCACGCGCTGGCGCAGCAGCTGCGTCAACATCTGCAGCGCACCGGTCCGGGCGGCCCTGTGTGCCGTGTCTGCCTGGTGGACGCAGACCGGCTGGACCAGGCGCTGGGCACACCGGGCCTGGCGCGCCTGGCACCGCAGGATGCCAACGAAGCGGCCAGCCTGAACCGCCGCATTGCGCTGCAGCTGGACCGCATCGAAGCCACCCACGACTACGTGCTGTTGCTGGCCGACGACGAAGCCACACCCTGGACCGAACACTGCACCCGCCGCAGCGACGAACTGCTGCTGGTGGCGCATGCCGACCAGCCGCCGGTGCTGCACAGCACCGAAACGCAGATCCTGATGCGCCGCAGCGGCCGCACCGAAGCCGCCGAAACCCTGCTGCTGCTGCACCCGGCTGACCGCCGCTGCCCCCAAGGCACCCGCCACTGGCTGGCGCGAAGGCCGGTCAGCAGCCACTTGCACATCCGCCCCGCATTGCCAACAGACCTGGCGCGGCTGGCGCGCATCCTCAGCCGCAGCGCCATCGGCCTGGTGCTGGCCGGTGGTGGCGCACGCGGTCTGGCGCACCTGGGTGTGCTGCAGGCGCTGCGCGGACGGGGTGTGGAGATCGACTTCGTGGGCGGCACCAGCATCGGCGCGGTCATGGCCGCCCTGGTGGCCAGCGACCGGCCGCTGGTCGAGGTGATGGCCATTGCACGCCGCGCCTTCGGCACCAACCCGACGGGCGACTACAACCTGCTGCCGCTGATGAGCCTGATCAAGGGCGTGCGACTGCGCCACATCGTCAGCACCGCCGCACAAGAACTGCTGGGCTGCCTGCCCGACATCGAAGACCTTTGGAAAACCTGCTACTGCGTGGCCAGCAACTACTCGCAGGCCGCTGAACAGGTGCAACGCAGCGGCCCGCTGCTGCAAGGCATGCTGGCCAGCATGGCCATCCCTGGCGCCCTGCCACCGGTGCTGGTGGACGGCGAGCTGCTGTGCGACGGCGGCAGCTTCAACAACTTTCCGGTGGACGTGATGCGCGCTCATCCCAGCGTGGGCCGTGTCATCGGTGTCGACCTGAGCTTTCGCCAACCCCGTCGCATCGACCTGCAAGAGGTGCCTGGCGCCTGGTCGCTGCTGCGCGACCGCCTGCGGCCGCGCCCGCAGCGCCGCTTCAAGCTGCCGTCGCTGGTGGCCTACCTGATGAACGTGACGGTCATGGTCAGCACCTCGCGCCAGCGCCAGGCGCGCAAGCTGACCGACCTGTATTTCAACCCGCCGCTTGAACGGGTGGGCATGCTGCAATGGCACCGCTTTGACAGCATCACCGAACAGGGCCAGGCCTATGCCGAACAGGTGCTGGGCGCGCTGCCCGACGCCGCGCTGCGGCCTTACCGCAATGAAGGACTGCCGACATGAACACGTCCCCCGGCAACGACGCAGAGAACACCAGGGGCGGCTGGTTGTCCAAGCTGGCGGACGGCGTGAAGGCGGCGTTGAGCGCGAGTGATGCGGCGCCGGCCGCCATCGCCGGGGCACAGGTTGATGCAGGCGCGGCTTCGAGCGCTGGTGCAAACGCTGCGGCGCCGGACAACGCACAGGCCGAACTGCACCCCCAACTGCACCCCCAACTGCGCGCCCACCACGCCAAGGTCTGCACCGCCACCGAAGCGGTGGGCCGGGTCCAGGCCGGCGACCATGTGTTCGTGGGCACCGCCTGCGCCACGCCGCGCGCCTTGGTGGCAGCGCTGGAACGGCTGGACCTGCGACCGGCCGATGTGGAGCTGGTGCACTTCCTTACCGACCACGCCGTGCCGCACGACATGGCGGGCCAGGCCACCACCAATTACCGGCACCGCAGCTTCTTCGTGGGCCACGACATGCGCGCGGCCGTGAAACAAGGGCTGGCCGACTACGTGCCCATGTCCATCGCCCGTGTGCCAGGCCTGATGGCCATCGGCCGCATTGCCGTGGACGTGGCCTTCATCCAGGTCTCGCTGCCGGACGACTTCGGATATGTCAGCCTGGGGGTGTCGGTGGACGTGATCCCGGCGGCGGTGGCCAAGGCGCGGCTGGTGTTGGCCGAGGTGAACCCGCACATGCCGCGCAGCATGGGCGACAGCACGCTGCACATCAGCCAGATCCACGCCCTGGTGCCGGTGGACACACCCGTCATCGAATACCAGCACCCAGCGGCCGACGCGCAGGCCATGGAGCAGATCGCACGTTACATCGGCGGCATCATCGAAGACGGCAGCACGCTGCAGATCGGCCTGGGCCGGGTCACCAACGAAGCGCTCAAGCACCTGGTGGACCGGCAGGACATCGGCATCCACAGCGACGTCATCACCGACGCCATCATTCCGCTGCTGGAACGCGGCATCCTGACCGGGCGGCGCAAGACGCACCAGCCGGGCAAGATCGTGACCAGCTTTGCCATGGGCAGCCGGCGCCTGTATGACCTGATCGACCGCAACCCGCTGTTCAGCTTTCAGCCCATCGAAACAGTGTGCGACCCGGTCACGCTGGCCAGCCAGCACAAGATGGTGTCGGTGACGCAGGCCTGGGCCGTGGACCTGACGGGCCAGGTGTGTGCCGACCAGTTCGGTGGTGACTTTTACGCCGGCCTGGCGGCGCAGGGCGAATTCTTGCGCGGTGCCTCGCGCTCGCCCGGCGGCAAGCCCATCATCTGCCTGGCCAGCACGAACGCAACAAGCCACAACGGCAGCACCGCAGACAACGCCACCGAGTCGCGCATACGCCCGCAGCTGCTGCCCACCGAAGGCGTGACCGTGGCACGCACCGACGTGCACTACGTGATCACCGAGTTTGGCATCGCCTACCTTTTTGGCAAGAGCATCCGCGAGCGGGCCGTGGCGCTGATCGAAGTGGCGCACCCCAGGTTTCGCGCCGAGCTTTTTGCGCAGGCGCAGGCGCTGGGCTACATCGGGACTGAGCAGACGCTGAAGAACATGCGCGCTTACCCCGTGGAAGACGAGCTCACGCTCACGCTCAAGGGCGACCGCATCGGCCAGGCGGTGTTGATGCGGCCGGCCAGCAGCAGTGACGGCGACGGCATCCGCGACCTCTTCCATCGCCTGAGCGACCGCGACCGCTACACGCGCTTTTTCCGCAAGATCCGCGGTCTGTCCAACCGCGACGTGCAGCGTCTGTGCAACCTGAACTTCGAGAACGAAGTGGCCTTCGTGGCCGTCAGCGGCACACGCGAGAACCCGCAGATCGTGGCGCAGAGCTGCTACTTCATCGACCCCGGCACCAACCTGGCCGAAACCGCCTTTATGGTGCACCCCGACTGGCAAGGCTGCGGCCTGGGCAGTGCGCTGCAGCGGCGCATGGCACAGCACGCGCAGGGCCGGGGCGTGCGCGGCTTCGTGGCCGAGATCATGGCCAGCAACGACAACATGATCCGCCTGGCCCGCAGCGGCGTGGCCGCCGGGCCGGCCAACGTGACGGTTGAAAGCAGCGGCAGCACGGTGCGCGTGACGGCACTGTTCTGACCGGCTGAGGCCGCGCGTGGGGGTCCGGAAGGACCCGAACGGCTGCCGAAGGCCCGAACGCGATTTCACGCGTGAGGGCTGAGGCCTGCAGCCGGTGGGGATTGCCCTGTCGAGCGCTGGCCTGCACTATGCTCGGCAGCACTCGCGGCGAGGGCATTTCCTTGTTGCATCTGCAGGCCACCCCATGAGCGCACACCAGCCGTCCCTCGGCGACGAACCCGGACTTGGCTCCGAAATCCCACCGCTTTACAACGTGGTGTACTGCAGCCGCGCCACGGCCGATGTGGACGACGCGGCCGTTCAGCGCATCGTCTGCGCCGCGCAGCGTCGCAATGCCGAAGGCGGCATCACCGGCATGCTGGTGTTCGGCAGCGGCGTGTTCTTCCAGTGGCTGGAGGGCCCGCGCGCCGCCGTTCTGGCGCTGATGGCGCTGCTGCGCAGCGACCGCCGCCACGAAAGCATCGTTTTTCTGAGCGAAAACGAAGAAGCCCGCGAACGGCTCTTTCCCACCTGGGAGATGGAGCTCGTCAGCGGAGAACACATCCGCGACGTGCTGCAAGACGCGCTGGACAGTGCCAGCGACCCGCATAACCAGGAAGCGCTGACCGAGCTGCTGGCGCACCTGGACTCGGCTCCGTTGAGCGAACTGCACCACGCCTGAAGCCGCGCCGCCAAGCAAGCGGCCCGCTTGCCCACTACGGCACAGCCGGAGCGGCAGCTTTTGCCTAGACTGGCGGCATGAATTCCACCCTGTCGATCGCCCTGTCCGGCCTGCAATCGGCGCAGACGCGCCTGGGTGCGGCAGGCCACAACATCGCCAACCTGGGCACCCCTGGGTTCAGGCGCCAGACGGTGGATGCCACTGCCGTGCCCGGTGGCGGTGTGGCTGTGTCCCCGGGGCAATCACGGCACGTGGGTGCGGCATTGGAAGAAGACAGGGTCGGCCTCTTGTCGGCCAAGCAACATTTCCTGGCCAACCTGGCGGTGTTCAAGACCCAAGACCGCATGCTGGGCAGCCTGCTCGACACTGTCGGCTGAACCGGCGCTGAACCGTTGCTGAACCGGTGCCGGGGCCGCGGTGGACAATCCACCGCCTTGCAGGAGCCCCGATGATTGCTGATGTCCCCGCGCTGGAAGTTCTGCCACGCGACCTGGCGCCCTACCGCAAGGGCAACGTTGGCGTCGACTACGTGCACCGCTTCTGTTCCGGCAAGCCCGGGCCCCATGTGCTGGTCAACGCCCTGACGCACGGCAACGAGTTCTGCGGCATGACGGCCGCCACCCACTTGCTGGACAGCGGCGTGCGGCCAGCCGTGGGCACCTTGACCATCAGCTTTGCCAACGTCGCGGCCTACGAAAGCTTCGACCCCCAGCGGCCTTTCGAGAGCCGGCAACTGGTGCACAACCTCAATCGCATCTGGTCGGGCGCCTGGCTGGAAGGCGAAGAGGACAGCCCCGAGCTGAAGCGCGCCCGTGAACTGCGGTCCGTGGTGGCCGCGGCTGACCACATCCTGGACATCCACTCCACCAGCCAGGCGGTGCAGCCTTTCTGGGTCTACCCGCAGTTCGGCCGCAATGGTGTCGCTGCGCGGGCGATCGGCCGGCCGGCTGTGCACCTGGTGATGCCACCAGGCCTGGGTTCGGGCACACCGCTGATCCAGCACGGCCGCCATGGACAGGCCGAGCACACCGGCGTGGCACTGGTCGTTGAGTGCGGCCAGCATTTCCTGCAAACCACCAGCGAGCTGGCCGTCCTGGTGGCGCTGGACTTCATCGCGCACTTCGGCCAAATCCAGCGACCGCTGGCGGCGGCCGGCTCGCCGCAGCGGCGCTTCGTCTTGCTGAAGACCTTCATGGTCACGACGCCCGACTTCCACTTCGTGCGGCCGCTGATCGGCTTCGAGACCTTTGCCGAAGGGGAGCTCATCGCCACCGATGGCGACATCGAGATCCGCGCGCTGTGCGACGACTGCACGGTGCTGATGCCCACCCGCCAGGCCATCGTCGGGCGTGAAGGGGTTTATCTGGCGCAGCCGATCGCCTGAAGCCTTGCGGCATCAAGCGCTGCACCCGCAGCGCTGCAATGCCCAGCGTCAGCCCCAGCGTGGCGCCGGTGAAAGCTGCGGCCAGGGCCGCGTTCATGCCCAGACCGGGTCGCGGCTTAGACTGCGCGCCGAATCAGGAGCACACATGAAAGTCTGCATCGTCGGCCTGGGGGCCATCGGCGGCCTGCTGGCGGCCTGGATGGGCACGCGGCTGCCCGCCGGCGCGGCCACGCTGTCGGCGCTGGCGCGCGGCGACACACTCTTGGCCGTGCGCGAGCGGGGCCTGCGGCTGGAGACCGCCGACGGCGAACAGCGGGTGCCGCTGCGCGCCAGCAGCGATGCCACTGAACTGGGCGTGCAGGACCTTGTCATCCTGGCCGTCAAGGGCCCTGCGCTGACCACCGTGGTGCCCGCCGTGCAACAGCTGATGGGCCCGCACACCCAACTGCTGACGGCCATGAACGGCGTGCCCTGGTGGTTTTTCGACGGCCTGCCCGGCGCTTGCCAAGGTTTGTCGCTGCACAGCGTGGACCCTGGCGGCACGGCAAAGTCGCTGATCCCGTCGGCGCAGGTGCTGGGCGGCGTGGTGCACCTCAGCGCCACCAGCCCGGCGCCAGGCCGGGTGCGCCACGTCAACGGCAACGGTTTCATCATCGGCCGCGCAGTGGGTGAGGCTGACGCGGCGCTGCACAACGTGGCCCGGCTGCTGGCTGATGCCGGGCTGGCGGTGACGGTGTCCGACCGCATCCAGCGCGAGGTGTGGTTCAAGCTGTGGGGCAACATGACGATGAACCCCGTCTCGGCACTGACCGGCGCACCCTGCGACCGCATCCTTGACGACCCGCTGGTGCGTGGCTTCTGCAGCGCGGTGATGCTGGAAGCCCAGCACATCGGCGCCCACTTGGGCATTCCCATCGACCAAGACCCCGAAGCGCGCCACGCCGTGACACGCAAGCTGGGCAGCTTCAAGACCAGCATGCTGCAAGACTTGCTGGCCGGCCGTCCGCTTGAAATCGACGCCCTGGTGGGCGCCGTGCGAGAAGTGGGCCATCACCTGGATCAGGCCACACCCCACATCGACGCGCTGCTCGGCCTGGTGCGGCTGATGGCCGCCGAACGCGGGCTGTACGGAACAGCGCCCGCGCAGATCAGGTCTTGACGATGCTGGACACCACCGCGTTGGTGGCTTCCTTCAGCTTGTCCTTGGCCAGTACCCTGCACTGTTCGGTGGACGCGTTGGCAATGGCGCCAAAGGCGGTGGCCGTGCGCTGAGGCAAGGGCCGGAACAGCACGGCGCGCACGGTGGCCGTCAGCGGCAGCACCATCACGCGGGCCGACACGACACAGGTCTTGTCGGGGGTGATGCCGCCTTCGACCTGGCTCAGGAAGGTGTAGCGGCTGGCGGGGTGGATCCGCCACACCTTGGCCGGGATGTTCTCGTTCATCACCGCCTTGGCAGAGGCGTCGTCGATGAGTGCGCTGTTGGAATGGTCGACGAAGCGGGTCTTGGCATCGGCTGCCCACACCGACGTGGACAACAAGAGGGCGGCGGTGGCAAGAAGTGCGGTTTTCATGGGTGACCTGTGCTGGGTGGGACGGCGGGTGCAGCGCACCGGGCAAGCGCGAAGCGCAGTGTAATCAGGTCGGTGGGCCCGGCGGCCGGGCTGCACCATTCGGAGCCGTCTGCAGGCGGTGGATATCGTCGGTCAGCCGCCCCGCGATCAGGCGCACCACCAGCAGACCGAAGTCGGGGTTCTGGTAGACGAGTTGCTTGAAGGTGGCCTCGTCGATGGACAGCACGGTGCAGGCCGTGATGCAGCGGGCGCTGCTGCTGCGGCGGCGGTCGGGGGCAAAAAAGGCGATCTCGCCAAACATCTGGCCGGCCTGCAGGCGGCGGCCCACCTCGGGCAGTTCAACCTCGCCTGCGGCCAGGTAGTACATGCGCGAAGCTTCGTCGCCATTGGCAAAGATGATGTGGCCGGCCTTGAACTGGCGGCTGCGCATGTAGGGGCGCAACCAGACCTGCAACTGCTGCGGGTCGGCCGACGACTCGGCCACGCGGCGCGTGAGCTGCGTCATCTGCCACACGCGCCACAGGTTCACCGGCAGCAACACGGCATGCAGCAACACCAGCAGCGCGCTGGGGTAGAGCAAGCCGTACGCGATGAAACCCACGTTGCTGCCCACGGCCAGCCAGCGCAGCGGGATCATGGTCTTGACGAAGGCGCTGACGATGACCAGCAGCGCCGCCAGCGCCGCCGAAACCAGGGCCAGCAGCAGCAGCGGGTCCTCGGCCGTGGCCTTCAGCAAGTCGGCCTGGTAGTTCAGCAGGTTGGCCAGGGTTTGCGACATGGGGTGGGGCATGGCCGCGCTGAAAGCGTCACAAAGCTGTGCAGAACCAAGCAGGGCGCGCCGCTACCAGCGCGCCGGCAACTTCTTCAGCAGCCGGATGCGCCCGCCGCGCACCTCGACATATCCGCCTTCGCTCAGCGGCTTGAAGACACGGCTGACCATTTCGCGCGACGAGCCCACCCGTTCGGCGATGTCCTGCTGCGTCAGCTTGTCGGGCACGGCCAGCACGCCGTCTTCTTCACGTGCCAGCAACCGCAGCAGCTTGGTGACACGGCCGTAGACATCGTCCAGCGCCAGGCTCTTGACGTGTTCGGTGCTGGCGCGTGCCAGGCGGATGAGCTTCTTGATGACGTGCAGGGCGAAGTCGGGGTTCTGCGACAGGAACTCGCGCACGTCGGCGCCCGGCACCACGGCGCAGCTGGTGGGCTCCAGCGTCATGACGCTGGCCGAACGCGGGCCACCGTCCAGCGTCATCTCGCCGAAGTACTCACCCGCACCCTGGGTGGCGTAGACCACTTCGCGACCGTCTTCGGCCGAACCATAGGCCTTGACGCGGCCGCTGAGAATGATGAACACGGCGTCGGAGCGGTCTTCTTCGGTCACCAGCACGGTGTTGGCGGCGAAGTTGCGGATGCCACCCCGGCCGGCAATCTGGCGCGCCAGCTGGTCGTCCAGCAGGTCGGGCTTGGCGGCTTTGCGGGTGGGCATGTGCCGTATCGTGCCATGCCAAACCAAGCCGCAGGGCAGCTCAGGCGCTCAGGAAGGCTTTCAGCTCGGCGTTGAAGGCCTGCGGTTCTTCGAAGTAGGGCAAGGCGCCGCTGTCGAAGACCGTGAAGCGCCAGTTGGGCCGGCTGTCCAGAAAGGCACGTCCGCGGTAGTCGGTGAAGTCGCCGCGCACGCCGTGGCTGGCCCAGACCGGCTGCCGCACGGCCTCATAGACGCTCAACACGTCGGCGCTGAAGAGGCCACCACCCAGGAAGTGCAGCGGCGCGTGGCGCGCACCCGGCGCCTGCACGGACTTCAGCGCGTCCACCCACATCACCTCGTCGATGGCCTTGCTGCCCCAGGTGCGCTCCAGGAAGTAGCGCACGACGCCGGGCCGCGTGAGGCCGCGGAACAGCGCTTCGGCCCACAGCGGAGCGCTCAGCACGCGGTGCAGGCCGGGCACGGCGCGTGTGGTTCCGGGTGTGCCGCGCCGCGGTTTGGTGCCGTTCAGACCCGTCGGGCTGACCAGCGCCAGGCGCCTGAAAAACGCCGGCTGCTCGGCGGCGGCGCGGGCCAGGAATTCGCAGCTCAGTGACACCGCCAGCGCATCCACCGGCGCCGGGCCGCAACGCAGCTGCATCTGCTGCACCACCGCCAGCAATCCGTCGGTCATCAGCCGCGGTGAGTAGAGGCGGTCGCTGCGGTCGCTGTGGCCGTAACCCGGCAGGTCGGGTGCAAAGACGGTGTGCGTGGCCTGGAAGTGTTCGAACAGCGGTCGCACCTCGGCCGCCGAGCCGGTGGCGTTGATGCTGTGCACCAGCAGCAGCGGCGGTCCCTGCCCGGCCACGAAGCAGCTGAGATCGCCGAAGGTCAAACGCTGGGCGTTCAGCGGCACGTGTGCAGCGGCGTCAAGGCAGTCAGGCGCATGGCACCGATGTTATGCGCAGCACCTTTGCCGCTGGCGCACGGCCCAGCCACACAGGGGGTGCCCGCCCCCAGGCGGCGGGCGTAGACTTCTGGCACCAAGAGACAGGGCCAGCGGCTCGATCCTTCGATCCGCGCAGGCCCTGCAAGGAGACAAGACATGCGCGCGACTGATGTGAACGACCCGGACTATTTCCACAAGGTCGTCGATTGCCAGTGGGCCTGTCCGGCCCACACCCCCGTGCCGGAGTACATCCGGCTCATTGCCCAGGGTCGTTTTGACGACGCCTACATGGTCAACTGGGTGAGCAATGTGTTCCCCGGTGTGCTGGGTCGAACCTGCGACCGGCCTTGTGAACCCGCCTGCCGGCGTGGCCGCGCCGAAGAACACAACGCCGAAAAACCAGAACCGGTGGCCATCTGCCGGCTCAAGCGCGTGGCGGCCGATTTCAAGAGCGGCGAGGTGCGCGCCCTGATCCCACAGGCCCTGCCCAAAAACGGCAAGACCGTGGCCTGCGTGGGTGCCGGTCCGGCATCGCTGGCGGTGGCGCGGGACCTGGCCTTGCAGGGTTATGCCGTCACCGTGTTCGACGGCGAACTGAAGGCCGGCGGTTTCATCCGCACGCAGATTCCGCGCTTCCGTCTGCCCGAGCAAGTGATCGACGAAGAGACCGGCTACATCCTGGGCCTGGGCGTGGTTTTCAAGTCCGGCCAGCGCATCGACTCGATGAAGGCGCTGATGGCGCAAGGTTACGACGCGTTGTTTGTCGGCTGCGGCGCGCCGCGTGGGCGCGACCTGCCGATCCCTGGGCGCACCGAGGCCGCCGCAAACATCCACATCGGCATCGACTGGCTGGCCTCGGTGTCTTTCGGGCATATCACCACGATTGGGAAACGCGTCATTGTGCTTGGCGGCGGAAACACGGCCATGGACTGCTGCCGGTCGGCGCGCCGCCTGGGCGGTACCGACGTGAAGGTCATCGTGCGCAGCGGCTTTGATGAGATGAAGGCCTCGCCCTGGGAAAAGGAAGACGCCCAGCACGAAGGTATTCCCATCATCAATTTTCATGTGCCCAAGTCGTTTGAGCACAGCGGCGGCCAGCTCACTGGCATGACTTTTGAGGTGGTCAAGGCGGTCTACGACGCGAAAGGCAAACGC
>JBBRCN010000021.1:0-57665 GCA_038204775.1 Burkholderiales bacterium | reverse complement strand
GTCAGACCTCAGCGCCTGGCTTCAGCGCAGCAAGGCCACCTGCTGGACCTGTGCCGTCGCTGCAGAAGCGGGCACGGCAGGCAAGATGTCCATCACGTCGATGGTCTTGGCAGCGCCGGCGTCGGCGCTGCCCGCAGGCCGCAGGTTGACGCTGGGCGGTGTGTTGGACACACCCAATGGCACCTGGCGGCCTTCGGCCACGTTGCGCATGTGGGCCTGCTCCAGCATCACCCGCGCGGCATAACCGCCGTCGGAGTCCAGCAGCGCTGCACCCACGTAGTAGCGCAGCCCCTCCTGCACGCTGCCCGCCCGGGCGATGCACTCCTTGAGCACCTGAACCCCGACACGCAGGTTGCTGATGGGGTCGAAAGCTGCTCGGGTGCCGCCGAAGGACTCGTACTTGTCGTCATGCACACGCGTCATCACCTGCATCAGCCCTTGCGCACCCACCGGGCTTTGCGCAAAGGGATTGAAGCGGGATTCGATCGCCATGATGGCCAGGATCAGTGTCGGGTCCAGGCCGGCGCGCTGGCCTATGGCCCAGGCTTCCTGCACAAGGGCGCCCACCGGTTCAGGTGCCACCTTGTAGCGGCGTGCAATCCAGCTGGCCAGTGAAGCCTGCTCGCGGCTCAGTGCCTTCAGGTCGGTGGCTGTTGCACGCAAGCCCGCTTCGGGCTCGGCCATGCCGGTCAGCACATTGCCTGACGCCAGTTCGCGCGCTTCGTGGCGCGTCTGCAGCCACTCCAAGGTGACCACTTCCACCTGGTGCCGCACGTCGGCACGGCTGGCGCCAAACAGTGCCAGCGCCAGGGCAGCCAGGCCCAGCAGGGCCAGGGTGTTGTGACTGACTTCGAGCATGCCGCGACCCACGTCGCGCACAAATATCGAAAGCGAGCGACCGGTGGCGTGTCTGGCCCGGTGCAGCAATTCGCTGGCTGGCATCGAGTCTTCTCCTGTTGGCTGCGACGGGCTGCGGCGGCCCGGGGCGCGCTGCAAGGTCGCAGTAATAATCGTCTGCAGGCTGTGCGCCTCGTGCTGGGCGGCTTCCAAGTCTGCTGCGTGGTGTCTACCGGTCCGCTGCGGCTGCGCAAGTGAAAAGAGGGTAAACCCTGATATCTCAGGTCTGGCGGCATTCTAGGAAGCGCTTAATACATGGTCAAGTCTATAAACTTGTTTTCTAATACACAAAAGAAATGAAGTACAGAGACCTGCGGGACTTCGTGCAGCAGCTTGAAGCGATGGGAGAGCTTAGAAAACTCAGCCAACCCGTGTCGCCGCACTTGGAAATGACGGCCATCGGAGACAAGCTGCTTCGATCTGGCGGGCCAGCTGTACTGTGTACAAATCCCCAGGGTTACAACATTCCTTGCCTGATCAACCTGTTCGGCACCCCGAAACGGGTGGCCTTGGGGATGGGGGCGCAAGAGGTGTCCGAACTGCGCCAGGTGGGCCAGCTGCTGGCCAGCCTGAAAGAGCCGGAACCGCCCAAGGGCCTGAAGGACACCGGCAAATTGCTGCAGATGGGCAAGGCGCTGTGGGACATGAAACCGTCGGTGCGCAGCAAGGCGCCCTGCCAGGACGTGGTGCAGTCGGGCGAAGACATCGATCTGGCCCGTTTGCCCGTGCAGACCTGCTGGCCTGGCGACGCCGGCCCGCTGATCACTTGGGGACTGGTCATCACCCGCGGCCCGCAGTCTGTGGCTGCGCCCAAGCAGCGGCAGAACCTGGGCATCTACCGGCAGCAGGTGATCGGCCGCCGTCAGGTGATCATGCGCTGGCTCGCCCACCGCGGCGGCGCGCTCGACTTTCGCGACTTTGCGCGGGCCAACCCCGGCCGACCGTTCCCCATCGCGGTGGCGCTGGGCGCCGACCCGGCCACCATCCTGGGGGCGGTGACGCCGGTGCCCGACACACTGTCCGAGTACCAGTTTGCCGGCCTGCTGCGCGGCAGCCGCACCGAGGTGGTGGCCAGCGGCGTGGGCGAGGGCGATTTGTTGCTGCAGGTGCCGGCCAGCGCAGAGATCGTGCTCGAGGGTCACATTCCGCCCGCCCTGCCAGGCTTCGTGGGCGAGTCCGACCGGGGCGTCAGGCTCAAGGAAAAAGACGGCTACCTGCATGCGCTGGAAGGCCCCTTCGGCGACCACACCGGCTACTACAACGAACAGGACTGGTTTCCGGTGTTCGAGCTCTCGCGCCTGACGCACCGCCGCGACCCGATCTACCACTCCACCTACACCGGCAAGCCGCCCGACGAACCGGCGGTGCTGGGCATGGCGTTGAACGAAGTCTTCGTGCCCATCCTGCGCAAGCAGTTTCCGGAGATCATCGACTTCTACCTGCCGCCCGAAGGCTGCAGCTACCGGCTGGCCGTCATCTCCATCAAAAAGGCCTACCCGGGACATGCCAAGCGCGTGATGTTTGGCTTGTGGAGCTTCTTGCGCCAGTTCATGTACACCAAGTTCATCGTGGTGACCGACGACGATGTGGACATCCGCGACTGGAAAGAAGTGATCTGGGCCATCACCACGCGCATGGACCCGGTGCGCGACACCACCTTGGTGGAGAACACGCCCATCGACTATCTGGACTTCGCTTCGCCCGTCAGCGGCCTGGGCGGCAAGATGGGGCTTGACGCCACGAACAAGTGGCCCGGCGAAACCAGCCGCGAGTGGGGCCGCACCATTGCCATGGATGCGGCCGTGCTGCGCCGCGTGCAAAGCCTGGTGGATGAACTGCTGCAGCCTCTGCAGTGAACGCCGAGCAGCCATCAGCCTGACCGAGCAGGTGTGCTGATGGATGAACGATCAGCTTGCGAGGAGCACCGCCCGGGCGTAATCTGAGGCTGCCTGATATCAGGCAATACCGACGGCGCACTCTGTGCGTGTCAGGGGCCCCGGACCTCATTCCTCCGGAGCTCCACTGGCAGCCTCGCTGCCCGCCCCTCCAGCCGGCAACGGTCTGGAGGGGTTTCGCATTTCTGGTCCAGTGACGGCCGAAGGGCATAGACCCTCAAGCTGGCGCGGGGTGTTGCGCAGGCTTGGATAATCGCCGCTTGCCGACTGCTTGCGGCCTTGGCACCCAGCGCCGCACATCTGGCGCGCTTGTGGTGGAACGGACGACCTGCGGGTTGCCGAACCGGCCGACCGGGGATCACCTTGTTCCAGCGATTCGAAAAACTTGTGCATCCCTACCCGGATGCGCCCACCGCGCCGCCGCCGAAGTCCTTCTTCGCCTTCTTGTGGGACTGCACACGCGGTGTGCGCCCTTACCTGGCGCTGGTGACGCTGTTCACGGCCGCCATCGGCGCTTTCGAGGCGCTGCTGTTCAGCATGATGGCTCACGTGGTGGACCTGCTGGCCAAGGTGCAGCCGGCGCAACTGTGGCAACAGCACGGCAGCCTGCTGGCGGTGCTGGGCGGTGTGCTGTTGTTCAGCGTGGCCTTTGCGGCAATGCAGGCCCTGTTCAAGTACCAGGGCATCTTCAGCAACTTCCCGATGCGCATGCGCTGGAACTTCCACCGCCTGATGCTCGAGCAGAGCATGTCCTTTTACCAGGACGAATTTGCCGGCCGCATCTCCACCAAGGTGATGCAGAGCTCGCTGGCGGTGCGCGACACCTGGCTCATCTTTACCGACATCCTGGTCTACGTGGTCATCTACTTCGGCACCATGGTGGCGGTGGTGGGCGCCTTCGACGCCTGGCTGACGGTGCCCTTCCTGGGCTGGCTGGTGTTGTACGTGCTGACGCTGACGTATTTTGTGCCGCGGCTGGCCAAGGTGGCGCAGTTGCAGGCCGATGCACGGTCGCTGATGACGGGGCGCATCACCGATGCCTACACCAACATTGCCACGGTCAAGCTGTTTTCGCATTCCAACCGCGAAGCTGGCTTCGCGCGCAGCGCGATGCGGGAATTCATGACCACCGCCTACGGCCAGATGCGCCTGGTGACGGCCTTCGAGGTCGTCAACCAGATCCTGAGCGTGGCGCTGATCGCCGCCATCACCGTCACCAGCCTGATGCTGTGGACCGAAGCCGCCATCGGCGTGGGTGCGGTGGCCGCGGCCACGGCCATGGCCTTCCGGCTGAACGGCATCTCGCATTGGGTGATGTGGGAGATGGCGTCGCTGTTTGAACACATCGGTACCGTGCAGGACGGCATGGCCACGCTGGCACGCGGTCGCACGGTGGTGGACCGGGCCGACGCGCAGCCGCTGGTTGTGCCGCGTGGCGAGGTGCGCTTTGACAACGTGACCTTCGCCTACGGCGGCACCCGCAAGGTGGTGGACGGCCTGAACCTGCACATCCAGCCGGGCGAAAAGATCGGCCTGGTGGGCCGCTCTGGGGCGGGCAAAAGCACCATCGTCAACCTGCTGCTGCGCCTGTACGACCTGGAAGGCGGCCGCATCCTCATCGACGGCCAGGACATCGCAGGCGTGACGCAGGACAGCCTGCGCCGCCAGGTGGGCATGGTCACGCAGGACACCTCGTTGCTGCACCGGTCGGTGCGCGAAAACATCGTCTACGGCCGCCCCGATGCCGGCGAAGCCGACATGCTGCGCGCAGCAGACCGTGCCGAGGCGCATGACTTCATCACCGGCCTGACCGACCCCAAGGGCCGCAAAGGTTACGACGCACACGTGGGCGAACGTGGCGTCAAACTCTCGGGCGGGCAACGACAGCGGGTGGCCATCGCACGGGTGATGCTGAAGGATGCGCCCATCCTGCTGCTGGACGAAGCCACCAGCGCGCTGGACAGCGAGGTCGAAACGGCGATCCAGCACAGCCTGTACAAGCTGATGGAAGGCAAGACGGTGGTGGCCATCGCGCACCGCCTGTCCACCATCGCGGCCATGGACCGGCTGGTGGTGATGGACCGCGGGCGCATCGTCGAAGTGGGCGACCACCAGTCGCTGCTGGCAGCCGGTGGCATTTACGCGCGACTGTGGTCGCACCAGAGCGGGGGCTTTCTGGCGGAAGACCTGGACGAGGCGGAAGACACGGCGGGCGCGATGCAGCGGCCTGTGCATTCGACCCCGACCACAGCCCAATCACCGGCCAATGATCAGACCCGCGAACAGGCGGCGGACTGAAGGCGCGGCTTACTGCGGTTCGGACTCTGCCTGGGTGCCTGGAGACACCATCGGGCGCGTTTCTGTCCAGGCCTGTGCGCCAGTGCTGATTGCAGCCGGACGCGCCATGCGCACCATGGCCGTCTCGACGGTGCTGCGGCGCCGCAGCTGGTCGTCGTCGGGCAGTGGTGTCAGTGCGTCCAGGTCCACATCCACGCGCACGGGTGCGCTGGCCGGCGCCGGCAAGGCGGCCTGTGGCGCGCGCGTCCGGCTTGGGCGACGCATGTGTTCCCACAGGGCAACGGCCACGGCCACTCCCAACAGAGCAATTGCGCCATAGCCCAGGGTGATGAGAAAGCTTTCCATCCCGGGGCTATCGGCGCCAGCGAACTGGACTTGAGGTCAGGCCACGGCATTCGGCGCAACGCCGCTTGACCCCAGGCACCCGCGGTCGCTGCCCAGGCACGACAATAGGGGCCCTCCTGCCAGCGTCGGCTCTGCCGTCCTGCCCCAAGCCCGTGACCGCACTCGCCTTACACCCGGCGCGCAGCCCGACGCCAGCCGCCCCGGCTGCGCCGGCCGCAGCCAAGACCATCAGCAGCTACAAGCCCTTCTGGGCCAAGCGGCTGGGCCGTGCGCCATTCCTGCCCATGAACCGGGCCGAGATGGACCGCCTGGGCTGGGACAGTTGCGACATCGTCATCGTCACTGGTGACGCCTACGTTGACCACCCCAGCTTCGGCATGGCCGTCATCGGCCGCGTGCTGGAAGCGCAGGGTTTTCGTGTCGGCATCATCGCGCAGCCCGACTGGCAAAGCGCCGACGCCTTCAAGGCACTGGGCAAGCCGAACCTGTTTTTCGGCGTTGCTGCCGGCAACATGGATTCGATGATCAACCGCTACACGGCCGATCGAAAGATCCGCAGCGACGACGCCTACACCCCTGGCGGGCAGGGCGGGAAGAGGCCCGACCGCGCCACGCTGGTCTACACGCAGCGCTGCAAGGAAGCCTGGAGCGATGTGCCGGTGATCATCGGTGGCATCGAGGCCAGCCTGCGCCGCATCGCGCACTACGACTACTGGCAGGACAAGGTTCGCCGCAGCATCCTGGTCGACAGCAAGGCCGACCTGCTGTTGTACGGCAACGCCGAGCGCGCCATCATCGAAGTGGCGCACCGCCTGGCGCGCCGCGAAGCGGTGGAGCACATCACCGACGTGCGTGGCAGCGCCTTCATGCGCCGCACCGACGAAGCCGGCAACGCCGCCTTTGCCGACTGGTTCCAGATCGACAGTACCGAAGTCGACCGCCCGGGTCGCATCGATTCGCACATCAACCCCTACCTGAGCACCGAAGACGCGGCGGCTTCGGTGGGCGAGACTTGCAGCAAGAACGAAGGCCCTCAGCCCCGCCTGGCCCCGAGCGCAGAGGGCGCAAGACCCATCGCCATGCCGGTGTCGCGCAAGCAGGGCGCGATCGCAATGCCCGCGCGTGACCGCACCGTGGTGCGGCTGCCCAGCTACGAACAGGTCAAGAGCGACGCCGTGCTCTACGCGCATGCCAACCGCGTGCTGCACCTGGAGACCAACCCCGGCAACGCGCGCGCCCTGGTGCAGGCCCATGGCACCGGTGCTGCCGCACGCGACCTGTGGATCAACCCGCCGCCCATCCCGCTGAGCACGGCCGAGATGGACTATGTGTTTGACCTCGAATACGCACGCAGCCCGCACCCTGCCTACGCCGACGAAAACGGCAGCCATGACCACGCTACCAAGATCCCGGCTTGGGAAATGATCCGTTTCAGCGTCAACATCATGCGCGGGTGTTTCGGCGGCTGCACGTTCTGCAGCATCACCGAGCACGAAGGCCGCATCATCCAGAGCCGCAGCGAAGACTCGGTGATCCGAGAGATCGAAGACATCCGCGACAAGGTCAAGGGCTTCACCGGCGTCATCAGCGACCTTGGCGGGCCCACTGCCAATATGTGGCGCATCGGTTGCAAGAGCCCTGAGATCGAAGCCGCCTGCCGCAAGCCCAGTTGTGTCTACCCGGGCATCTGCAGCAACCTCAATACCGACCACGGCCCGCTCATCAAGATGTACCGCCGCGCACGCGCCTTGCGCGGCGTGAAGAAGATCCTCATCGGCAGCGGCTTGCGTTACGACCTGGCGGTGCAGAGCCCGGAATACGTGAAGGAACTGGTCACCCACCACGTGGGCGGTTATCTCAAGATCGCACCCGAGCACACCGAAGGCGGGCCGCTGTCGAAGATGATGAAGCCGGGCATCGGCAGCTACGACCGCTTCAAGCAGATGTTCGAGCAGTACAGCGCCGAGGCAGGCAAGAAGCAGTACCTCATCCCCTACTTCATCGCGGCGCACCCGGGCACCACCGACGAAGACATGATGAACCTCGCTTGCTGGCTCAAGAAGAACGGCTTCAAGGCCGATCAGGTGCAGACTTTCTACCCCAGCCCCATGGCCACGGCCACGGCGATGTACCACACCGACCTGAACCCGTTGAAGGGTATCAGCCGCGATGTCGGGCCGGGACGGCGCGCCGAGAAGGTGGATGTGGTGCGCGGTGAACGCCGCCGCCGCCTGCACAAGGCTTTCCTGCGCTGGCATGACCCCAACAACTGGCCGCTGCTGCGCGAAGCACTCAAGGCCATGGGCCGGGCCGACCTCATCGGCAATGGCAAGCACCAGCTGATTCCCACCTTCCAGCCGGCGGCGGGCACCGGCTACGTGAGCGCCAGGCGCAAGAACAGCACGGCGGCGGGCACACACACGTCGCCCGTCACGCAGGGCCGCCTGCTGACGCAGCACACCGGTCTGCCACCGCGCGAGACAGGAGTGGCGCGCAAGAAACCGCGCTGACGACCGGCCGGCGACCCCCTGGGTTCGGGGGGTGAGCACCCGGTGCAGACCCGCTCCCTACCAGGTGGTGGCGGGTGGTAGCTTCTGCGACTGATTCAAGAATCACTCGAGGAGACACCATGCGCATCAAATTCGGCCGCCTGCTGGCAGGGCTGGTCTTGGCGGGGGCCAGCGTCGCCTCCCAGGCCGGTACCACCGCTACCTTCAGCAATGCCTACTTCTTCGGCGACAGCCTGACCGACACCGGCAACATCCTGGCCTTCACGGGCGGCGCCACGCCGGTGGCCCCCTACTTCACCGGCCGCTTTTCCGACGGACCCGTGTGGGCTGAATACCTGGCGGCGGGCATCGGCCTGCCGGGTGCGTCCACCGCGTCGCTGCAGGGCGGCAACAACTACGCCTTTGGCGGCGCGCGCACCGAAGGGGGTGGCATCCCCAGTTTGCTGGCGCAGGTGGGCGGCTTCACCAGCGGGGCGGCGACGCTGGACCCGGGCGCGCTGTACGTGGTGGTGGCCGGCGGCAACGACATGCGCGATGCGCGCAGCGCGTTCCCGACCATGGACGCCGCTGGCGCCGCAGGCCGACTGGCTGCAGCCACCGCCGCCGCGACCAACCTGGGCGCCGCCATCAGCCTGCTGGCAGCCAAGGGCGCGCAGAACGTGCTGTTGTCCAACCTGCCGGACCTGGGCACCACGCCAGAGGCCGTCGGCCTGGGCCTGGTGGCACCGTCCACCGATGCCACGATGCAGTTCAACATGCTGGTCGGTAGCCTGGTGGGTTTTGGCCAGTCGCTGGGCTTGAGCATGAGCTTCCTGGACATGGCCGGCGTTGGCCTGGCCATCCGAAACGACGCATTGACCAATGGCGGCGCGATCTACGGCATCACCAACGTCTTCACGCCTTGTGGCACCTTCCCGGGGTCTGTCGGCATTTCCTGCAGCGTGTCGGGGTTCTCGGATGCACTGCACCCGTCCGGCGTGGCGCACGCCTTGATCGGTGCCGCGGCGGTGACCGTCGTGCCTGAGCCGGCCACCTGGCTGCTGATGGCCGCCGGTGTGGCCTCGTTGCTGGCTGCGCGCCGCCGCCAGGCTTGATGCTGATGCTGATGCTGATGCACTGAGATTCAGGCGCCGGCTTCGGCCAGCGCCTGCTCAAGTGCCGCAAGATCGGCGTCGGTGTTGTAGGCCTGCACCGAGACACGCACGAAGGTGTGGCCGCCGTGCTGTGTCACCGGCACCTCGATGCGGTGCTGCTCGTAGAGCCAGCGGCGCAGGCCATCGGCGTCGCTGAGTTGATGGGGGATGCGATCGGGGATGCGCACCGGTATGGGCACCATCTGGCCATACGCGCTATCGGACGCCACGGGCTCAAGGCCGTTGCGTTGCGTCACCCGATGCAGCAGCTCGCAGGCCATCTGGTGGCAACGCCGTTGGTGTGATGGCCAGTCATGCCGGGCCTGGAATTCGATTGCCGCCGGCACCGACAAAAACGCCGCCAGGTCGCGCGTGCCCTGCCACTGCAGGCGGCGTTCGAAGGTGCTGTGCCCCGTGTAGGCGTCGAAGCCGCTGTGGCCGCCGCTGCCGGCCAGGTATCCCCAGCTGACCACGGTGGCGTCCAGGTCGGCCTGGCGTTCGGGTCGCGCATGCAGGAAGGCCGAGCCCTTGGGCGCGCATAGCCACTTGTGGCAGTTTCCGGTGTAGAAATCGGCAGCCACGGCTTGCAGGTCCAGCGCCAGTTGCCCCGGTGCATGCGCGCCGTCGATGAGCGTCAGGATGCCCGAGCGCCGCGCCTGTGCGCACAGTTCGGCCACCGGAAAGATCAGCGCCGTGGTGGACGTGAGGTGGCTGGCAAAGATGAGCCGCGTGCGCGGTCCGGCCTGCGCCATCACCGTGGCTGCAAAGCTGGTGCTGTGCAAAGGCAGCGGGACTTTCACCTGCCGGTAGTGCGCACCCGCGCTTTCGCAGACGAACTGCCAGGCGGCATTGCAAGCGCCGTACTCGTGGTCGGTGGCCATCACCTCGTCGCCTGGCTGCAGCTTCAGCGAGCGTGCGACGATGTTCACGCCAGTGGTGGCATTGGGCACAAACACCAGGTCCTCACCCGCGGCGCCCACGTACGAAGCCAAGCGTTGTCGCGCATCGGCCAACAGCGCACCTGACCGTCGGCCTAGAAACTGCACCGGGTTGCGCTCCATCTCCAGCTGCCAGCGCTGGTGCTGTTCGAAGACCTCACGCGGGCAAGCACCGAAAGAGCCGTGGTTCAGAAACACCGTGTCCGGGTCAAGCAGGAACTGTTCGCGAAGGCTTGGCATGGTGGTTGCTATCTTCGCATCCGGCCGCGCGAAATCTGCACCTGCGATGGCGTCCTCCATCGCACATGGACAATGCGGATCCATGGCATCCAGTCTCCTTGCACTCCTCGACGACATCGCCAGCATCCTGGACGATGTGGCCGTGCTCAGCAAAGTCGCCGCCAAGAAGACGGCCGGTGTGTTGGGCGACGACCTGGCGCTCAATGCGCAGCAGGTGAGCGGCGTGTCCAGCGACCGAGAACTGCCCGTGGTCTGGGCAGTGGCCAAGGGTTCGGCGCTCAACAAGCTCATGCTGGTGCCGGCCGCGCTGGCCATCAGCACCTTCGCGCCCTGGCTGGTGACGCCGCTGTTGATGGTAGGCGGTGCGTTCCTCTGCTACGAAGGCTTCGAAAAGCTCGCCCACCGCTTTGTGCATTCCAAGGAAGATGACCAGGCCCACCGCGCGGCGCTGACTCAGGCCGTGGTCAACCCGGCCGTGGACCTGGTGGCGCTGGAGCGCGACAAGATCAAGGGCGCCATCCGCACCGACTTCATACTCTCTGCCGAGATCATTGCCATTACGCTGGGCACCGTGGCCAACTCACCGTTTGGCACCCAACTGGCGGTGCTGAGCGCCATCGCGGCCGTGATGACCGTGGGCGTCTACGGCCTGGTGGCCGGCATCGTGAAGCTGGACGATCTGGGTCTGTGGCTCAGCCAACGCCCAGGCGCCGCGGAGCAGTCCGTGGGCCGTGGCATCCTGAAGGCCGCTCCCTGGCTCATGAAGGCGCTGTCGGTGGCCGGGACGGCGGCCATGTTCCTGGTCGGTGGCGGCATCCTCACGCACGGCGTGCCGGCGCTGCAAAACGCCATCACGGGCGCGGTCCAGGGCATGGGCGGCGTGGCTGAATTCCTGCTGCCCGTGCTGGCCGATGCCGTCATCGGCATCATCGCCGGCGGTCTGGTGCTGTTGCTGGTGACTCTGGTCAAGAAACTGCGGCCGGTTGCGGCGCACGCCGGGTCTTGACTACGGGTTGATGGCCAGCAGTTCGACGTCGAAGCGCAAGGTGGTGTTGGGCGCAATCTTGCCGCCGCCAGCACGCTTTTCGCCATAGGCGATGCTGGCCGGGCAGGTCAGGCGCGCCGTGCCGCCCACCTTGATGAGTTGCACACCTTCCGTCCAGCACTTGATGACGCGGTTCAGCGGAAAGCTCGCCGGTTCGCCGCGCTGGTAGGAGCTGTCGAACTCGCGGCCGTCGGTGAAGGTGCCGCGGTAGTGCACTTTCACGGTGTCGGTGGCGCCGGGTTGCGCACCCTGGCCTTCCTTGAGCATGCGGATCACCAGACCCGAAGCGGTGACCCGGGCGCCGGGCTCGGCGGCTGCGGCCTTCAAGGGGTCAGGCGGGCCGCCCGCCGGCTGGGCCGTGGCGGTCAGCGCGACAAAGGCAACAGGCAGAACAAGCAGGGAACGATGCAGCAGCGTCATGGGCAGGACAGGTTCAGTGAGCAGGGCCGCCATCATCGCAGGCCGCGTGAGCGCTGCCGTTGCGCCGGGATTCAGGGCTTGAGGGCTTCAGGGCTTCACGGCTTCACGGCTTCAGGGCGTCAGGACATCACGGCGTCACGAACTCACTCTTGAACCAGCGATCGATCATGCGTTTTTCGTAGCCCAGTTCGTCGGGCCGGGTGGTGAAGGTGTAGTGCATGTCGGACAGCCGAACCTCGCCGCTCTTGAGCGTGCGGCCCTCGGACTGCAAGGTGTAGCGCAGGCTCATCTGCGGCCAGTCGGCGCCGCCGCGAAGCACGCGCACGTCGCGCCAGCTCGCGGGCACGATCTCGCCAGCCAGGTTGAGGTCGGTGACGTCGAGCGTCAACGTCTGCCCCGTGGGCAAACTGCGAGCCAGGCGGTTGATGTGCGTGTCCAGCGTCTGCATCACACGGCTGCGATCGGCCTCGCTTCGACCGGCATCGCTGAAGGTTTCGGGTTCGATCCAGCGAACGTCGACCGCGCCGGCAGCATGTGCGCTGGTGCAGGCCATCAACACAGCAGCTGCGCCGATGAAGGCGCTCCGGTTCTTGCGCATGGCAGCTCCGTTTGGGGTGGACAAGACCCCATGGTGCGCCCGACGCGGCTGCAAAGGCCGAATCGGCCCGGACATTTTCCGATCTTTACCTGCCTGCCGGGGCGTGTGTCAGGCCGTCCAGCTGTCTTTCAGCGCCGTGATGCGGTTGAACACGGGCTGGCCCGGGGTGTGGTCTTTTCTATCGGCGATGAAGTAGCCGTGGCGCTCGAACTGGAAGCGCTGTTCGGCCGGCGTGTCGGCCAGGGCAGGCTCCAGATAGGCGGTCACGACCCGCTTGCTGCCCGGGTTGAGCACCTCGCGGAAGTCGCGCCCGCCGGCATCGGGCTGCGGCTCGGTGAACAGGCGGTCGTACAGCACCACGGTGGCGGGCAGCGCATCGTGCACGCCCACCCAGGTGATGGTGCCCTTGACCTTGACGCCGTCTGCGCCGGGCGTGCCGCTCTTGGTGTCGGGCACCACGCGGGCCAGCACTTTGTCGATCGCGCCAGTGGTATCTGTTTCGCAGCCGGTGCACTCGATGACCATGCCGTACTTCAGGCGCACCTTGTTGCCGGGGAAGAGCCGGAAGAAGCCCTTCGCAGGCACCTGGGCAAAGTCGTCCCGTTCGATCCACACCTGCGGCCCCAGGCCAAACTGGCGCTGGCCCAGTTCGGGCCGCTGTGGGTGTGCTGGCGCGTGGCAGGGTTCGATGTGGTCGGGGCTGCCAAAGACCTCGGCCCAGTTGATCAGCTCCAGCACCACGGGGTCCAGCACCGCCATGGCGCGTGGCGCCTGGCCGTCGAGGTCTGCGCGCAGGCACTGGTCCAGCACGGCGTAGTCGAGCCAGATGTTGGTCTTGCTCGCACCCGTGCCGTCGGCCATGGCACGGATGGAAGCCGGTGTGTAGCCGCGCCGGCGCATGCCAAAGAGCGTGGGCATGCGCGGGTCGTCCCAGCCCGTGACGATGTCTTCTTCAACCAGGGCACGCAGCTTGCGCTTGCTGGTGACCACGTAGCTCAGGTTCAGGCGTCCGAATTCGTACTGACGTGGCAGTGGGCGCGCCAGCAGCCCCATGCCGGCCAGCTTGTCCAGCAGCCAGTCGTACCAGGGCCGCTGGTCCTCGAATTCCAGCGTGCAGATGCTGTGCGTGATGTTTTCCAGCGCGTCCTCGATGGGGTGTGCGTAGGCGTACATCGGGTAGATGCACCAGCGGTCACCGGTGTTGTGGTGCGTGGCCCGCTTGATGCGGTTCATCGTGGGGTCGCGCAGGTTGATGTTGGGCGATGCCATGTCGATCTTGGCGCGCAGCACGGCCGCGCCGTCGGGCAGATCGCCGTCGCGCATCTGGCGAAAGCGTGCCAGGTTCTCATCGACGCTGCGGTCGCGGAATGGGCTGTCGCGGCCCGGTGTGTTGAAGTCGCCGCGGGTGGCACGCATCTCGTCGGCGGTCTGCTCGTCCACATAGGCCAGGCCGGCGCCGACCAGCGCCTCGGCGGCGCGGTACATGAAGTCGAAGTAGTCGCTGGCGTAGTACAGGTGGCTGGTGCCGCCCACGTTCCAGTCGAAGCCCAGCCAGGTGACGGCTTCCTTGATGGCGTCGACGTATTCCTGTTCTTCCTTTTCCGGGTTGGTGTCGTCGAAGCGCAAGTGGCAGATGCCACCGAAGTCACGCGCCAGGCCGAAATTCAGGCAGATGCTCTTGGCGTGGCCCACGTGCAGGTAGCCGTTGGGCTCGGGCGGGAAGCGGGTGCGAATCCGGGCCGGGTCGGGCGGGCCGGCCAGATGGTGGGCACCGTCTCCGGGCGTTCCGCCGTAGTGGCGCTGGCTCCAGGTGCCGGACTCCAGGTCGCGCTCGATGATGCCGCGCAGGAAGTTGCTGGCGACGGGAGTGGCGGCAGTGGAGGCTTTGTCGTGGGCCATGCGTGCGCTGGTGGCAACCGGGGTGCAAGAGGGTTGCCGATTCTATCGAGCGACCTTCAGCCGCTGCGCGGGTGATCTCGGCTGCGGCGCGTTTCAGGGCCTGGGCTTGCGGGCCCGTCGGCCTGGTTCAGGCGCTGCCAGCGCGGCTTCAGATTGCGCCAACAGCCGGTCCAGCCGGTCCTTCAGCTTTTCGGTGCTGAGCTGCTCTCGCAGCCGGTCCACCATCAAGGGCAACGCAAAGGGGCTGGGGGCGGCCAGCTGCACCGGCTGCTGCGGGCAGGCGGCCAGGGCCCGAAGCGTTCGGCCCAGGCGCGCCAGTTCCAGTTCTTGCGACAGCACCTCAGCTTCAGCCTGGCCCAGCAATCGGTTGCCGGCGTCGTACTTGCGAAAAACTTCGTAGAACAGGCTGCTGCTGGCCTGCAGCTGGCGCAGGCTTTTGGGCGCACCCGGGTAGCCACCGAACACAAGACCCGCCACACGGGCAATCTCACGAAACCGCCTCTGCGCCAGCTGGCCTGAATTGAGACTGGCCATCACGTCGTGCAGCAGATGCTGCTCGTCGAAGAGGCCGTGTCGCTGCATGGCGCCCGGCCCCAGGCCGGTGGCGGCCAGAATCTCCAGGCCGTAGTCGTTGACGCTGAGAGAAAAGGTGTTGGGCGCGCCCTGCGCCAGACGCCAGGCCAGCAGCTGCGCCAGACCGATGTGCACGTTGCGCCCGGCAAAGGGGTAGATGAACAGGTGATGGCCCTCGCGGCTGTGCAACTCTTCCACCAGCAGCGACCCCAGCCGCGGCAACTGCGACAGCCGCGCCTGGGCCTGCAGCATGGGGGCGGCGGCCTGCATCTCGGGCTCGGCCGCGGCGGCGGCAAGGCCTTGCGCTGCTTCGTCCATCAGCACGCGCACCGAGTCGGCCATCTCGCTGGACAGGGGCATCTTGCCGCCGGCCCAGGCCGGCACCACACCCTTGTTCTTGCGCGCCAGGCGCACCTGCGCGCTCATCTCGTGCACGCGCACGAATTCCAGCACGCGGCCGGCGAAGACGAAGCTGTCACCCTTGTTCAGGCGCGCGATGAAACCTTCTTCGACATGGCCGATGGTGCCGCCGCTGACCCACTTCACTGCGATGCTGGCGTCGCTGACGATGGTGCCCACCTGCAAGCGGTGGCGGCGCGCAATGCCCCGGTCGGGCACACGCCACAGGCCGTCTTGCAGCTTCACGCGGTGGTATTCAGGGTAGGCGGTCAGGCTGTCGCCACCGCGTTCGACAAAGGCCAGTGCCCAGTCGAAGCTGTCACGGCTGAGCGCACGGTAGGCGTGTGCACTGCGCACTTCTTCGAACAGCAAGTCCGCGTCGAAACCACCGCCCAGTGCCACCGTCACCAGGTGCTGCACCAGCACGTCCAGCGGTTGTTCGGGCGAGACACGCGACTCCACGCGCCCAGCCCGCGCGGCGCGGCGTGCAGCGGCCGCTTCCACCAGTTCCAGCGTGTTCGTGGGCACCAGCGTGACGCGGCTGACACGCCCCGGCGCGTGGCCGCTGCGGCCGGCGCGCTGCAGCAAACGCGCGACGCCCTTGGCGCTGCCGATCTGCAGCACACGTTCCACAGGCAGGAAGTCCACACCCAGGTCCAGGCTGGACGTGGCCACCACGGCCAGCAGACTGCCCTGCTTCAGGCCGGCCTCGACCCATTCACGCACACCGCGGTCCAGCGAGCCGTGGTGCAGCGCCACCACGCCGGCCCAGTCGGGCCGCGCCTGGAGCAACAGCTGGTACCAGATCTCGGCCTGACTGCGGGTGTTGGTGAAGATCAGTGTGGTGCTGCCCTTTTCGATCTCGTCCACCACCGGCTGCAGCATCTGCGCACCCAGGTGCCCGCCCCAACTGAAGCGGCCCGGGTCGGGCGGCAGCAGCGTGTCGATGAGCAGCGCCTTGTCGCTGCGGCCCTGCACCAGCGTGCCGACTTTTTGGCCCGCTTTTTGGCCCGCTTTTTGGCCAGCCTCCTGGCCGGCTTCCTGGCCGAGCAGCGTGGCCATGGCCTCTTGCAGATTGCCGATGGTGGCGCTCAGGCCCCAAACCGCCAGCAGCGGGTTCCAGCGCCGCAGGCGCGCCAGCGCCAGCTGCACCTGCACGCCGCGTTTGCTGCCGATCAGTTCATGCCATTCATCGACGATCACCGTGTGCACAGCGCCCAGCTCTTGCTGCGCGTTTTCTCGGGTCAGCAGCAGGCTCAGCGACTCGGGCGTGGTGACCAGCGCCGCGGGCAGCAGGCGGTCTTGCCGGGCCCGTTCTGCGCTGGGTGTGTCGCCGGTGCGCTGGCCCACGGCCCAGCCCGGGGCCTGGCGCCGGAACGCCGGCAGCGGTTCTTGCAAGGCCTTGGTGGTGTCGGCCGCCAGCGCACGCATGGGCGTGAGCCACAGCACCTGCAGACCCGGCCCCGGCCGCGCACGCGCCAAGGCGCCCAGCCACACGGCCAGCGTCTTGCCGCTGCCCGTGGTGGCGTGCAGCAGGCCGCTTTTGCCGTCCGCCAGGGCCTGCCAGACTTCGCGCTGGAAGGCATGCGGCTGCCAGCCGCGAGCGGCGAACCAGGCCTGAGCATTGACCGTGGCGTCCGTGGTCGGCGGTTGTTCCAGGGTGTGCGGTGGCTGCAGGCTCAGGGTCATCACGGGGGTGGATCGAATGCAACAACTTTAGGGTCTGCGCGTACATTGCCCCGGCTGCACCCTCAAAAAACGGAGACCCACGATGAAGCGCAAACATTGCCTGAACGTCCTGCTCGTGACCACTGCACTGCTCAGCCTCCCGGCCCTGGGCCAGCAGGGCACGGTGAAGATCATCGTCGGCTACCCGGCCGGCGCCACGTCGGACGCACTGACGCGCATCGTGGCCGAACACATGGCCGGCACGTTGAAGCAGACGGTGATCGTCGAGAACAAGGCCGGTGCCGGCGGCCGCATAGCCAACGAACTGGTGAAGGCTGCACCCGCAGACGGCAGCACACTGCTGATGACACCGGTGGCCACGATGGGCATCTTTCCGCATTCGTATGCCGGCCAACTGCGTTACGACCCTTTCAAGGACTTTGCGCCGGTGGCGCACCTCAGCAACTTCCAGGTCGGCCTGGGCGTGGCCAACACCGTGCCGGCCAAGACGCTGCAGGAGTACGTCGCCTGGGTCAAGTCCGACCCGACGAAGAACAGCTTTTACGGGTCGGCCGCGCCGGGCAGCATCCCGCACTTTTTCGGCGTCATGTTCGGCCGTGCGGCCGGCCTCAACCTGAGCCATGTGCCCTACAAAGGCACGGCGGCAGCGATGCAGGCGGTGGCTGGCGGCGAGATTCCGGCGCTGTCCACCGTCACGGCCGACATCCGCACCCTGGTGCAGGGCGGCCGTGCACGTTTGCTGGCCGTGGCCGGTGACCAGCGTGACCCGGCCTTCCCCGACGTGCCCACCTTCAAGGAACTGGGCTACGACCTGGTGGCCAAGCCCTGGTATGCACTGTTCGCGCCCGCCGGCACACCGCCTGCGGTGATTGAACGGCTGTCGCAGGCCGCGCAGGCCGCCATGGCCGACCCGGCGCTGCGCAAGCGGCTGCTGGACATGGGCCTGGAGCCCACCGGCCAGGGCCCGGCGCATCTGGCGCAGGTGCTGAAGGACGACTTCGACCGCTGGGGCCCCGTCATCAAGGCTTCGGGCTTCAAGCCCGAGTAACGAGCGCAGCAAGCGACAGGCAGAGGCACCCGCGATGAACGTGCTCTTCATCATGGCTGACCAATTGCGTTGGGACCATCTGGGCTGCGCCGGCCACCCGTACCTGCGCACCCCCAACCTGGACGCACTGGCCGCGCGCGGCGTGCGTTTTGCCAACGCATTTGTCAACAGCGGCGTCTGTGGGCCCAGCCGCATGAGCTACTACACCGGGCGCTACCCGGTGAGCCATGGCGCCACCTGGAACCGGGTGCCGCTGTCGGTGGGCGAAGTCACGCTGGGCGAGATGCTGCGTGGCAGCGGCCTGCAGCTGGCATTGGCCGGCAAGACCCACGTCATGCCCGACCGCCAAGGCCTGGCGCGCCTGCAGCTGGAAGGTGGCAGCGAGCTGGCCACACTGCTGGAGCGCGGCGGCTTCGAGGAGATCGACCGCTACGACGGCCACCACAAACCCGGTGCCGAGTCGGGCTACCCGGCCTTTCTGCGGGCCAACGGCTACGTCGGCGACGACCCCTGGAACGAGTACGTGATCGCCGGCATCGATGCCAAGGGCCAGGTGCAAAGCGGCTGGCACATGCGCAACGTGCACCTGCCCGCTCGGGTGCAGGAAGCGCACTCCGAAACCGCCTACATGACCGACCAGGCGATGGGCTTTGTCGACCGCATGGGCAGCAGGCCCTGGGTGCTGCACCTGTCGTACGTGAAGCCGCACTGGCCCTACATGGCACCGGCGCCGTACCACGCGATGTACCGGCCTGAGCAGTGCCTGCCGGTGCAGCGCAGCGCCAGCGAAAGGCCTAACCCGCACCGCGTGGTGGCCGCCTACCAGCAGCACGAAGAAAGCCAGAGCTTCCAGAACGACGACTGCATCCGCACCGTGCGCCCGGCCTATCAGGGCCTGATCTCGCAGCTGGACCACCACCTGGGCCGCCTGTTCGAACACCTGGACCGACGCGGCCGGGGCCACGACACGTTGATCATCTTCACCGCCGACCATGGCGACTTCCTGGGTGACCACTGGCTGGGCGAAAAAGAGCTGTTCCACGACACGGTGCAGAAAGTGCCCTTCGTCGTGGTCGACCCGCGGCCCGCGGCCGACAGCACACGCGGGCAGGTGGAAGCTCGCTTTGTCGAGGCCGTGGACGTGGTGCCCACGGTGCTGCAGACCTTGGGCCTGCCGGTGCCGACGCACCGCGTCGAAGGCCACAGCCTGCTGCCGCTGTTGCACGGCCAGGCGCCTGCCGACTGGCGCCAATTCGCCTACAGCGAACTGGACTACAGCTGGCGCCAGGCACGCATCACACTGGGCAAGGACGTGCAGCGGTGCCGCGCCTTCAGCCTGCGCACCGAACGCTGGCGCTACGTGCACTGGCTGGACGAAGCCGAGCAGCTGTTCGACCTGCAGACCGATCCGCAGGAGTTTCACGACCTGGGTCAGGACGCGGGCTCCGAAGCCGTCCGCGCCGGCCTGCGTACACAGTTGCTGGACTTTCTGGCCGCCCGCAAGTCACGCACCACGATGACGGACGAACAAGTGCGCGCCGGCACCGCGAGCCACAAGCGGGCGGGGGTTCCCTTCGGACAGTGGTGAACGGCTGTCGGACCGTCCAGCGGTGGCAAGGGCCAGGCGCGTCAAGCGCTGGTGATCCAGCCTTCCACCGCATCCACGTTTGCCGGCTGGCCGTGGCGCGGCTGCACCGCAGCCCAGCCGGCTTGCATCAGGCACATGACGGCGTCCAGCCGGTCGCCGCTGCTGTCGGCCACCAGCTCACCGGCCTGCGCGGGTGTGAGCTTCAGGCGCAGGCCCAGCCGCGTGCGGCCTTGCTCCAGCGCTTCGACGATGATCTTGCGGGCCAGAAGGCGTTCTGATGATTCGTCGTTTTTGTAGGAACGGCGGCCGATCAGCTCGTGCGCCAGCAGGCCCGGGTAGCCTTCCAGTGCGACACGCGCTGTATCGCCGTTGTGCAAGGCAGGCAGGTGCACACCCGCCTGCACCAGCCGCGAAAAACCTTCGTAGTACATGAAGCCCACCGGCACATAACGGGTCTGAAGCGGGCTCGTGCTGCTGATGCCAGGCATGGCGCCATCGGTCTGGCGGTGCAGCAGGCGCTGGCCGGCGCTCTGCGTGTTGCCCCAGCCGTCCACCAGCGCACGGAAGCCCATGCGTGTGCTGCAACGGCGCTGCAATTCGGTGATGACCGCCTGCGCGTTGTCGCCCAGGCCCTGTGCCAGCACAAAGGCCCGCGGCAGGCCGAAAGGAAAGTCGAAGGCGCCCAACCAGGGGCCGGGCGTGGCCAGCAGCGCTTCGAAGTCAGCCATGCGCGGCAGCAGCCGAATTCCTTGCAGGCGCAGCACGGCACCCGCACGCAAACCGGTGGCCAGCACCACGGGCTTGCGGGCGCTGGGTGCACTGCTGAAGTCGACGCCCCACAACGTCGTCGTCATGCGCTTGTCGTCGTCATGCGCTTGTCATCCCCAAGCCAAGGCCATCACGCCACCCGCCGTGCACAGGGCGCCCAGCAGACGCAGGCCGCGGTCGCTTTCGCCCAGCAGCCGGCCACCGAGCAAGGCGGCCACCAGCATGCTGATTTCACGTGCCGGCGCCACATGCGACAGTGGCGCCACCTGCAGCGCGTACAGCACCAGGATGCAAGCCAGCGGACCCAGCGTGGACACCACCAGCGCATGTTTCCACTGCGTGCGCCAGGCCCGGCGAAGTGCCGGCCTGTTTTGCAGCATCGTGGGCAGCTGCCTGGGCACACGCAGCACATTGCATGCGTAGTCGAAGAGCACCGGGCCGATGGCCAGCACCCTGATGGCGTAGCCATCGATGACCGAGTAGCCCGCGATCAGCGCGCCGGTGAGCAGGCCCCAGCGCACACCGGCGCGGGTGCGCGCACGCTGCGCGGGGTCGGTCGTGTGCCGCCACAAGGCGCGGGGCACCTCGTGCCAGCCGAACCACAGGCCGGCAGGCAGCCACAGCACGCTGGTCAGCAGGCTGGTGATGAGCGTGAAACGGTGGTCGCCGCCGGCACGTTTGGCTGCGATGTTCCAGGTGGCGTGCAGCAACGCGGCCAGCAGCACCAGGGCCAGGGCAGACAGGGGCATGCGGGGATTCTGCCCTGCAGCCCTGGCTGCGACCCAGGTCCGGCCTCTGTCCTTTATCGGGCGGGCAGTTCAGACACGAAGCCCGCGCGGGCAGATGGGGCTGCCGTCGGGTTCTCTCCTTGCTGCGGGGGCGCCTGCGATCTCAGCTCGTCAGACCGGCCCACCAGCCCGGCCAGCCACAGCGCCTGCACCTGGTCGAAGATCGAACCCCCGGTGGTGAAGCGGCCCTTGTCTGCCGCCAGGCGCACCCACACTCGCGTGTCGTGCGGGCCGGTGTCCACCGCCGGTTCTGCGCGCAGCCGCACGTGCCAGGCATGCACCTCGTTGTAGCGCTTTGGGTGGTGCTTCAAGGTCCAGGCCAGGCCCACCAGATCGGCAAAACCTTCTTCGCGCCGCGTGCGCCACATGTCGCGCAGCAGCTCGGCGTGCTCGGCGCTGACGCGGCTGTAGGCGCTGGTGTCTTGCAGGCTGTCGGGCAGCGTGCCCCAGCTGCGGCTGACATGGCGCCAGCAGTGGCCCAGTTCATGCGCGGCGATGGCCTCGACCAGCAGGCCCTGCAGGCCAGCTGGCATGCGGTCCAGCGTGGCCTGCGCTTCGGCGTTGCCGCGCATCGACAGCACCAGCTTGCAGCGTCCATCGACAAAGGCCATGCCCATGGGCGTCTGGCCGGGTGTGGCCTGCGGCTGCACGATGATGTCCAAGGGCAGACGCTGGTCGCGCGCGTATTGCAGGACGGGCACGGCAGCTTCCAGCCAGGTGCGCTCGGTGGCCGTCAGCTCCACCGCCAGCACGGCGGGCGACGTCACCAGCACGACCAGCGCCCACAGGCACGACTTCTTGAACATGCAGTCCACTCCCGGAACAGAGGCCATTCACGCGCCATCAGCGTAGGCGCGAGAGGCCGCCGCAGAGGCCCGGAACATGTGCACATCTGCCTGCCAGTTCTGGGGACTGACCCTGTCTTGCCGCTGTTCAGCCACTACAGTGGCGCCATGAGCCCCAACCCCATCCTGGTGCACGCCTTGCGCGGTGGCATCGTCGAATCGGCGCACAGCGGCGCGCTGGCCATCGTGGACGCCGATGGCGCCTTGCACACGTGCTTGGGCGACATCGAACGACCCATCTTCCCGCGCAGCGCGGTGAAGGTGCTGCAGGCCCTGCCGCTGGTGGCCAGCGGCGCGGCAGACCGCTGGCAGCTGAATGAAGAAGAACTGGCGCTGGCCTGCGCCTCGCATGGTGGTGAACCCCGCCACGTGCAGACCGCCGCTTCGATGCTGTCCAAGGCCGGCATGGATGCCGCTGCGCTGGAGTGCGGCGCGCATTGGCCTTACCACGATGGCAGCATCAAGGCCATGGCCGCCGCGGGGCAGCAGCCGACGGCGCTGAACAACAACTGCTCGGGCAAACACTCGGGCTTCGTCTGCCTGGGCTGCATGATGGCCGAAGGCAGCGACCGCCGTGCCTTCCTCAGCGGCTACGTGAAACCGGATCACCCGGTGATGCAAGAAGTGACGGCCGCCTTGCAGGCCACCACCGGTTACGACCTGTCGCGCACTGCGGTGGGCACCGACGGCTGCAGCATCCCCACCTACGCCGTGCCGCTGCGCCACCTGGCGCATGCCTTCGCCCGCGTGGCCAGCGGCGTGGGGCTGCGCCCCGAGCACCAGCGCGCCGCACAACGCCTGCGTGCCGCAGTGGCGGCGGCACCCTTCATGGTGGCCGGCAGCGGCCGCTTCGACACCCGCTTGATGGAGCGCCTGGGCGCCCGTGTGTTCTGCAAGGTGGGCGCTGAAGGTGTGCACTGCGCCGCGCTGCCCGAACTGGGCCTGGGCGTGGCCATCAAGATGGACGACGGCAACAACTCACGCGCCTGCGAGGTGGTGATGGCCGCAGTGGTCGAACGGCTGCTGAGCCTATCGGATGCGGACGCCATCTTTGTGCGCAGCTTCAGTGACATCGAGCTGAAAAACTGGAATGGTTTGCAGGTCGGTCGTCTGCAGGCGGCACAGGCGCTGCGCAGCGCCTGATCGGTTCAAGATGGTGGGCCCGGCTGCCGATAAGCCAGGCAACTCCGACTTGCAAAAAAAGCCGTGACAAAACGTGCTACCGAACAGATGCAGCCTGCCCGTCCGGCGGCCTCCGCCCCGATCGTCACCCCGGGCCCAGCGGTGCCTGCCCAGGACTGGGACCCCACCACCCTGCGACTGAACAAGGCCGACGTGACCCTGTTCCAGGCCCTGGCAGAAGGTGCGCAGCAGCGGCCTTGCCTGATTGCCTACAGCGGTCCGCACACCGGCACCCGCTTTGCGCTGCAGGGCAGCCGTCTGGTGCTGGGCCGCTCATCCGAATGTGATGTGTGCCTGGAAAGCCCGGGCATCAGCCGCCGCCATGCCGAACTGCACGAAGAAGGCGCGTCCGTGGTACTGCACGACCTGGGTTCGAGCAACGGCACGCACCTGAACGAAAAGCGGGTCACCGACCCGGTGGTGCTGAAAGACGGCGACCTGGTCAGGCTGGGCGGCGCCGTTCTCAAGTTCTACGAAGGTCACAGCCTGGACGCGCTGCTGCACGACCGCATCTACCGCCTGGCCACGGTGGACAGCGGCACCGAGGTCTACACCAAGAAGTACCTGCTGGATGTGCTGGAGCGTGAGGTCAAGCTGGCCCGCCGCAGTGGCCGGCCCCTGAGCGTGTTGTGCCTGGACCTGGACTTCTTCAAGGCCGTCAACGACCGCCACGGCCACAACGCCGGCGACCTGGTGTTGCGCGGTGTGGCAGCCGCCGCCAAAGAGGCCCTGCGCAGCAGCGACGTGCTGGGCCGCATCGGTGGTGAAGAGTTCGCCGCCGTGCTGCCCGACACCGACCTGCGCGGCGCCATCGATGTAGCCGAACGTGTGCGGCTGGCCATTGCGACGCACAGCTTCGAGCTGCCCTTGCCCGGTGCCACCAGCACGTCGCGCAAGATCAAACACCGCCAGACCGCGTCACTGGGTGCGGCCGAACTGACCGTGCACACCGCCACCGCGCGCGACTTGCTGGGCGCAGCCGACACCATGCTTTACGCCGCCAAACGCGGCGGGCGCAACTGCGTCAGCGCCTGACTTGTCGGCCCGCAGCTCGCTGCGTTCGCGCCAGCCACCGGAGTCGGCCGTCCTTCGGCCCGTCCAGTTCCGTGCAGGCGCAACTGGAGCCGCGGCCCTCAGCCCCCCAGGGGGTGCGTGCCGGACCGGCAAACCCGGATCCGACACCTGGCGTCAGGGCTTGCCCCCGTTGGGCGATGACAGCAGCGGAATCGTCCCTCCGCTGCCACCCAACAGCCCCACCTTGCTGTAGATGCCCAGCTTGCCGCGGGTGTCTTCGATGTCCAGGTTGCGCATGGTCAGCTGGCCGATGCGGTCGGCCGGCGTGAAGGCGCCCTCGCCCTTTTCCATCGTCAACCGCTCGGGGTGGTAGGTGAGGTTCGGGCTCTCGGTATTGAGCAGGCTGTAGTCGTTGCCCCGGCGCAGTTCCAGTGTCACTTCACCCGTGATGGCACGTGCCACCCAGCGTTGAGCGGTCTCGCGCAACATCAGGCACTGGGGGTCGAACCAGCGGCCCTGGTACAGCAGCTTGCCCAGCGTGCGGCCGTTGGCGCGGTACTGGCCGATGGTGTCTTCGTTGTGGATGCCGGTCACCAGGCGTTCGTAGGCGATGTGCAGCAACGCCATGCCCGGTGCTTCGTAGATGCCACGGCTCTTGGCTTCGATGATGCGGTTTTCGATCTGATCACACATGCCCAGGCCGTGGCGGCCGCCGATGCGATTGGCTTCTTCGAACAACGAAACGCTGTCCGGGAAGGTCAGGCCGTTCAGCGCCACCGGCATACCTTCTTCGAAGCGCACGCTGACCGTCTCGGGCTTGACCGCCACGTCATCGCGCCAGAAGGCCACGCCCATGATGGGCTTGACGATGTGCATGCCGCTGTTCAGGAACTCCAGGTCCTTGGCTTCGTGGGTGGCGCCCAGCATGTTGCTGTCGGTGCTGTAGGCCTTTTCGACGCTCATCTTGTAGTCGAAGCCATGCGCAACCAGGTATTCGCTCATCTCCTTGCGGCCGCCCAGCTCGTCGATGAAGGTCTGGTCCAGCCAGGGCTTGTAGATCTTCAGCGCCGGGTTGGCCAAGAGGCCGTAGCGGTAAAAACGTTCGATGTCGTTGCCCTTGTAGGTGCTGCCATCGCCCCAGATGTTGACGCCGTCATCGCGCATGGCCACCACCAGCGCCGTGCCTGTCACGGCGCGGCCCAGCGGTGTGGTGTTGAAGTAGGTCGCACCGCCGGTGCTGATGTGGAAGGCGCTGCACTGGATGGCGGCGATGCCTTCGGCCACCATCTGAGTACGGCAATCAACCAAACGGGCGATGTCGGCGCCATAGGCCTTGGCCCTGCGCGGAATCTCGTCGTAGTCGCTCTCGTCGGGTTGGCCCAGGTTGGCGGTGTAGGCGCACGGGATGGCACCCTTGGCGCGCATCCAGTGCACCGCGGCGCTGGTGTCCAGGCCGCCGGAAAAGGCAATGCCGACTCGCTGGCCGGCGGGCAGGTGTTGAAGGATGTGGGTCACGGTGCGGGGTTCTCCTGAGCCGGCAATTGTCGCAAGGTTGGCACGCCGGTCGGGTCACGCGGATGGCGGTCGGCCCCAGCTTCGATCCAGCAATCCGAAAACGCCCTGAACCAGCAGGGCAAGCACAGCCGCCGGCAGCGCGCCGGCCATCATCAGCGCGGTGTCGCTGACCGCCAGGCCCGCCACGATGCGTTCGCCCAGCCCACCGGCGCCGATGAACGCCGCGACCGTGGCGGTGCCCACGTTGATGACCGCCGCGGTCTTCGCGCCTGCCAGCAGCACCGGCAAGGCCAGCGGCAATTGCACGGCGCGCAGGGTTTGCTGCGCGGTCAGGCCCAGCGCACGGCTGGCCAACGTCAGGCCCTGCGGCACTCCGGCCAGGCCGGCGTGGGTGTTGCGCACGATGGGCAGCAGCGCGTAGACAAACAGCGCCAGCAGCGCCGGCCAGAAGCCGATGCTGCCCAAAGCGGCAATCAGGAAGGCCAACAAGGCCAGCGAAGGCACCGTCTGCAGCACGCCCACGGCACCCAGCAACGCCGGCGCCCAGCGCGGCCGCGCCCAGGCCCAGATGCCGATGGGCACGCCCACCACCAAGGCCAGCAACAAGCTGCCGAAGACCAGCGCCAGGTGTTGCGCCGTCAGGCGCCAGAGATCGGGCGCAAAGAGGCGCTGGATGAAGGTCTGCCGCGTGGCAGCCGCGGCAGACGTGCCGGCCAGGAAGCGCTGCGCCGCGTCGGCAAAGCTCAGGCCATCCAGTTCGACCTGTGCGTTCAGCGCAATCATCGTGCGCTCGTCGATGCGCCCGGCCAGCGCCTGCAGCGGCTTGTCGTCCAGCGTGGCGCGCATCAGCAGCACGGCGTCGTAACGCGGAAAGAAGTTGCGGTCGTCCACCAGCACCCGCAGGGCATAACGTCCTACCTTGGCGTCAGTGGAATAGATGTCGATCAGGTCCACCTGACCGGCCTTCACGGCGTCGTAAGCCAGGCCGTGGTCCAGGCCCGAGCCGGGCACCAGCGCCAGACCGTAGGCCTTCTGCAGCGCCGGCCAGCCATCGGCGCGCACCTGGAATTCGTGCGACAGGCCCATCTTCAAGGCGCCTGCGGGCAGCTTGGCCAGGTCGGAAATCGTCTTCAGGCCCAGCTTGTCGGCCACGCTTTCACGCAGCGCCAGCGCGTAGGTGTTGTTGAAGCCCAGCGGCACCCCCACCTTCAGTCCACGCGGCGCCAGCCACTGGTTCAGTTCATCCAGCGTCGGGTTGCCTTCGCGCTTGAGAATTTCGCGCACGATGGTGCCGGTGTACTCCGGGTAGACCTGCACCGCACCGCTGCTCAATGCCTGTTCCAGGATGCCCGTGTTGCCCAGACCCTGCTGGTGCGTGGCGGGCACACCGGCGGTCTGCAAGGTCTGGCGCACGATCTCGCCCAGGATGTAGCTTTCGGTGAAGCGCTTGGAGCCCACCTGCACCTCGCCGGCCGCCACAGCGATCAAGGGCAGCCACAACAGGGGTCCCAGACACAGGCGGGCACACAGAGCAAGCAGACGTTTCATGCGGCCATTGTGTGGCCAGGGGCAGCGCGCATACTCGGCCTGTATCTGCAACCACCCGCGGCCCCATCTTCTGGCTTCGCGCCCCCCGCGACCATGCCCGGCTATCTGACCAAAAACGAGTCCATCGCCGTTACCGGCGTGGCCCAGCTGCAGATCCGCTCGCTGCTGGATCACCAGCAGTTCAGCGACCCCCAAGGCGACGCTGAAAGAGCCGGCATCTCATCGGCCGCCTGGCCCATTTTCGGCCTGCTGTGGCCTTCGGGCCTGCTGCTGGCCGAACGCCTGGCGCTGCGGCCGGTGACAGTCGGTGAACGCATCCTGGAGGTGGGCTGCGGCCTGGCGCTGGCCAGCCTGGTGGGCCACCGCCGCGGCGCCGACATGACGGCCAGCGACTGCCACCCGCTGGCGGGGGCCTTTCTCACCGAAAACTTGCGCATCAACGGCCTGCCGCCCATGAAGTACGGCGTGGGCAACTGGGCCGATGCCACGCCACCTGGGCCCCTGCAGGTGCAGGGCCTGTTCGGTCTGATCATCGGCAGCGACGTGCTCTATGAGCGCACGGCCAGCCAGCTGCTGGCCGGCTTCATCGGCCGCCACGCACCGCTGCAGTCCGAGGTGTGGATCGTGGACCCGAACCGCAGCAACCGCGCAGCCTTCGGACACCGCATGCAGGACCTGGGCTATGCGCTCAGCGACGAGCGCGTCCACAGCACGGCCACACTGACACGGGCCGCGTACCGTGGTCACTGCCTGGTCTACAGGCGGGGTTGATGGTGCAGGGTGATATGCAGAGTGACGTGCAGAGTGACGTGCAGAGTGACGTGCAGGGTGACGTGCAGGGTGACGTGCAGAGTGACGTGCAGAGTGACGGGCAGGGTGGTCTGCGCCGTCAGGCAAGCGCTGCGCTGGCCGCTTGAGCCGCCAGCACTTCCTCCCGCACGGCTTCGGTGAGCTCGGCCTTCAGTTCGCTGAAAGGCGCGGTGGTCTTCACCGAGTAGTGGCGCGGGTGCGCCAGCGGCACCGTGTGGTCCAGCTTGATGCGGCCCGGCCTGGCGCTCATGACGACGACGCGGGTGCCCATGAACACAGCCTCGTCGATGTCATGGGTGACAAACAGCACGGTCTTGCGTTCAGCTTCCCAGATGCCCAGCAGCAGTTCCTGCATCAGCTCTCGCGTCTGGTGGTCCAGTGCACCGAAGGGCTCGTCCATCAACAGCATGCGCGGCTTGTTGGCCAGCGCACGAGCCAAGGCGGTGCGCTGTTGCATGCCGCCTGACAGTTGCTTGGGGTAGTGGTTGGCAAAGCCCTTCAAGCCCACCTTGGCCAGGAAGCCATGCGCGATGTCCAGTTGCTGTTCGCTTGGCAAACCCCGCTCGCGCAGGCCGAAGCACACGTTGTCCAGCACCGTGAGCCAGGGGAACAGCGTGTAGCTCTGAAACACCATGCCGCGGTCGGCGCCGGGGCCGCTGATGCGCTGGCCGTCCAGCAGCACCTCACCGGCGGTCTGCACGTCCAGGCCCGCCACGATGCGCAGCAAGGTGCTCTTGCCGCAGCCGCTGGGGCCCAGGATGGTGACGAAGTCGTTTTCTGCGATGTCGATGTCGGTGGCCTGCAAGGCCAGCGTGGTGTCGAAGCGCCGTTCGACACCGCGCACCTGAAGGATGGACTTGTACATGCGCTCACCGGCCCAGTTGGGCCCACGGGAACAGTCGGCGGTTGGCCCACTTGAACAGCAGGTCGCTGGCCAGCCCGATGAGACCGATGACGATGATGCCGAAGATGATCTGGTCGGTGGCCAGCAGCGCCTGGCTGTCGGTGATCATGTGGCCGATGCCGCTGGAAGCACCGATGAGTTCGGCCACGATGACGTAGGTCCAGGCCCAGCCCAGCACCATGCGCAGCGTCTCTGCAATCTCGGGCGCAGCACCCGGGATCAGCACGCGACGCACCAGGCTGCTGTCGCTGCTGCCCAGGGTATAGGCGGCCTCCACCAGATCGCGCCGGGTGTTGCCCACGGTCACAGCGATCATCAGCACCAGCTGGAAAAAACTGCCGATGAAGATGAGCGCCAGCTTCTGTGCTTCACCGATACCGGCCCACAGGATGAGCAGCGGAATGAAAGCGCTGGCCGGCAGGTAGCGGGCAAAGCTGACAAAGGGCTCGAAGAAGGCTTCGACGGGCTTGTAGGCACCCATCATCACGCCCAGCGGCAAGGCCAATGCAGCCGCAATGAGAAAGCCGCCGATGACGCGCCACATCGTCATGCCGATGTCGTGCGCGAAGTCCATCTCCGTCATCAGCACCCAGCCCGAACGCAGCATCTGCAGCGGGTCGGCCAGGAAGATCTTGGGCACCAGCCCGCCAAAGGTGACGGCCGCCCAGACCGCCACGAACAGCACGAAGAAGCTCACGCCCAGCACGGCACGCGCGCGCGGCGTAACGGGCGTGAGGGGTCTCACTTGACGAAACGGGCGTCGGCCAGCTTGCTGAGGTCAGGCACCGACCTGATGATGCCAGCAGCCAGCAGCAGGTCTGCCGCTTCCTTGCTGAAGGCCGCGTGCTCGCCGGCAAAGAACTTCTGGTTGGCGGCCCTGTCCTGCCAGCGCAAGAAGGCCTGGCTCTTCTCGAACGCTTCGCCGGTCTGCTTCACGTCGGCGCCCATGATCTCGAAGCTCTTCTTCGGGTCGGTCTTGATGAGCTCCAGCGCTTCGAAGTAGGCATTGGCCAGGCCCTGTGCTGCCTTGGCGTTGTCGGCCAGGAACTTGGGCGTGCAGCCGAAGGTGTCCATCACCATCGGGTAGTCCAGCGTGGTGGCGATGATCTTGCCGGCTTCGGGCTTGGCCCGCACCGCGCTCAGATAGGGCTCATAGGTCATGGCCGCGTCGATGCCGTCGGTGCCCGCGATCATGGCGTTGGCAGCGGCCTGCGGTGACAGGTTCACCACCTTCACGTCCTTGATGCTGAGGCCGTTCTTGGCCAGCATCCAGGCCAGGCCGAAGTATGGCGCGGTGCCGGGCGCATCGGCCGCCACGGTCTTGCCCTTCAGGTCCTTGATGCTGGTGATGCCGGGCTTGACCACCATGCCGTCCGCGCCGTAGCTCTTGTCCAACTGGAAGATTTGCGTCGTGGCCACGCCGTTGGCATTCCACACCACCCAGGTCTCGACCGTGGTGGCGGCGCACTGGATGTCACCGCTGGCAATGGCCAGGTGGCGCGAGGACTGCGGAATCTTCCTGATGGTGACGTCCAGGCCCTGCTTCTTGAACAGGCCGGCCTGCAGCGCCAGCGTGAGCGGCGCAAAGCCCGTCCAGCCGCTGATGCCAATGGCGACCTTGGTGTCCTGGGCCTGCGCGGTGCCGGCCAGTGCGAGTGCGGCTGCGGCTGCAACGGCGACAACGATCAACGACTTCTTCATGGGAATTCCTCTCGGGTGGGGTAATAGGGTGAACGGCGGGATGAACGACGGGATGAACGGCGAAGTGATCAAGCAGGAATCCACAGCGCAGGCAATGCCGGCAGCGTGCGCAAGATACGCGCCAGCTGACCGCCACGCACCAGCGCGCTGGCCGCTTCGATATCGGGCGCCAGGTAACGGTCTTGCATCATCGTGGGGCACTGTGCGCGCAGCACGGTGTGCACCTGCTCCAGCGCGGCCGAACTCTGCAGCGGGCGCAGGAAGTCGATGCCCTGCGAAGCGGCCAGCAGCTCGATGCCCAGGATGTGCGCCACGTTGTTGATCATGGGCTGCAGGCGCCGCGCGGCGAAGGTGGCCATCGAGACGTGGTCTTCCTGGTTGGCGCTGGTGGGCAGGCTGTCCACGCTGGCCGGGTGCGCCAGCGACTTGTTTTCGCTGGCCAGCGACGCGGCGGTGACGTGCGCGATCATGAAACCGCTGTTCAGGCCCGCGTTGGGCGTCAGAAAGGGCGGCAGGCGCGACACACCGCTGTCGATGAGCATGGCGATGCGGCGCTCGGCAATCGCGCCCACTTCGGCGATGGCGCAGGCCATCGCATCCGCAGCCAGGGCCACGGGCTCGGCGTGGAAGTTGCCGCCGGAAATCATGGCGCCATGGTCCGCCCAAGACGGGCCTTCGCCCGTCGGGGCAAAGACCAAGGGGTTGTCGGTGACTGCATTGGCCTCGCGCAGCAGCACCAGCGCTGCATGCCGCAGCTGGTCCAGGCACGCACCCACCACCTGGGGCTGGCAGCGCAGGCAGTACGGGTCTTGCACCCGGTCGTCGTCGGCTTCGTGGGACTTGCGGATGGCACTGCCTGCCAGCAGCGCGCGGTAAACCTGCGCCACGTCGATCTGCCCCGGCTGGCCGCGCAGCGCGTGGATGCGGGGGTCGAAGGGGCCGTCGCTGCCACGCGCCGCATCCACCGTCAGCGCACCGATGACCAGCGCCGATTCCAGCACCGGCTCGAAAGCGAACAGCGCATGCAGCGCCAGTGCGGTGCTGGTCTGCGTGCCGTTGATCAGCGCCAGGCCTTCCTTGGCCTGCAGCTTCAGCGGTGTGATCTTCTTCGCCTGCAGCACGGCAGCGGCCGACTGCCGCACACCATCGACCAAAAAGTCGCCCTCGCCCATGAGCGCCAGTGTCATGTGCGCCAGCGGGGCGAGGTCGCCACTTGCGCCGACCGAGCCTTGCGAAGGCACGTACGGAATGAGCCCGGCGTTGTGCACCGCCAGCAGCGTGTCGATGACCACCGGCCGCACGCCGCTGTGGCCACGCGCCAGGCTGGCGGCCTTGATGGCCAGCATCAAGCGCACCACAGCCGGGGCCAGCGGTTCGCCCACGCCCACGCTGTGGCTGCGGATCAGGTTGAGTTGCAGCGTGGCCAGGTCGGCTTCGCTGATGCGGGTGCTGGCCAGCTTGCCGAAGCCGGTGTTGACGCCGTAAACCGGCTCGCTGCCTTCGGCCGCGCGACGCACCACGGCTGCGCTGGCCTGGATGCCGGGCAGGGCCTGCGGGTCCATCACCAGCGGCTGGATACGACCACCATCGCCCGCGTGAATGGCCTGCAGTTCGTCCAGCGTGATCTGCCCTGGGCGCAGCAGCATCACTGGCCCAATTCGCGGTTGATCATCGGCAGGTTCAGGCGCTGTTCCTTGGCGCACTGCACGGCGACGTCGTAACCCGCATCGGCATGCCGCATCACCCCCGTGGCGGGGTCGTTCCACAGCACACGTTCGATGCGCTTGGCCGCTTCGTCGGTGCCGTCGCAGACGATGACCACGCCGCTGTGCTGGCTGTAGCCCATGCCCACGCCACCGCCGTGGTGCAGGCTGACCCAGGTGGCGCCGCCCGCGGTGTTGAGCAACGCGTTCAGCAAGGGCCAGTCGCTGACGGCGTCGCTGCCGTCCAGCATGCTTTCGGTTTCGCGGTTGGGGCTGGCCACGCTGCCACTGTCCAGGTGGTCGCGGCCGATGACGATGGGCGCCTTGAGTTCGCCGCTCTTGACCATCTCGTTGAAGGCCAGGCCGGCGCGGTGGCGTTCGCCCAGGCCGATCCAGCAGATGCGCGCCGGCAGGCCCTGGAAGGCGATGCGAACGCCTGCCATGTCCAGCCAGCGGTGCAGGTGTGCATCTTCAGGAAACAGCTCCTTCATCTTGGCGTCGGTCTTGCGGATGTCTTCCGGGTCGCCGCTCAGCGCCACCCAGCGGAAGGGGCCCTTGCCGCGGCAGAACAGCGGCCGCACGTAGGCGGGCACGAAGCCGGGGAAGTCGAAGGCGTTTTTCACACCGCTGTCAAAAGCCACCTGGCGGATGTTGTTGCCGTAATCCACCGTGGGCACACCGGCGCTCTGGAAGTCCAGCATGGCCTGCACGTGCACGGCGCAGCTCTGCGCTGCTGCTTCGCGCAGGGTCGCGTGTTGCGTGCTGTCGGCTTGCGCGGCGCGCCACTGCTCGACCGTCCAGTCCGAAGGCAGGTAGCCGTTGACCAGATCGTGCGCGCTGGTCTGGTCGGTCACCAGATCGGGCTTCACGCCGCGCCTGACCAGTTCGGGCAGGATGTCGGCCGCGTTGCCCAGCAAGGCAATGCTGATGGCCTTCTTCTCAGCCGTGTAGAGCGCGATGCGCGCCAGCGCGTCGTCCAGGTCTGCCGCCTGCTCGTCCACGTACTTGCTGCGCAGACGAAAGTCGATGCGGCTTTGCTGGCATTCGATGTTCAGGCTGACGGCACCGGCAAAGGTGGCCGCCAGCGGCTGCGCGCCGCCCATCCCGCCCAGGCCGGCGGTCAGGATCCAGCGGCCGGCCAGGCTGCCGCCGTAGTGCTGAACGCCGGCTTCGACAAAGGTTTCGTAGGTGCCCTGCACGATGCCCTGGCTGCCGATGTAGATCCAGCTGCCGGCGGTCATCTGGCCGTACATCATCAAGCCCTTGCGGTCGAGTTCGCTGAAGTGTTCCCAGGTCGCCCACTTGGGCACCAGGTTGCTGTTGGCCAGCAGCACACGCGGCGCGTCTTCGTGGGTGCGGAACACGCCCACCGGCTTGCCACTCTGGATGAGCAACGTTTCGTCGGGCTTCAGGCGGCGCAGGCTGTCCAGGATGGCCTCATAACAGTCCCAGTTGCGCGCCGCCTTGCCGATGCCGCCGTAAACGACCAGCGCGTCGGGGTTCTCGGCCACCTCGGGGTCCAGGTTGTTCTGCAGCATGCGGTAGGCGCCTTCGATCAACCAGTTGGCGCAGCTGAGCGTGCTGCCGCGCGGGGCGCGCACCGGGTGGGGCTGGGCCGAATGGGGATGGCTCAGGTGGGGATGCCCCAGGTGCGGTTGCGTCGAATGGTCGGTCATGTCGGACTCCGGGTTTTCGAGGACGGACTTTACTTGTCTAGACAAGCCTATGCAAGTAGCATCGATGCCATGGTTTCCACCAACACCGGCCTGTCAACCGGGGCGCCCTACACCCGCGTCAAGCAGCACCTCAAAGACGGCCTGGCCGCCGGGCGCTGGCCGCCGGGTGCACTGATGCCGTCAGAAGCCGAACTGGTGGCCGCCTTCGGCGTCAGCCGCATGACGGTGAACCGCGCACTGCGCGAGTTGCAAGCCGAAGGCCTGGTGCAGCGCACCCAGGGCGTGGGCACCTTTGCCGCCGAGCTGCACAAGGTGAGCAGCACGCTCACCATTGCCGACCTGCAAGAAGAAATCGTGGGCCGCGGGCACCAGCACGAAGCGCAGGTGCACCTGCAGCGTGCCGAAGTCGCACCGGCAGGGCTCGCGGCGCAGCTGGGCGTGAACGCCGGTGACAGCGTCTTCCACACCCTCATCGTGCACCTGGAAAACGGCGTGCCGCTGCAGTGCGAAGACCGCTACGTCAACCCGGCCGCCTCGCCCACGTACCTGCAATCCGACTTCACACGCACCACGCCCACCCACGTGCTGTTCCAGACCACGGCGCTGTGGCGTGCGCAGTACAGCATCGAAGCCGCGCGCCCCACGCGGCAGGAAGCCGGGCTGCTGGGTGTGGGTGACGACTTGCCCTGCCTGGTGGTGGTGCGGCGCACGTTCACGCGCCAGACGCCCATCACCATCGCACGCCTGGTGCACCCCGGCACGCGCTACACCTTGCAGGGGGAGTTCCAGCCTTGAACTTGTGGGACCGTGGCCCGCGCGGCCGTCACGCCCGAGGTCGTCGCCGCGTTTCAGCGCGACCGCCGGTTCCGTCGCTCATGAAGGACGGCGAATGATCCGCACCGTGTCGCTGGCGCAGGTGGAGCCGCAGCCCTGGCGCAACGGCGGCGGCGTCACGCAGGAACTGCTGGCCTGGCCCACGGCGGCCGACTGGCAGATGCGCATCAGCGTGGCGCGCATCGACCGCAACGGACCTTTCAGCGCCTACCCCGGTGTCGAGCGCTGGTTCACGGTGCTGCAAGGCGAAGGCGTGGTGCTGCGGTTTGCCAACCGCCGCGCCATGCTCACCACGGGCAGCGAACCGCTGCGCTTCGAAGGCGCTTCAGCACCGGGCTGCGAACTGCTGGACGGGCCGACACAAGACCTGAACCTGATGCTGCGCAGCCAGGCGGGCCGCGGCGGCATGGCAGCCGCCCGGGCCGGCGACACCTGGCAGGTGGCTGCGCCGCTGCGTGCGCTGTTCACGATGGAAGTGGTCACGCTGCACGTGGACGACGCATCTGCGCTGACCCTGGCCGCAGGCACGCTGGCCTACAGCGACGAAGCCGCGCAGCAGCGCTGGCGCACGACCGGCGGCAGTTCGTCGCACCGCGCCTGGTGGCTGCACTTCACCCCTTTCCACGCCGTGAACTCGGCACAAGCACCCCCATGAACCCAGGCCTGTCCCTCTGGCGCAACGCTCGCCTGGCCACCTTTGCCGGCCGCGCACCCTGGGGCCTGGTGGAAGGTGGTGCCTTGCTCAGCGATGGTCAGCAGTTGCTGTGGGTGGGCCGCGACGCCGACCTGCAGCGCGGCCTGCAGGTGCGGGCCGAGCACGACCTGCAAGGCGCGCTGGTCACGCCCGGGCTCATCGACGCCCACACGCACCTGGTCTACGGCGGCGACCGCGCCGCCGAGTTCGAGATGCGCCTGCAAGGCGCCAGCTACGAGGAAATCGCACGCGCCGGTGGCGGCATCCGCAGCACCGTGTCAGCCACACGTGCGGCCAGCGACGAGATGCTGTTTGCCAGCGCCGCCGCACGCGCCCGCACGCTGATGCAGGAAGGTGTGACCACGATCGAGATCAAGTCGGGCTACGGCCTGAGCGCAGCACACGAAGCGCGCTGCCTGGCCGTGGCACGCCGCATCGCCACCGAACTGCCACTGAGCGTGCGCACCACCTCGCTGGCCGCCCACGCACTGCCACCTGAGTTTGCCGACCGACCTGACGCCTACATCGATGAGGCTTGCAACTGGCTGGCCGAACAGCAGGCGGCTGGCCTGGTGGATGCGGTGGACGCCTTCTGCGACACCATCGGCTTCACGCCGGCGCAGACCGAACGCATCTTCCAGGCCGCGCAGCGTCTGGGCCTGCCGGTGAAGCTGCATGCAGAACAGCTCAGCGACCAGGGCGGCGCTGCGCTGGCGGCACGTTACGGGGCGCTCAGCTGCGACCACCTGGAACACCTGTCGGCCAGCGGCATCGCGGCCCTGCGCGGCGCCGGCACGGTGGCCATGCTGCTGCCCGGCGCCTATTACTTTTTGCGCGACACGACGTTGCCACCGGTGCAGGCGCTGCGCGATGCCGGCGTGCCGCTGGCCATTGCCACCGACCACAACCCCGGCTCGTCACCGTGCCTGAGCCTGCTCTTGATGCTGAACATGGCCTGCACGCTGTTCCGCCTGACACCCGAAGAAGCCTGGCGCGGCGTGACCGTGAATGCAGCACGGGCGCTGGGCCTGCAAGACCGTGGCACGCTGGCGCCTGGCCAGCGTGCCGACTTCGCAGCCTGGGACGCAGAACACCCCAGGGAACTGGCCTACCGCTTCGGCCACAACCCGTGTCTGCGTGTTGTGTTCGGCGGCGTCGACCGGGACACGATCTGAGCTGAACCCCTGTGGCGAAGACATGAACGACATCTACACCCTGCACGCGGGCCAATCGCCGCTGCTGATCAGCTTGCCGCACGTCGGCACCTGCTTCCCGGCCGACCAGCAACACCGCTACACCGCACGTGCGCTGGCAGCGGAGGACACCGACTGGTTCCTGGACCGGCTGTACAACTTCGCCGCCGACCTGGGCGCAACGTTGCTCGTGCCCCGGCACAGCCGCTACCTGATCGACCTGAACCGGTCCAGCGACAACGTGCCCATGTACCCGGGCCAGAACAACACCGAACTCTGCCCCACGCGGCACTTCACCGGTGAGCCGCTGTACCGCGAAGGGCAGGCGCCTGACGAAGCCGAGATTCGCCGCCGCGTGGCCGTCTACTGGCAGCCTTACCACGACGCCCTGCACGGTCAACTGGCGCAGCTGAAGCAGGCTCACGGACACGCGGTGCTGTTCGACGCACACAGCATCAAGAGCGAGCTGCCCTGGCTCTTTGAAGGCACCCTGCCGCACATGAGTGTGGGCACGGCCCATGGCCACAGCTGCGCGCCTGCGCTGCGCGACCGGGTGGCGGCGGTGTTCGGCGCACAGAGCACCTTCAGCCACGTGATGGACGGTCGCTTCAAGGGCGGCCACATCACCCGCCACTTCGGCCAACCCGGCAGCGGCGTGCATGCGGTGCAGCTGGAAATGTGCTGGCGCGCCTACATGGACGAATCGCCACCCTACCGTTGGCACGAAGACCGCGCAGCGGCCGTGACGCCGCTGCTGCGCAGCTTGGTGCAGACACTGACGGGGTGGCGGCCGTGAGCCACTGGCTTTGGGCGCCCCGCGCCTGGGTCGATGGCGCCTGGGCCGCGTCGGTGCTGATGCAAGTCGACGCGCAGGGTCGCTGGTCCTCCATCACACCCGACACACCCGCGCCGCCACAAGCCGAGGTGCTGCCGGGCCCGGTGCTGCCCAGCCTGGTCAACGCCCACAGCCACGCCTTCCAGCGCGCCTTTGTCGGACTGGCCGAACGACGCGACAGTGCACACGACGACTTCTGGAGCTGGCGCGACCGCATGTACGGTGTGGCACTGCGCATCACCCCCGATCAGCTGCAGGCGGTGGCCACGCACCTGTATGCCGAACTGCTGGCCGGCGGCTACACCCACACCTGCGAATTCCACTACCTGCATCACGCCGAGGACGGCACGCCCTATGCCGACGAAGCCCAGATGTGCCATGCGCTGGCGCAGGCCGCGCAGGCCACCGGCATGGGCTTGACGGTGCTGCCTGTGCTGTACGAACGGGCCGGTTTTGCGCAGCCGCAACTGCGCGCCGACCAACGGCGTTTTGCCACCGACGTGGCACGTGTGCTGCGCCTTCGAGACACCGTGCGCAGCTGGCGGTTGCCCCGGGTGGACGCGGGTGTGGCCATCCACTCGATGCGCGCGGCAGCACCCGCTTCGATGCTCGAACTGGCAAACGCGTGCCAAGGCGACACCGGCCCCATCCACATCCACATCGCCGAACAGACATCCGAAGTGGACGACTGCCTGGCTGCCACCGGCCAGCGACCCATCGAGTGGCTGACGCAGCACCTGCCGCTGGACGCACGTTGGCAGCTGGTGCACGCCACCCATGCCACGCCGCAGGAGATCGACGCCGTGGCGGCCAGCGGCGCAGGTGTGGTCATCTGCCCTGGCACCGAAGCCAACCTGGGCGACGGCCTGTGCGACCTGCCACGTTGGCTGACCAGCACCGCACCTCTGGCTGTGGGCAGCGACAGCCAGGTCACCCGCGGTTGGCCCGAAGAACTGCGCTGGCTGGAATACGGCCAGCGCCTGGCGCTGCGCCAGCGCAATGTGTCGGCCGCACCCAGCGTGCAGTCGTCCAGCGCGGCGCGGCTGCTTGACCGCTTCCTGGCCGGTGGTGGCGCTGCAGCCGGCCAGGTGCGCTGGGGCCTGGTGGTGGGTGCGCGTGCCGACGTGCTGCTGCTGAACACCGAAGACCCGGCTCTGCGCGGGCTGCCCGCATCGCACCTGCTGGACGGCGTGGTGTTCGCTGCGCCTGATCGGCCATTCGCCCGCACGATGGTGGCTGGCCGCTGGTTGCCGCGCGCCGACACCGGCGTGGGCTTTGCGGGCGCGATGACCGCATTGCACGACGCTTAAAAAAGCCGGTCCGCGCGCCGCACCAGCGCAGCGCAGGCTTGCCGCACGCGCAGCCAGCGCCTGGGGTGTCGAACACCTCGGCGTGCGGGTCCGCTGTCAAGCGGCGCTTGCACCCATCAAGGCGCGCGATTGCCCCGTTCCTGGTTGCGCTGGCGCTGCCGCAGCTGGTCGCTCAGGGCGTTGAAGGCCCGCCCAAGCTGGCCCAGTTCATCGCGCCGGTCGGATTTGACGCGGGCGTCTTCGAAGTCGCCGATCTTCAGGTCGTGCAGCGCCTGGGTGATGCGACGCATGGGCCGCGTCACACCCCGGGCCAGCCACCACGCCACCAGCAACACCAGCGCCATCACGCCCAGTGCGCCGGCCAGCAGGTAGCCGTGCAAGAAGGTCAGCGGAGCCTGCACGCTGCCGCGGTCTTGCGCCACCGCCACCACCCAGTCGTGGCCGGCCACGGGCGCAAAACCGGTGATCGTCGCCTTGCCGCTGACGACCGAGTCGTGAACCACGGCACCGGGGCCCTGCACGCCCTGCAGCGCGCGGGCCAGCGAGACCTCGCCCATGGCACTGATGTCGTCGCGGCGGTAGCGCTGGTCGGCACGGATCTCGACCTGCCGTGGGGGCGGCAGCGGCATCAGGCTGCGGTAGCGCAAGTCGGCATGCGGGTGGTTGACGACCACACCGTCGCCGTCCAGCAAGAAGGGCGTCACACGTTTGTCGAGCGTGGTGTTGCGCTGCACGATGCGGCCCACGGCGTCACCCGACAGGCGCACCACCAGCGCACCCACGATGCTGCCGTTGTCACCACGCACCGGGTGGCTGCTGAACACGCTGGTGGCACCCGCTGCGTTGCTGGCCTGCAGACCGCTGATGTAGGGCTGGCCGCGCGCAGCGTCCACGAAGTAAGGCCGAAGTGAATGGCTGGCGCCCACGCCCTGGCCATCGTTGCTGACCTGCGTCACGCCACCTGCGTCCAGCAGCATCACCGCCTGCACACCCGCGCCGGCCTGCATCAGGCGCTGCAGCTTCTCGCGCAGCAGCGGGCGTGCCGGCTCGGTGGGCTTTTGCAGGAACTGGGCAAAAGCGGTATCCGAGGCCAGCGCAGCCGCCAGGCGCTTGCTTTCGACTACAAAGCTGGCCAGGTCGGCAGCTGAATGGGTGGCCAGTTGCTGCAGGTAACGTGACTCGGACTGCACCAGCGCATCGACACTGCCCCGCAGATTGACCCAGGCCACCACCACCATGGGCAACACGGCAGCCAGCAGCATGCCCAGCGACAGCTTGGCCGCCAGCGGCCAGTCACCGGGTGTCAGCAGGCTCAGCCAGCGCGGCCGGGCGGGTGCGCGGCGCTCGGCGCTGGCCGATTCGTCGGCGGTTTCCTGCACCACCTGGTTCAGCTGCGAACGGCGGCGTGCGGCCTCGTAGCGCTGCAGACTGGACGGGTGGTCGGCGCACAGGGCCTGGCGGAATTCAGCAACGGTGCGCGGGCGCTTGCTGGCGTCGGTGTTCAAAGCCCAGTCGATGGCCCGAAGGAAAGTGGCGCCATAGACGTTGCGACCGGCCTCGACGGCGCGGGTGTAGGCCTTGGGGTCGGCCTTGCGGGTTTCTGCATCGGGTGGCTTCTTGCCGCCCGAGATGGCCCAGTACAACGTGGCGCCCAATGCGTACAGGTCGGTCCAGGGGCCCTGTTCGCCCAGGCCGTACTGTTCGCTGGGTGCATAGCCCGGTGTCACCACCACCAGACCATGCGAGGCCACGCCCGCCGTCTGGCTGGCACTGCCAAAGTCCAGCAGCACCAGGCTGCCGTCGCTGGAACGTACCTGGATGTTGTCGGGCTTGATGTCGCGGTGCAGGAAGCCCGCATCGTGCACGGCAGCCAGGCCGTCCAGCAGCGGCAGCAGCAACTCGACCAGGGCTTTTTCGCTGATGGTCTGGTGCTGCAGCCACCAAGCCTTCAGCGGCTCACCTTTTTCAACTTCCAGCACCATGTAGGCGGTGTGGTTGGCCTCGAAGAACCGCGCCACGCGCACGATGGCCGGGTGGCGAAAGGAAGCCAGCGTGCGCGCTTCGACCAGAAAGCTGTCCAGCCCCTGCTGGTACCGCGCGCGGTGGTCGCTGGACATCGGCGACACCGTGCCGTCGCTGGCGCGGAACACGATGTCCTGCGGCAGGTATTCCTTGATGGCCACGGCAGCGTCCAGGTGCACGTCGGTAGCCAGGTAGGTGATGCCAAAACCGCCTTCGCCCAGCACACCGTCGATGCGGTACTCGTGCAACTGCACGCCGGGCTTCAGCGCCATGGCCAGTGCCGAGCGCGGCGGGCGCAGCGTGGCGCCGGTGGCACCGCGTGGCAGCACGATGGTGACATCGCGCTGGCCGTCCAGCACCGGCCGCAGCACGGCCTTGTCGCGTTCCAGGCTGGGATCGCGCTGCGCACCGGGCGGGCGCTGCGGTGTGGTGCGGTCTTCGGGCAGGACTTCGGACACAGGCGCGGGCTGGGCTGGCGTGCGAGGACGCGGTTTGTGACAAATCATATGCCGCAGCGATGCGGCCATGGGCCCCACAAGCCCCGCAGGCGCCTTCCCTTCAAGCAGCGGGTTCACTGACCGGCACCATGCCCCAGCCAGTCGACAGCCCGGCGTCGACCCCGTGCGATTGACTGGTCTGCGCCAGGTATGTAGAATCAATGCATACTTTTTCAGTCCGAAGTTGACCCCAAACCACGCCGAAACAGCAGAAGGACAGCCATGGACGCCACCGTTGCCGAGCGCGGGCAGATCACGCTGCCCAAGGCCGTGCGCGATGCACTGGGCCTGGTCAAGGGCACCAGGCTGAAGGTCGAGATCGACGGCGGCCGCATCGTGCTTCGCAAGGATGTGGACGATGCCCTTTCTCGCTTGCGCGGCCGCTTCAAGCTGGCCGAGGGCTTCAAGAGCACCGACGACGCCATGCGAGCGTTGCGGGGCCGCGCACCCGGAGACCCCTATCTGCCACCGGACGACAGATGATCGCAGTCGATTCTTCGGTGTTGTTGGATGTGCTGACCGATGACCCCCGATTTGCAGACGCATCGGCCGCCTGCATCGCGCAGGCCCTGGGCACCGGTGGCGTGGTGATTTGCGACGCCGTGGTTGCCGAGGTGCAAACCTTGCTGGACACCCGGGAAACTGCGCTCGAGGCCATGGCCGATTACGGTGTGCGCTACCTGGCCGTTTCCGAGCAGGCCGCCGTGCGCGCTGGCCACATGCAGCGCCGCTTTCGCGATCGCGGCGGACGCCGCGAACGAGTGGGGGCCGACTTCCTGATCGGCGCCCATGCCTTGCTTCAGTGCGACGGCCTGATCACACGCGACGCTGGTTTTTTTCGTGACTACTTCAAGGGTCTGAAGTTGATCGTGCCCAAGGCCTGAAAGCCGATGAGCCCGACGGCTGTTCACCCCGCTTCTCCCCCTCATTCCCCGGAACACCCGATGCTGCCAGCCTACCGTCAACATGCCGCCGAACGCGCCGCGCTCGGCATCCCGCCGCTGCCGCTGGACGCCAAGCAGGTGGCCGCGCTGGTCGAACTGGTGAAGGTCCCGCCCGCCGGTGAAGAAGCTTTCCTGGTGGACCTGCTCACGCACCGTGTGCCTCCGGGCGTGGACGACGCAGCCAAGGTCAAGGCCAGCTTCCTGGCCGCCGTGGCGCATGGCGACATGCCGGTGGCGCTGGTCAACAAGGCCAAGGCCACCGAACTGCTGGGCAACATGGTGGGCGGCTACAACGTGCACCCGCTGATCGAGCTGCTGGACGACGCCGATGTGGCCGACATCGCCGCCGCGGGCCTGAAGAAGACGCTGCTGATGTTCGACTTCTTCAACGACGTGGCGGTCAAGGCAAAGGCCGGCAACGCCAAGGCTGGCGAAGTGATGAACAGCTGGGCCGACGCCGAGTGGTTCACCAGCCGGCCCGAGGTGCCCCAGCGCATCACCGTCAGCGTCTTCAAGGTGCCCGGTGAAACCAACACCGACGACCTGAGCCCGGCGCCCGACGCCTGGAGCCGCCCCGACATTCCGCTGCACTACCTGGCGATGCTGAAGAACACGCGTGAAGGTGCCGCCTTCAAGCCCGAAGAAGACGGCAAGCGCGGCCCCATGCAGTTCATCGAAGAACTCAAGGCCAAGGGCCACCTGGTGGCCTATGTGGGCGACGTGGTCGGCACCGGCTCGTCGCGCAAGAGCGCCACCAACAGCATCGTCTGGGGTTTTGGCGAAGATATCCCCTTCGTGCCCAACAAGCGCTTCGGCGGTGTCACGCTGGGCGGCAAGATCGCGCCCATCTTCTTCAACACACAAGAGGACAGCGGCGCGCTGCCCATCGAGGTGGACGTGGGCGGTCTGGAGATGGGCGACGTGCTCGAGATCCAGCCCTACGACGGCAAGATCCTGAAGGACGGCGCCGTGGTCAAGACCTTCCAGCTGCGCAGCGACGTGCTGTTTGACGAGGTGCGTGCCGGTGGCCGCATCAACCTGATCATCGGCCGCAGCCTCACGGCCAAGGCACGTGAATTCCTGGGCCTGCCCGCCAGCACCACCTTCCGCCTGCCGGCACCGCCCACCGCCACGAAAGCCGGCTTCACGCTGGCACAGAAGATGGTGGGCCGTGCAGTGGGCCTGCCGGAGGGCCAGGGCGTGCGCCCCGGCACCTACTGCGAACCGAAGATGACCACGGTCGGCAGTCAGGACACCACCGGCCCCATGACCCGCGACGAGCTCAAGGACCTGGCCTGCCTGGGCTTCAGCGCCGACCTGGTGATGCAGAGCTTCTGCCACACCAGCGCCTACCCCAAGCCGGTGGACGTGAAGACCCACCGCGAGCTGCCGGCGTTCATGAGCAACCGCGGCGGCGTCAGCCTGCGCCCGGGTGATGGGGTCATTCACAGCTGGCTGAACCGCCTGCTGCTGCCCGACACCGTGGGCACCGGTGGCGACAGCCACACGCGCTTCCCCATCGGCATCAGTTTCCCGGCCGGCAGTGGCCTGGTGGCCTTCGGGGCCGCCACCGGTGTGATGCCGCTGGACATGCCCCAGAGCGTGCTGGTGCGCTTCAAGGGCGAGATGCAGCCCGGCGTGACGCTGCGCGATCTGGTGCACGCGATTCCGCTGTTCGCCATCAAGAAGGGCCTGCTGACGGTGGCCAAGGCCGGCAAGATCAATGAGTTTTCTGGCCGCATCCTGGAAATCGAAGGCCTGCCCAACCTGAAGGTCGAACAGGCCTTCGAGTTGAGCGACGCCAGTGCCGAGCGCAGCGCCGCCGGCTGCACCATCCAGCTGAACCCCGAGCCGATCCAGGAATACCTCACCAGCAACGTCGTGCTGATGAAAAACATGATCGTCAACGGCTACGCCGACGCGCGCACGCTGGAACGCCGCATCGCCAAGGTCGAAGCCTGGCTGGCCGCGCCCGCGCTGCTGCAGGCCGACAAGGACGCCGAGTACGCACACGTCATCGAAATCGACCTGGCAGACATCAAGGAACCCATCCTGTGCTGCCCCAATGACCCGGACGACGCCAAGTTCCTGTCGCAGGTGGCCGGCACCAAGATCGACGAAGCTTTCATCGGCAGCTGCATGACCAACATCGGCCACTTCCGTGCCGCGGCCAAGCTGCTCGAAGGCCAGCGCGACATCCCGGTCAAGCTGTGGGTGGCCCCGCCCACCAAGATGGACCAGACCGAGCTGATCAAGGAAGGCCACTACGCCAACTTCGGTGCCGCCGGCGCACGCACCGAACAGCCGGGCTGCAGCCTGTGCATGGGCAATCAGGCCCAGGTGCGTGAAGGCGCCACGGTGGTCAGCACCAGCACACGCAACTTTCCCAACCGCCTGGGAAAAAACAGCAACGTGTACCTGGCATCGGCCGAACTGACGGCCATCGCTTCGCGCCTGGGCCACATCCCCAGCGTGGCCGAATACCACGCGGCGATGGGCATCATCAACAAGGACACCGCCAGCGTCTACAAGTACCTGAACTTCGACCAGATCGAGGAATACGCGGAGACGGCCAAGGCGGTGTGATGGACCGACCGGCCAACTGGCCGGCCGCACATGGAGAAGCGGCCCCGAAGGGCCGCTTTGTCCTGTCCGGGGCGCTCTGCCCCGACGACACAAATACCAGCGCTCAGGCCGCCTTGCGGCGGCGGGCGATGGCGCCCACAACACCCAGGCCGGCCAGCAGCATGGCGTAGGTGCCGGGCTCGGGAACAGCCGTGATGGTCGAGATCCAGGAGGCGTGGCTGAACACGGCCGTGGAGCCCGACACGTCACCCCAGCTGGAGCTGTTGGAACTGCTGAAATCGCAGCTGGTCGGCGAGGTCAGACGGCCGCCGCAGAACTGCCAGCCCCAGCTGTGCACACCCGACACCAGCCACTGCGAGCCGTTCCAGACGAAGTCGCCGCCGCCTGAGTCACCGCCGGCAATCAGCGCTTCATCGGCACCCAGGCCGGTGTCGCTGATCAGGCCCGTGATGCGGCCCAGCGTGTTGTGACGCGTCGGGTCGCCGACACCGTCGTAGTCGGCCACGTACTCTTCGCCGTCGGCGTTGCTCCAGGTGCCCAGGCTCGGCAAGCCTTGTGCTTGCGCGGCATTCAGGAATTGCACGCTGGTGGCATCGGCCTTGTTGCGGCCCCAGTGCATCCAGCCGTAATCACCCCAGCCCGGCGCGGTGGTGGAATTGCCCACGCCCGTGGTGCCGTGGCCCATGATCAAGAATTCCCGGCCCACATCGTTGTTGGTGCTGATGTTGAAGCCCTGCATCGTGGTGACCGGTGCATTGAGCTGGATGATGGCGATGTCATTGCCAGCAGACAGGGCGCCAGTCCAGCCCGGGTGCACGAAGGCCGCGGCGGCGCTGCGCGTTTGAGCGGCGGCACCACCGTAGACACCGAAGGCGATTTCCATGACGTTGAAGTCATCGGCGCAGTGTGCGGCCGTCAGCACGTACAGGCCGCCGCTGAGCAAGGTGCCCGAGCAGATGAAGGCGCCATTCGTCAGGCTGCCGTCGTTGTCGAAGCGCAAGCGCGCCACGCCGTCGAAGTTGGTGCCGTTGAAAGTCATGCCGGCGGTCACGCGCCAGTTGGACGGCGCCGTGTTGTTGCCGGTCAGCGGGTTCTGCGCCAGCATGTCGGCTTCGGTGTAGATACCGATCGTCGAGGACGGACCCACTGCCGCCTGGGCCGAACCCAGGGTACCCATGGCAGCAGCGACCGCAGTCACCAGCGCCAGCTTCTTTGCGTGTTTCAAACCAATCTCCCAGAGGTATGTTGAGTATCGAGACACAGGCAAACCTCATGCCTGCATTTGCGTCGACAACGGCCCCTCACCTCATGCCGTGGATGCTGTCGCGCGGGGATTTCTCCTGTGGCGCGATGGTACGGGGCGGCGCCGAAACGAGCGTGACAGGCACCCCCTCATCCAGGCGGCTGAGAAACCCCAGGCGGCTGCCCAAGGTGGGCCGGCAGGCCGCAACTGGCAGTTTTTCCGGCACCTGTTGGGCGCAGCTGTGGGGCCAGCCCAGGCGGCGGCGCATCGTTGTGGTGAGTGGTGCTGCCTGCTTTGGGGCATGCCGGCCAAGGATTTTCCGAGGCCGCCCGCCCCTGCACCGCCAACAAGCGGCCAACAAGCGGCCGGCAAGCGCCTAAGATGGTGCAACGCAGTCAGCGCATCCACCAAGGCCCGTCATGACACCGAACCCGACTCCGCAGAAGCACGCCTTTGCCCGCACGCTGAAGACCTTCACCACAGCCTCCGGGAAAACCGGTCACCTCTATTCCTTGCCGGCGCTGGCGCGCCAGTTCCCGGGCATCAGCCGGCTGCCGCTGAGCCTGCGCATCGTGCTCGAAAGTGTGCTGCGCAACTGCGACGGCAAGAAGGTGGGCGCGGAACACGTGCAGCAGCTGGCCACCTGGGCGCCGACGGCGCCGCGAAGTGAGGAGATCCCCTTTGTCGTGGCCCGCGTGGTGCTGCAGGACTTCACCGGCGTGCCGCTGCTGGCCGACCTGGCCGCCATGCGCAACGTGGCCGCCCGCCTGGGCAAGGACCCGAAGGCCATCGAACCGCTGGTGCCGGTGGACCTGGTGGTGGACCACAGCATCATGATCGACCACTTCGGCAGCCCGAAGGCGCTGGACCTGAACATGAAGCTGGAGTTCAGCCGCAACCAGGAGCGCTACCAGTTCATGAAGTGGGGCATGGGCGCTTTCAACACCTTTGGTGTCGTGCCACCCGGCTTTGGCATCGTGCACCAGGTGAACCTGGAGTACCTGGCGCGCGGCGTGCACAAGGTGGGCAAGGGCCCGCAGGCGCTGTACTACCCCGACACCCTGGTCGGCACCGACAGCCACACCACCATGATCAACGGCATCGGCGTCGTGGGCTGGGGCGTGGGCGGCATCGAAGCCGAAGCGGGCATGCTGGGCCAGCCGGTGTACTTCCTGACACCCGACGTGGTGGGCATGGAACTCAGCGGCCGCTTGCGCGAGGGTGTCACCGCCACCGACCTGGTGCTGACGGTCACCGAGATCCTGCGCAAGGCCAAGGTGGTGGGCAAGTTCGTCGAGTTCTGCGGCGAAGGCACCCGCACGCTGAGCCTGCCCGACCGCGCCACCATCGGCAACATGGCCCCCGAGTACGGTGCCACGATGGGTTTTTTTCCGGTCGACGAAAAAACCATCGACTACTTCCGCGGCACCGGCCGCACGAAGAGCGAGATCGAAGCCTTCGAGGCTTACTTCAGGGCGCAGCAGATGTTCGGCGTGCCGCTGGCGAAAGACATCGATTACAGCCAGATCATCCAGCTGGACCTGTCCACCGTGACGCCCAGCCTTAGCGGCCCCAAGCGCCCGCAGGACCGCATCGAGCTGGGCCGCGTGGCGCAGACCTTCAGCGACCTGTACAGCGCAGCGCCAGCGGCCAACGGCTTCAACCAGCCAGCCGACAAACTGGGCCAGCTGGTGACCACACCTTCGGGCCTGGTCATCGGCAACGGCGACGTGCTGATTGCGGCCATCACCAGCTGCACCAACACCAGCAACCCCAGCGTGCTGCTGGCCGCCGGCCTGCTGGCCAAGAAGGCAGTGATGGCCGGGCTGAAGGTGAAAAAGCACGTCAAGACCTCGCTCGCCCCGGGCTCGCGCATCGTCACCGAATACCTGGAAAAAGCCGGCCTGCTGCCCTACCTGGAAAAGCTGGGCTTCAGCGTGGCGGCTTACGGCTGCACCACCTGCATCGGCAACGCCGGTGACCTGACGCCCGAGATCAACGAAGCCATAATCCAGAATCAGCTGGTGTGCGCCGCGGTGCTGTCGGGCAACCGCAACTTTGAAGCCCGCATCCACCCCAACCTGAAGGCCAACTTCCTGGCCAGCCCGCCGCTGGTGGTGGCCTACGCCATAGCCGGCAACGTGACCAAGGACTTGATGAGCGAACCGCTGGGCAAAGGCAAAGGCGGGCGCGACATCTACCTGGGCGACGTCTGGCCCAGCAGCGACGAGATCCATGCGCTGATGAAGTTTGCGATGGACGGCAAGGCCTTTCGCAAGAACTACGAAAAGGTGCAATCCGACCCCGGCAAGCTGTGGGAGAAGATCAAGGACGTCAGCGCAGGAACGGGTTCCGGCGCCAAGGTCTACCCGTGGCCCAAGAGCAGCTACATCGCTGAGCCGCCCTTCTTCGCCAACTTCACGATGCTGCCCCCGCCGCTGGAATCAGGTGTGCGCGGCGCACGTGTGATGGCCCTCTTCGGCGACAGCATCACCACCGACCACATCAGCCCCGCCGGCAGCTTTGCGGTCGGTTCACCGGCCGGTCAGTACCTGCTGTCGCTGGGCGTGCAGAAGGCCGACTTCAACAGCTACGGCGCGCGCCGCGGCAACCACGAAGTGATGATGCGCGGCACCTTTGCCAACGTGCGCGTGAAGAACCTGATGATCCCGCCACAGGCGGACGGCAGCCGGGTCGAAGGCGGCTACACGCTGATGCAACAGGCCGGCGGCCTGCAGACCGAACCGGTGCCCATCTACGACGCGGCGATGCGCTACATCGCCTCCGGCGTGCCCACCGTGGTCTTCGCCGGCGAGGAATACGGCACCGGCTCCAGCCGCGACTGGGCCGCCAAGGGCACGGCACTGCTGGGCATCAAGGCCGTGGTGGCGCGCAGCTTCGAACGCATCCACCGCAGCAACCTCATCGGCATGGGCGTGCTGCCCTTGCAGTTCAGGCCAGGCACGTCATGGGAGAGCCTGGGGATCCGGGGCGACGAGGTGGTGGACGTGCAACTGGCAGCCGACATCCGACCGCTGTCCGACGCGCTGCTGGTCATCACCGACGCCAACGGCCAACGCCGCGAGGTGCCGGTGACGCTGCGCATCGACACCGCGATCGAGGTGGACTACTACAAACACGGCGGCATCCTGCCGTTTGTATTGCGCCAGCTGCTGGCCGCCTGACCCTGCGTCAGCGCCCGCGCAGAAACAACGCGTCCAGTTCCTTCATCGTCACTTGCCGCCAGGTCGGCCGGCCATGGTTGCAGGTGTCGGCACGTTCGGTGGTTTCCATCTCGCGCAGCAGCGCGTTCATCTCTTCCAACGTCAGCCGACGGTTGGCGCGCACCGCGCCGTGGCAGGCCATGGTGGCCAGGATTTCGTCGCGGGCGCGCTGCACCACGCGGCTGGCGCCGCCGGATTCGGGCAGCGCCATCTCGGCCAGCACCGAGCGCGTCAGCTCGGCCAGGTCGGCGTCGGGCAGCGCCGCCGGACGGCTGCGCACCACCAGCGTGTTGGCGCTGAGCGGGCCCACGTCCAGGCCCAGTTCCAGCAGCGCGGCGGCTTCGGTGTCGGCGATGGCCACTTCGGCGGCGGTGGCGGCAAAGCTGACCGGGATCAGCAGCGGCTGCGAGGGCAGGGCGTCCTGCCCCTGCGCCGCCGCCTTGAGCCCTTCGTAGACGATGCGTTCATGCGCAGCGTGCATGTCCACCACCACCAGGCCATGTTCATTTTCGGCCAGCACGTAGACACCGCCGATCTGCGCCACGGCGCGGCCCAGGGGCCAGGCGCCAGGTGATTCGGCGGACATGGGTTGGCGCAAGGCGGCCCAGGTGGCCAGGCCGCCCGACCCGGCACCCGCTCGGGGCATCAACCAGGGCGCGGCAGGCTCAAACGCGGCCGGTGCAGCGGGTGCAGCTTCAGCCCAGGCCAATGCAGCTTGCCAGCCTTGCAGCGGAAGCACGGGCGTCGAAGCCGGCTCTGGCGCAGACCCCGGTCCCGCAAGCGCTGACGCGCCCTGCTGCACCGCTGCCGCGCGTGTCGGAGCCAGCGCTTCTTCCACTGCTCGCTGCACCGCCTGGTGCAGCGCCCGCCCATCGCGAAAGCGCACCTCGGCCTTGGCGGGGTGCACGTTCACATCCACCAGCTCCGGGCTGATGCTCATGAACAACACATAGGCTGGCTGCCGGCTGCCGTGCAACTGGTCTTCATAGGCGGCGCGCACGGCGTGGCTGACCAGTTTGTCGCGCACATGGCGGCCGTTGACAAACAGGTACTGCAGGTCGGCGCGCGCGCGGGCCACCTCGGGCTGGCCCACCCGTCCGTGCAGGCGCAGCGGCCCACGTTCGGCTTGCAAATCACGGCTGGCTGCCGTGAATTCGGCGCCCAGCACGTCTGCCAGCCGGTGCTGGGCACTGCCGGCGCGCCACTGCGCCACCAGGCGACCTTCGTGCCAGACCGCAAAACCCACGGCCGGCCGCGCCAGCGCATGGCGGCGCACGGCATCCACCGCATGCGACAGCTCGGTGGCGTCGGTCTTCAGGAACTTGCGCCGCGCTGGGGTGCTGAAGAACAACTCGTGCAGCTCCACCGTGGTGCCGGTGGCACGCGCGGCCGGCGCCAGCTCACCGCTGCGTGCGTGCAATCGCCAGCCGTGCGGCGCGGCAGCGGTGCGACTGGTGATGCTGAGGTCGGCCACCGAGGCCATCGCGGCCAATGCCTCGCCACGGAAGCCCATGGTGGCCACCGACTCCAGATCGGCCAGGCTGCCGATCTTGCTGGTGGCGTGGCGCTTCAGCGCCAGCGGCAGGTCTTCGCGGTCGATGCCGGCGCCGTCGTCTTCAACGCTGATGCTGCGCACGCCACCGGCCAGCAGGCGCACGGTGATCTGCCTGGCGCCAGCGTCCAGTGCGTTGTCCACCAGCTCGCGCACGGCGGCGGCGGGGCGGTCGATGACCTCACCGGCGGCAATCTGGCTGATCAACTCGTCGGGCAGTTCGCGGATGTGGCGCCGGCCGCCGCCGCCGGGGGCATCGGGCGGCGGCGGCAAGGCCAGCACAGCACCGGTCACGACATCCATGGCCGGAATTGTAGGTGGCAGGCCACGCCGGTCTCAGGGTGCTGGCACGGATGTCGCTCTGAAGCCCTAGACTCGAGTAGCACCAAGGGTGAACGAGTAGAGCCCATCATTGGGCCGCCGCGTTGGGATTGACCATGCTGAGTACTTTTTCCGAGTTGATCACCCAGACCGACGAAGACCGCCGTTCTTTCGAGAATCACCCTGTTCTGCTGGACGCCGTGGCCCAGGGCCTGTCGGTGGAACGCTACCGCGCGCTGCTGCTGGAGCTGTACCACGTGGTGTGGCACTTCAACCCGGTGTGCGCCGCAGCGGCCAGCCGCATGGGCAGCCCGGGCCAAGAGGCCCTTCAGCCCATCCGCCACTTCCTGTACGGGCACATGCACGAAGAAACCGGTCACGAAGGCTGGGTCCTCAATGACCTGGACGCGATCGGCGTCCCACTCGAGTTGGCGCGCGCGTACGAACCTTCGGTGCACACGCTGGCGCTGAATGGCTACAACTACTGGGCCGCCGACCGCCGCCACCCTTGTTCGGTGCTGGGCATGCTGTACGCGCTGGAGGTCATTGCTTCGGTCTACGGCGGGCCCTTTGCGTCGGCCATTCGCGAGGCGCTGCTGCTGGAAGGCGACCGCGGCGTGTCCTTCATCGCTTCGCACGCCACGATGGACGCACACCACATGGCTGAACTGCGGCAGATCATCAACCAGATAAAAGATGACCGTGCGCTGGATGCCGTGTTGGAATCGGTTAAGGTGAACTTTCACCACTTCACACGCATCATCGAAGCGATCTGACCGTGAGCACCGCTCCCGCAGTCGGGGTGGCTGGCCTGCTGGGCCGGCCCTACAAGACCATCCGGCTGGAATGGAGTTCCGATCTGCGCCTGCTGCGTGTACGCACCTGCGTCAAGCCCATCCAGTGTTACAGCCTGGCGGCCATGGGCGAGATGCACCGGCTGCTGGCCGACATCAGCGCCAACCCGGGCCTGGTGCGGCACATCGTGATGACATCCGACGTGCCCAAGGTCTTCAACTTCGGCGGTGACCTGGCGCTGTTTGTCTTGCTGGTGCGGGCCGCCGACATCGAGTCGCTCAAGCTCTACGGCCGCCGCTGCGTGGACTTGGTATGGTGGCTTGAAAACGCCGCCGACATCGGCGTTCACACCACCGTGCTGTCGCAGGGCGACACGCTGGGTGGCGGGCTGGAATCGATACTGCCCTTCCACAAGGTGATCTTCGAGCGCAGCGCGCAGGCCGGCTTCCCCGAGGTGCTGTTCAACCTGTTTCCCGGCATGGGTGCCTGGGACTTCACCATCCGCAAGGCCGGTTTTGCCGTCGCCAACGAGATGATCCTGTCCGGCCGCCTGTACAGCGCCGACGAGCTGCTGAACCGCCGCATGGTGGACCTGGTGGTGGACGACGGCGAAGGCGAAGCCGCCATCGAACGCACGCTGCGCGATGTCGAACCGCGCCACCGCGGCACCCTGGCCGCCCTGCGCTCACGCCGGCTGGCCGCGCCCATCCACTACGAAACCCTGCTCGCCGTGGTCGATCAGTGGGCCGAAAGCGCCCTCGGCCTGACCGACCGCGACCTGCGCCTGATGGAACGCCTGGCGCGCGCCCAGGCGCGCAAGGCCGGTGGCGCCGACGAAGGTGCGGTCGAAGAGATCAAGCGCATGGAGCTTGAAAACGCCTGGGGCGAACGGCGCACGGGCGTCGAGCGGCGCGCCGATGCACCCGTGGGAACCGCCGACCGGCGCGTGAGCACCTGACGGGCTAAATCAGCAGCTGCTGCAGCTGCGCGGCCCGCCGCGCCAGCGCACGTGCTTCGGCCACATGCGGCCGCCTGTTCTTGCGCTTGCAGCAACAAGGCCACCGAGTCGCTGACCTGACCCAGCCTTTCATGGGCCCTGGCCGGATGGCAGGCGGTGAACAGCAGCGCCAGTTCTTCGTCGTCCAGCTCACCGGCAAATCGGCCCTGGGTTCAGGCTGCCGGGGCAAGGTCACAAAGGCAGGATCAGGCGCGTCGTCATCGGGCCAGCTTTATGGCGGCCGGCCACCCGCAGCGCATCGATGGCTTCATGGCGCGCCACGCGGTACAGCCAGTCGGCCGGGTTGGCCGGCACACCCTGCGTCGGCCAGACTTCCAAAGCACGCAGCGCGGCCGACTGCACCGCGTCTTCAGCCAGCCCCAGGTGCGGCAGGCCCAGTGAGCGCGCGCGATGCTCGCAAACCCGAACCCCTGGGACCCGTGGCTGGGCTTGCGCTTGCAGTTGCGATACTGGTCCGATGGACAACACACCGCCAGCCACCAGCCCGCAGCGGCCGAGCACATCCACCGTTACAGCTGACGTGCTGATCAGCGAGGTCGGCCCACGCGACGGCCTGCAGAGCGTGAAGGCCACCATGGCCACCGCGCACAAGTGCGCCTGGATCAGCGCGTTGCACGCAGCGGGTCTGCGCGAGATCGAGGTGGCGTCCTTCGTGCCGGCCCGGCTGCTGCCGCAGATGGCCGACGCGGCGCAGGTGGTGCAGCACGCCCTCACGCTGCCGGGTCTGACCGTGATGGCGCTGGTGCCCAACCTGCGCGGTGCCGAAGCCGCGCTGGCCGCTGGCGTGCACAAGATCAGCATCCCGGTGTCGGCCAGCGCCGCGCACTCGCTGGCCAATGTGCGCAAGACACGCGACGAGATGCTGGCCGAAGTGCGCAACATCGTCGCGCTGCGCAATGAACGCGCGCCGCGGGTGTGGGTGGAGGTGGGCCTGTCCACCGCCTTTGGCTGCACGTTGCAGGGCCGGGTGCCCGAAGACGACGTGATCGGGCTGGCCGAGCAACTGGTGGCCGCCGGCGTGGACGACTGCGGCCTGTCCGACACCACGGGCATGGCCAACCCGACCCAGGTGCGGCGGCTCTTCAAACGCTTGTTTGCCGCCATCGGCCACAAGACCGGCGCCGCCCACCTGCACAACACACGCGGCCTGGGCCTGGCCAACTGCCTGGCGGCCTGGGACGTGGGCGTGCGCACCTTCGACGCGTCGCTGGGCGGCCTGGGCGGCTGCCCTTGTGCGCCGGGTGCGTCGGGCAACGTGGTCACCGAAGACCTGGTGTTCATGTTCGAGGCCATGGGCGTGCGCACCGGCATTCACATTCAGGGCCTGATCGCCGCCCGCGAGCCGCTGCAGGCTGGCCTGCCCGGTGAGCCTGTGTACGGCATGACACCGCTGGCTGGTTTGCCCACGGGGTTTGTGCCGGGGGCCACACATGGCTGAGGCGCTGCCGCTGCAAGGCATACGGGTCGTCGAGTTCACGCACATGGTGATGGGCCCGACCTGCGGCATGATCCTGGCTGACCTGGGCGCCGAGGTCATCAAGGTCGAGCCCCTCACGGGCGACAACACACGCCGGCTGCTGGGCAGCGGTGCCGGCTTCTTTGCGCTGTTCAACCGCAACAAACAGAGCCTGGCGGTGGACGCCAAAGACCCGCGCGGCCTGGAAGTGGTGCTCAAGCTGGTGGCCGGAGCCGACATCTTCAGCGAGAACTTCAAGAGCGGCACGATGGACAAGCTGGGTCTGGGCGCGGCTGCGCTCAGTCGGCTGAACCCACGCCTGATTCACGTCTCGCACAAGGGCTTCCTGCCCGGTCCCTACGACAAGCGCACCGCGCTGGACGAGGTGGTGCAGATGATGGGCGGCCTGGCCTACATGACCGGCCCCGAGGGCCGGCCACTGCGTGCCGGCAGCAGCGTCAACGACATCATGGGCGGCATGTTCGGCGCCATCGGCGCGCTGGCTGCACTGCACCAGCGGGACCGCGCCGTGGGCGGGACCGGGCGAGGCCACCAGGTCAGCAGTGCGCTGTTCGAGAACAACGTGTTGCTGGTGGCGCAGCACATGATGCAATTTGCCGTCACCGGCCAAGCCGCGGCGCCCATGCCCAGCCGCATCAGCGCCTGGGGCGTGTACGACGTGTTCACCGTGGCAGGCGGTGAGCAGGTGTTTCTGGCTGCGGTCAGCGACACTCAGTGGGCGCTGTTGTGCACCGAGTTCCAGTTCGCCGACCTGTTGCACGAGGCCCGGCTGGCAAGCAACAACGACCGCGTGCGGGCGCGCGACTGGCTGATGCCGCTGCTGCGCGAACGTTTTGCGCCGCTCAGCGCAGCTGAACTGGCCGAGCGCTTCGAACGCATCGGCCTGCCCTACGCACCCATCACGCGACCGCAGGACCTGTTCGACGACCCGCACCTGGCAGCCAGCGGCGGCCTGGCGCCCACCACGGTGCCGGCTGACGCCAGCGGCGCCGGACGCGAGGTGCACACGCACGCCGCGCTGCTGCCGCTGTCGATCGACGGCCGGCGACTACCGCTGCGCCACGACGCACCGGCCCTGGGCCAGCACAGCCGGGAACTGCTGCAGTCGCTGGGCTACAGCGCCCACGATGTCCAGCGCTTGCTGGCCGACGGTGTGGTGGCTGCTGCCAAACACGCTACCGATGAGGCCGGCACCGGCCTTTGAACCGACATGGCCAAGGGCCTGGGACGGCGCCTATTAGCGCACCAGCACTTCGTCAATGCCCTGGGCCGGCGCGGCGGCTTCAATTTCTGCAAAGTGGTTGGGACTCATGCGCTATCTCCTTTGGCGGCGGGCTCCAGTTTCTGCAGCATCCGGCCCATGGCCTGGTGCAGCGCGTTGACGGCCTTCAACGGCCGCACCATGACCTTGAAGTCGACGATGCGGCCGTCGTCGCCCCAGCGGATGAGGTCGATGCCGTTGATGTGCACACCGTCGATCTGGGTCACGAATTCCAGCAGTGCATCGTGCGCGCCGACGATCTCGCGTTCATAGCGGAAGTGTTCATTGTTCAGCGTGTGCAGCGCCCCCGTCAGGTACAGCGCCGTGATGGCCTTGCCCCGCTGCGGCGTGTGCACCACCGGCGAGTGGAACACCACGTCGTCGGCCAGCAGGTCTTGCAGCGCCCGCACATCGCGGCTGTGCACCAGGGCGTGCCAGGCTTGCAGGGTGTCGATCATGGGGTGGCCTTTCAACGGCTCAGCTGGGTGTGCCGTCATTGTCAGGCGCAGCCGCTGGGGATGCCCGGCCGCGTCAGCCCGGTGTCAGCACGCGGTTGCGGCCACCGCGCTTGGCCCGCAGCAGCAGTTCGTCTGCCACTCGCAACAGCTGAGCCGCTGTGGACGCTGCCTGCAGCGTGTCGGACACGCCGGCAGAAAAACCCAGACCCTGCAGCCGGCCGGTGTCCAGCTCGAAAACTTGTTGCCGCCACAGGTGCAGCACCTGCTCGACCTTGCTGCGGGCGGCCTGGGCCGAAGTGCCCGGCATCAGCAAACAGAACTCTTCACCGCCGTAGCGGTAAGCCTGGTCGCTGCTGCGCAGTTGCTCGCGCAGCAGGCGGCCGAAGCCGGACAGCAGCAAGTCACCGGCGTGGTGGCCGTGCTGGTCGTTGACGGCCTTGAAGTGGTCCAGGTCCACCACCACCACAGCCAACGGCAGTTTTTCGCGCAGCGCCAGCGCCAGCATCGAAGGCAGTGTGTCATTCAGGTGGCGGCGGTTGAACAGGCCCGTCAAGGCATCGTGCGTGGCCTGTTCCCGCAGTGCGGCCTGCAGCGACTGCACCTCTTCGATCTTGCGCGACAGCGCCAGGTTGGCCAGCACCATTTCGGCGCGTGCCCTTTCGGTAGCGCGACGCTTGACATCGGTTTCCTCCAGGCGGTGGTGCAGCTTGATGAGCTCGGTCTGCAGCGCCGCAGCCTGGTATCGCGCACGGGATGCCAGGCTGGCGCGGCGTGCCATCAGCGCCTGCCAGCGGCGCAGGGCCGCCAGTGCGGCTGCCGCGTCGCCCAGCGCTTCTTGCAGTTCCGACGCCAGCTGCATGGCCAGCGCACTCGCGCGCGCGCCCGCCGCACCCGCCACCAGGGGCTGCACCGGGTCCAGCGCCCCCAATGCGGCGCGGCTGTCGCCGCCCTGGTGCAGATGCAAAGCCTGGGCCACCGCGAGCTCTACCCTCTCGTCGGGCAGCATGGTGTGGGCCAGCATTTGCGCCTGTTGCAGCAGTTCGGCACCCAGCGCGGATTGGCCCGCGCGCAAAGCGGCGATGGCCAGCGTCTCGAAGTGCAGCGCACGCGTGCCGCGGCCGGTGACCGATGCGGTGATGGCACACAGGCGCTGCACATCGGGCAAGGCCTCGGCGGCACGGTTCAGTTCGGTCAGCACCACCACTCGGTTGATGCGCAGCACACTCTCCAGCCGCGTGTTGCGCATGCCTTCGCAGCGCGCCAGACCTCGTTCGATCTGCTCCAGCGCCTGGTCGTGGTCGCCCAGTTCCATCAGCTCGTGCGACAGGTTGCAGTGCAAGGCAGCGTCGAAGCCGTGGCCCCGCGCCGGGCCGGCGTGGCGCAAGGCCTCGAACATGTAGGCAAAGGCCTCGTCGCTGCGACCCTGGGCCGA